>CAXTDB010000194.1:0-9482 GCA_964242045.1 uncultured Leptolyngbya sp. | reverse complement strand
GAACTCTCCCCCGCTTGGCAAATGATGCTGCTCGGAGACGGCTCCCCGACTCGACATTTACAGCTTCTCACCGGAGAGCCAACCGAAGTAGATGTGTTAGATATGTCTCCAATCGGGTTTGCCACTGACAATGCACCCAGCGCGATCGAGCAAATTCCCGGCGGTCGTCTGCGACGACAAATTTGGCTCAAAACCGCATCCGGTCAGCGGTTAGGTTATGCCACTTCCTGGTGGGAATCGAGCCATATTGACGAGTATTTGCAAAATCGATCGCAGCCGATCTGGTCGAATTTATCGCGATCGCGTTTAGAGTTGTATCGCGAGATTAAGGGCTTACATTACGGTCGATCGGCAGCGTTAGAAGCGGCGTTTGGCTACTCCACACCGCTGTGGGGACGGCATTACCTGTTTTGGCATCATGGCAAGCCGTTCACCCTGATTTACGAAGTGTTTTCACCGTATCTAGAGAAGTATTTGGGAAAAGCGCGGGATTGATATGAGTGCGATCGCGCTACCGATTCACTGCGCTCATGGTTTGAGCCGGGTAACGTTCTCCTGCCGTACTGCCTTTTGGTGCAACTTCATCGATCCGTCGCAAATCCGCTGCGCTCAATTTTAATTCTGTTGCCGCAACATTTTCCTCTAAATACTTGCGTCGCTTCGTTCCCGGAATCGGAACAATGTCTTCACCTTGAGCGAGTAACCAAGCGAGAGCAAGCTGACTTGGCGTAACTCCTTTTTCAGTTGCGATCGTCTTGACTCGTTCCACTAATTGCAGGTTTCTCTGAAAATTCTCGCCCTGAAAACGCGGAGAATTGCGGCGATAATCATCTTCTGCCAAATCTTCTGGGCGGGTAATTGCACCCGATAAAAATCCGCGTCCTAACGGGCTGTAAGCAACAAATCCAATCCCTAATTCTCTGACTGTCGCGAGAATTTCATCTTCTGGGTCGCGGCTCCACAGCGAATATTCAGTTTGCAGTGCTGATATCGGATGAACTGCTTGCGCGCGTCGAATCGTTGCGGGAGCCGCTTCGGACATTCCCAAATATCGGACTTTGCCTTGTTGTACTAGTTCCGACATTGCGCCGATCGTGTCTTCGATCGGAACCGTCGGATCAACGCGGTGCTGATAATACAGATCAATCACTTCAATTCCCAAGCGTTTAAGTGACGCATCACAAGCTTGGCGGACATACTCTGGTTTACCGCTAATTCCAGCAAAGCCCCCGGATTCTGTCCGAACATTGCCAAATTTTGTCGCAAGAATCACTTGATTTCGTCGATCTCGAATCGCTCGTCCGACTAATCGTTCGTTGGTGAAAGGGCCGTACATATCGGCAGTATCGAGGAACGTCACGCCTAATTCGATCGCGCGATGAATCGTTGCGATCGATTCCGTTTCATCTCGACCACTATAAAACTCAGACATTCCCATACATCCAAGTCCCAATTCTGAAACAATCAATCCTTGGCTGCCTAGTTTTCTCGTTTTCATATTCCTAATCAAATCACTCGGACACCGCAAGTTAAAGTCTCTCAGCTGATTGTTCATCATCCATACAGTAGAGATTCGTCAAGGCTTGAGCGCGATCGTACCTTTCTCATCGCTTACCAATCGCCTCGTTCGGATCAAAAGCTTGAGATTCAGAAGCGATTTCTTTATTCTGGAATGCTAAGCTGCCGTAGTTTTTGGTGGATGTTGTTTTCAGGAGGCGGATTCGATGCGGAGTATCACAGCTAAGGATTCAACGCAAAGCACGATCGCAATTGCCAAATCAAGCACTCGTAAACAATGGCTCTCAATTCTTGCAGTTCTGGCTTTTCTTAGTTTGAATCTGCTCTTGGTTGGCAACATGGGTTCTGCAAACGAAACTGATGTTCTGCCATTAGCCAAACAGTTTGCTAATCCAAGCTGGATGCCCAACGACTGGTATCTGAATCAACCTCCAAGCTATCGACTGTTATTTCAATCGATGTTTGGTTGGCTTGCAGGGCAATGGGGGTTTTTGGCAACCTCGATCGCTGGACGATTATTATGCTACGGCTTGGTCGCTTCAGGATTTGTGGCGATCGCGCGAAAATTAAATCTCAGCTTACCGTTGTTGTTATTAGCAATTAGCTTGTTTTTAGCAAAACAGAGCGTCGCAGCAGGCGAATGGTTAATCACAGCGCTAGAAGCAAAATCGCTTGCTTATGGATTCATCTTATTTGCGATTAGTTTTATGCTATCGGGGCGATATCTCTGGATGGCATTGTTCTTAGGAATTGCAACCTCGTTTCATGTTCTTGTCGGGGGATGGGCGTTTCTAACGGCACTTGGATGGCTTGCGCTCAAACCAAACACCCGCCTTAAAGGAATTCGCTTTTTTGGACTGATTCTGGTCAGCTATCTAGCAGGTAGCATTTGTGCATTACCCGCGATCGCACAGCAGCTATTCAGCCCAACCCCAACTGAGGCGATCGCGCCTTCGTTTATCTATGTTTTTTTACGACTGCCACATCATCTTCATCCGTTTGCTTGGTCATCAAAAGCATGGATCGCGCTTTATCTACTGGCTTTTACATTCAGTGTTAGTTTGCTTCGATACAAAAGTCAGCGATCGCAATCTTTTACCGCTCAAATGGGGTTGGCTGAATTTACGATTATTAGCTTTGTTCCGTTTGTTCTTGGATTAGCGATCGCGCCGTTTGATACTGAAGGCAAATTTTTGCAGTACTATCCATTTCGGTTTGGGGATGTGATGTTGCCGCTCGGTACAGCTTTACTGTTTGCTTGTGCAATCGAACAGATATTCATTGGGAAAGCGCGGCGGGTCTTTGTGCTAGTGAACGTGATAATCCTGAGCGCGATCGTTGCCGTTCAATCGATTGCCTTTAAAGAGCAATTGCTTGATCTACGTCAGTTTCCGAATGTTCAACAAGAAGTGTCTTCTGAATGGAAAGAGCTATGTGCTTGGGTCAGTCATCATACTGCAAAAGAAGCGGTTGTGTTAGTTCCGCCGGATTCCTGGTTTGCAACCTTTACCTGGCTGACCGAACGTTCAACAGTCGCGAATTTCAAGCTGTTACCCCAGACCAAAGCTGGAATCAACGAATGGTATCAACGTCTCGACGATTTGAGCAGTCACAGTGTTCTTCAGCAAGCTAGCGCTAAACATGCGATCGGAGGTTGGGAACTGAGTAAAACAATCAATACCGCCTATCTAAAATTAACGACTTCTCAGGTGGAAGCGTTGATGTCGAAATACCAAGCCAATCATCTAGTGACTGAAGTGAGCCATCGATTAGAGTTGCCCGTTGCCTACCAGAACCAAGATTACGTGGTGTACACAAAACGCTCTTGAGCGATCTTAAACATTTTCTAAAACTAATGAGATTGTGGTTTTCTTCTACTATTCTCTATAGTGTTATCAAACTTGAATCGATCGTGGTAATGAAAAAAACTTTATTTCTCAGTCCTCCTTCTTTTGACGGCTTCGATGGCGGTGCAGGCGCTCGCTACCAAGCAAAACGAGAAATCACCTCATTTTGGTATCCGACTTGGCTGGCTCAGCCTGCGGCGCTCGTTCCAGGAAGCCGCCTCGTAGATGCACCACCCCACGACCAAACGATCGAGGATGTCTTGGCGATCGCCAAAGATTATGACCTGGTAATTATGCACACCAGTACCCCGACGCTTGTTAATGATGCCAAAGTCGCAACCGCACTCAAGACCCAGAATCCCAGTGTTCAAGTCGGCTTAATTGGCGCGCACGTTGCCGTTTTACCAGAGCCAACCTTACAACAACATCCGATTATCGACTTCGTCTGTCGGCATGAGTTTGATTACACTTGCAAAGAACTCGCTGAAGGTAAACCTTGGGATCAGATCAATGGCTTGAGCTATCGAGATCAGTTTGGCACAATTCACCACAACCCCGATCGCGCATTGATTCACGACTGGGATCAAATGCCGAGCGTTTTGCCGACTTACGATCGCGATTTAGACATCAACAAATACTTTATCGGCTATCTGCTGCACCCTTACATTTCCTTTTACACAGGTCGCGGCTGTCCAGCAAAATGCTCGTTTTGTCTGTGGCCTCAAACGATCGGCGGACATCAATATCGCGCCAAAAGTCCCGATGTCGTCGGACGCGAAATGGAAGAAGCCAAAGCCATTTTCGGCGATCGAGTGCGTGAATATATGTTCGATGATGATACGTTTACGATCGACAGACATCGCGCGATCGCCATCAGTGAACACATGAAGCGCTTAAAGCTTACTTGGAGTTGTAATGCGCGCGCCAATCTCGACTACGACACGCTAAAACAGTTGAGAGATAACGGCTTGCGATTGCTGCTGGTCGGTTTTGAGTCTGGTAATCAAGAGATCCTGAACAACATTCGCAAAGGAGTCAAGCTCGAAGTCGCGCGGCAGTTCATGAAAAACTGTCGTGACTTAGGCATCACCGTGCATGGAACTTTCATTATCGGACTTCCGATCGAGACTGCCGAAACAGTCGAAGAAACGATTCGATTTGCTTGTGAGCTTAGCCCGCACACGATTCAAGTGTCGATCGCGGCTCCGTATCCCGGCACTGAGCTATATGCCCAAGCTCAAGCCAACGGTTGGTTCAGTGATGCTGCAATGGTTACAGATTCAGGGATTCAGACTTCAACCTTGCACTATCCATCCCTGTCGAGTGCAGACATTGAAGCAGCGGTTGAGCAAATGTATCGTCGCTTTTACTTCCGACCGAAAGCGATCGTGCCGATTGTGCGTGAAATGTTGAGCGATCGACAAATGCTAGTCCGACGTTTGCGAGAAGGTCGCGAATTCTTTGACTATCTCAAAGAACGCCGCACCCAAGCGAATACCCATAAACAGCCTGTTCATTCTTGACGCAGAATCAAGGCTGCCCAAATTGTCGAATTACGTCTTCAGATAATCCGGCGATTTGAGCAGCTTGCTCGATCGACATTCCCGACTGCAACAAATTCAGCACCACTTGTCGCAATTGAAACTCTGCTTGTTCTCGTAATTGTTGCTCTCGCTCTCGTAGTTGTTGCTCTCGCTCTCGTAGTTGTTGCTCTCGCAAGATGCGTTCTGCGTTGTTTGGAATCCAATTTCCATCAGCATCGTACCAGCGTATCCAAGACCGAGTAACGCCATCAAATTCGCCGTACCACACGCCTAAACCAATTCCCAACAACGGCAGCCACACTCTCGGATTCTCGCGATCGACTCGCTGTTCCTGGTAGCGTCCCTCGTTCAATTGAAAAAACCGCAGACGATTACTGTACCGACTAAACACGAAGTAGTAAGGCACTTGCAGAATTTCACCGTAAACCTGTAGCTTATGCGGTGGTTTGATGCCCGTTTCATCGTCTTCGATCGTATAAGGTGCCAAATCGGGCGGTACATCTTCTTCGATCCGTTCGTCGGTGAAAGCGCCTAAGTCTTCAAATTCTCGTCCGGGCGAGAGCAACTCGACAATCACACTTGGCGATTTGCCTTCATCCCAAACAACATAGCTATTTCTGAGGTCTTCTTGTTGGTAAAGTCGCGGCACATCAACGACGAGGAACCAATCGGGACGTTTGTGCCACCGGAGATGATCAGGCGCGTAGTAGAGGTTCATATCTGTACCTGTGAAGATACGATCGCTCTCATAACCTACGAGCCGAAGCGTCTGACTTAATAACTGGGGTTGGATGTCATGAAATTCGTCAGGCAAGCCGGATTCCTCTGGGTCTTCACTCGGCAAATCATACATTGTAGGTAGACCGAGGTGCGGAGACAATCGATTCACCGTCATATTCTGTGCTCCAAGCAGCGATCTCTTCACCCTGTATGATAAGGTCTTTGCCCGTTTCGTAGTACATTATTCTGCTGAAGGAAATGAGGAGCGGGAATGATCGATCGACGAAGATTCGGGCAGGTTTTGTTGGGAAGTGCGATCGCGCTCTGGCTGCATAGCTGTGGTAGACAAGAGCAAGCGACCAATCAAAAGCCGCAAGTCGTTTCGACCAGTACGATTTTGACAAATCTCGCATCGACGATCGCGGGTGATTCTGTTCAAATCATCGGTATTCTCAAGCCTGGAGCCGATCCACATACGTATGAACCCGTTCCCGCTGATACTGTTGCAATGGAAAAAGCAAACCTAATTTTGTACAACGGCTATAACTTAGAACCGGGACTGATTCGATTGATGAAAGCGGCAGGGGCAAACGTGCGACAAGTCGCGATCGGCGAAGTCGTTCCACCGCTCCAGCTTGAAAAAGAAGGGCAAAAAGTTCCTGATCCGCACGTCTGGGGCAATGTGCAAAACGTAGCAAAAATGGCAGCCGCGATTCGAGATGCTTTGATTCAACTTGTGCCCAACGATCGCGAAAAATTGACGCAAAACGCCGATCGCTTGATCGCAGATCTGAATCGTCTCGATGCTTGGATCAAACAGCAAGTTCAAACGATTCCCGCCCAAAATCGTCGCCTCGTTACAACACACGATGCGTTTCAGTATTATGGCAATGCTTATCAATTGACGATCGCTGGAACACTCATCGGCATCAGCACCGAAGAACAACCCAGCGCCCAAACTGTACAGCGATTAGTACAATCGATCAAATCGGCGCGCGTTCCTGCCATTTTTGCAGAAACTACTATTAATCCAGCACTGATTCAAACAGTGGCACAAGAATCTGGAGTGAAATTAGCGCCACAGCAATTGTATTCGGACTCGATCGGCGCACCCGGAAGCCCAGGCGATACTTACATCAAAATGATGGTGACAAATACAACCACGATCGTCGAAGCATTGGGCGGTAAAGTCACTCCGTTTCAGGCAAAGTCGTAAATCTGGGAACGCTTGTCTCGGTTCTGATGACGAATCGAAGATGCTTTACTAATCAAAGGTTTCGCTAATTCTTCAAGTTGGACGAGCAGCGATCTGAAGATTTCGCCGCAATATCGCCGCTCGTTCACTCGATTACGCAGTCACGATGTACGGTGAATTAACCGCCGCAACTCGTTTATCTCGCACCAAGGTTTGATAAACCATTGCCGAAACGTCTGCACGCGAAGCTTCTTGATTTGGGTTGAACTTTTTCTGATCAGGATAATTCACCACCAAATCCGCTTGAACTGCTGCCGCCACGCGATCTTGAACCGATTGAGGAATCGCATTACGATCGCTTAAAGCCGCTAGCACATTCGCGTTTGCAGCGGGAAGGTTAAATCCACTCGCCAGCGATAGGACTAATTGCAGCCGCGTCACATTTTGATTCGGCTTGAAGCTACCATCGGGGAAGCCCGAAATAAATCCAGCGCGATACGCTTGGTCGATCGCACCTTTCGCCCAGAAGTCTGCGGGGACATCGGGAAAGTTCGTTCCCGCGCGTCTCGGTGCTGGATTAAACGCGCGCGAAATCAATGAGGCATACTGAGCGCGGGTCATCGGAGCATCAGGCTTAAAGGTTCCATCGGCAAAACCTTGGATAAAGTTTTGACCTGATAAGCCGAGAATAAAATCTTTTGCCCAATGATTTGTGACATCCACGAACGCAGTATTAGCGGTGTCTGGATTGACAATGTAATTAGATGCGATCGCTTGAGCTTGATTCAGCGCGACCAATGACTGATAGATAAACGTTGTCACTTCAGCCCGCGTCAGATCCTGCAACGGTCGGAGTTGTGACACATTCGGATAGTTCACGACTAATCGGCGTTGGGTTGCAGTCGCAACTTTATCGGTGGCAAAACTAGGAATTTGAGCGCGATCGCTATACAGTCCCAAGAGGCTGAGCGCTCCACCCGATAGCCCTAAACCATTGACCAATGCCACGATCGCTTGCGTCCGAGTCAGATTTAAACCCGGTCGGAACGTTCCATCTGGAAATCCGGTGATAAAGCCCATCCGATTTGCTTTGGTAATCGCCTCTGCTGCCCAGAAATTCGCGGACACATCAGAGAAGTTCGTCGCAGGTTGCTTGAGCGGGAGATTAAAGCTTTTGGCAACGATCGCGGCAAACTGAGCGCGCGTTAATGCGCTTTCTGGCTTAAACGTATTGTCTGGAAATCCGGTGATTAAATTCCGGCTCACTAGCGATTGAATAAACGCCGCTGCCCAGTGTCCTTGAATATCGGTCAAGCCAGCCGTCGGTGAAGGGGTCGGGACTGGAGTGGGCGACGGAGTCGGGGATGGAGTCGGATCAGAAGTGGGTAGTGGAATAGGAGTGGGCGACGGAAGCGGTGTTGGAGTCGGGGATGGAGTCGGAATTGGTGTTGGAATCGGACTAGGAACAGGGAAAGGAGTCGGGGCTGGAGTCGGAATTGGCGAGGGGGTGGGAGTCGGGGACGGAGTCGGAACTTGGCTCACAACGAAATCGACTGCACCTTGAACTTTTGATGCAGTTAACTGGTTGCCGACAGAAACGATCGTAATTTGCGGACTCGTTGCGTTTTGCAAATCAACTTCGCCGTTGTCGCGAATAATATTTCCGCCCGGATCTTGAGCGCTGCCTAAATTCGGAGCGCTGCTGGCTAAAACGACCACACCACTTTCGGTATTTTTCTCGATCGTATTGCCGCGCAGCACAGGACGCGCCGCGTTGCTAAGCAGGACTCCAGAACGGTTCTGAGAAACGCGATTATCCGTCACCAACGGAGCCGCATTATCGCTGATTGAAATGCCATACCCCGTGTTCTGACAAACGTTGCGGCGAAACTCCCCTTTTGAGTTGCGAGAAAAAGTGACTCCGTTGGCATCGTTTTGGATAAACACGGAATCGGTAATGATCGGGTTTGCAGTTCCGGTGGCGAATACGCCTTCACGCTTACAGCCTGTGAAGGTACAATTAGCGATCGTTGGTGCGCTCGACTCTACCCAAACGCCTGTTCCGCGTGTGTTCGGATTTGTAACGGTGACACCGCGTAGCTGGGCATTCGTTTCGAGACGGAAGGTGACATTTTGCCCTGCCCAAGTTGGACTGAGATAGCTTCCGCCCCCCTGAATCAAAATTCCGCTGCCCTTGCTGGAATCGTTGCCGATGATCGTCACGCCTGCGGGAACTGTGAGCGGAAAAACTTCGCCGCTGTTGGTGTCGTAAGTTCCAGAAGCAAGTTGAATCGTCGTGCCGGATCTGGCTTGTTGAATGGCGCGGGTGATGGTTTTGAGCGGAGCCGCTTGAGTTCCAACGGCGCTATCATTGCCGCTGCTGGGATTGACAAAAAGAATCGGAGAGCTGACTTGAACCATAACGTTTGGGCGTGAATTAGGTAATCTACGGATGCAACAGAAGAGAAAACAACGATTCCAGAAAGCCTTAAAAGTAATTCATGATACTCATTTGCGCTCAAGTAGCACACGAATCTGTTAGAAAACTTTGAGCAGAAGATTTTGGATGCGCGATTTTGCTTTCTCCTCCTTTCTCTAGATGGATTTTTTGCTCTATTCCTTGCGGTATGGTCTAGGTGCATTTGTAGAGGTATTTGT
>CAXTDB010000193.1:0-9532 GCA_964242045.1 uncultured Leptolyngbya sp. | reverse complement strand
CGCAGTGTTCGCTTTTTTGCCAGGAAACTTTAGCTGGAGTGCAGTTGGATTAGCAATCTTTCTTCACTGGCTGACAGGCGGGCTGGGCATCACGCTCGGTTGGCATCGCCTGATGAGTCACCGCAGCTTCCAGGTTCCAAAATGGCTAGAATACACGCTGGTTTTCTTTGGCGCGCTTGCCATGCAGGGCGGGCCGATCTGGTGGATTGGTTTACATCGTCATCATCATCTTTATTCTGACCAATCCAACGATCACCACGATTCGACCAAGGGCTTCTGGTGGAGCCACATGGAATGGATGCTGCGTGATGTGCCCGCTGAAGATGAAATTCCCAAGTTCACTAAAGATATTGCAGACGACAAGTTTTATCAGTTCTTAGAGAACTATTTCGCACTGCTGCAAATTGCATTGGGCATTGTGCTGTATGTGATCGGCGGTTGGTCGTTTGTCACTTGGGGAATTTTTGTCCGCTTAGTGTTGGTTTACCACTGCACTTGGCTGGTCAACAGCGCCACGCACAAATTCGGCTATCAGACGTATGATTCGGGCGATCGCTCCACGAACTGCTGGTGGGTGGCGCTTCTAGTTTACGGCGAAGGCTGGCACAACAATCACCATGCGTTTCAGTACTCTGCCCGTCACGGCTTGAAATGGTGGGAGATTGATATGACCTGGATGACCATTCAACTGCTGCAACTTTTCGGTCTTGCTACCAAAGTGAAATTAGCAGAAGACAAAAGCTAAGGAGACAGGCTGGAATATGGGCTTGTCCGTTCTAAAAGCAGGCAAGATGTCCACCCCATAAGTTGAATTTTGATTAAAATCCCGAACGATCGCACAACTCAGATCGTTCGGGATTTTTTAGCAAAAAAAGGCTTTACCCCGCCCTCCGGAATGTTGGGAATTCAACCCGAAGGGGTTAGCATGATTGGAATTGTGTGCAGGAGCTTGCAGCATGAAGTTACAGATGGGTGCAACCCTTCAGAGTGGCAAATACCAACTGAATCAAGTTCTTGGCGGTGAAAGTCTAGGAGCAACTTACATCGCGACTCAAACGCTGCTTCAGCAACCCGTCGTAATTAAAACGATCGATCCCTCGCTGCAAATTACCCAAAGCTTTCCACAACTCAGAACCCGCTTTATCGAAGAAACTCGACTGCTCGCCCGCTGTCAGCATTCTAGTATTGTGCGGGTTCTCGACTTTTTCCAGGAAGACGGTCTGCCCTTCCTAGTAATGGAATACATTCCAGGTCAAACGCTATACGATCGCATTTCCACCCAAAATGCTCCGAGTTTGACCGAAGCCGAAGCGATCCACTACATGCGCCAAATCGCCTCGGCACTCAGCGCTGCCCATCGCAACGGATTGATTCACCGCAACATTCGACCCGAAACGATCGTCCGTCGTCAAGGAACGAATTTAGGCATTCTCGTAGGGTTCGGATTCGCTCACGATCTTGCGGTATCGAACCCGATCGAGAAAAATCCGTTTCTTCCTGCTGATCCCGACTGGAGCCGAGACAATCGATTCGCGATCGATTTTTATTCGCTGGCTGCAACCCTTTATTTTCTCCTGACTGGACACCCACCCAACGGCTCACTCTCACTCGAACAGCATCCTTGGAGTCCAGCAACCAAGCAAGCGATTTTCCGAGGACTCACCCGCGATCCACAGTGGCAACTTCAAACCGTGGATGATTGGCTCCGACTTTTACCAAATACAACTCTGCCGCTCATGGCAGCCAACACGATTGCTCAGAGCGCTTTTCCCACAACAAATCCGGCTCCGATTCAAAACGGTCGATCGCGCGAACCAGAACCACCGCTCACTCCATTCCCAGTCGAAAACAATCAACCTGCTTCCCCTGCCAAAATTCCCACAACAAATCCGGCTCCGGTTCAAAACGGTCGATCGCGTGAACCAGAACCACCGCTCACTCCATTCCCAGTCGAAAACAATCAACCTGCTTCCCCTGCCAAAATTCCCACGATTCAACCTGCCCCGATCCCGATGACTGCGGCAGTTCCTACAGCTCCGATAAAAGCGGCTCCGGTAAAAATGACGATCGCGGCTCCTCGTCGCTTACCCAGGTTTTTGATGTTAACGATCGCCACCGGAGGCGCGATCGGGCTTGGATTCGGATTAGCGCTGCGAATCGGTGCGACCAAAGCACCCGGAACCAGTTTGCTACAGCCCGTACAGTCCTTTACCGAAAAGGAATGGAAAGGAACCGTCAATCCTAGCGACAATAATTTAGCTGACATTCCCCTCGAATCGGGTCGTGCAAAATCCGGCAAAACGCCTCAAAAATTCGCTGATCCCGAAGTCGATCAACCCGCTTATATCCCACCGAAGCTAGAGACTCCAGCACCCGAATCGATTCGCCCTCGCTCTCGTCGTTCGTTTAGTGATCCGATCTCGCCCATCCAGCCTGTGAAGCCATCTCCCGCAGTTGAACCGATTGCACCCGAACCGAATGCCAAACCCGTTGTTCCGCCCGCAACCGCTCCGACACCGATTCCTGCTCCGGTCGATCCTGCTTCTGTGAAACCCAGTACCCGCGAGGCTGCGCCCACTCCGCCAGCCGCTTCAACGCCGTAGAGATCGCTCTAGATTTCTAATCTCTGCCTTGTCCTCTTGGCGGCTCACGCTATAATTCAGGCAGCGCTAGGAAAGTTTTTATGAGTACTCCATTAGTTCATGCTTTTTTCGTAGGTCGGGCGATCGCTGAAATTGCTTACGAGCGGCTCGAAGCGGGTGTTACCGATGCCCTGAGCGAGTTAGGAAAATTCGATGCAGAACAGCGAGAAAATCTGCGGCTGTTTGTCGGTGAAGTAATCGAGCGGGCACAACGCGAACAAGCAATCGCAACTCAAGCACAAACAGCAGCGACAACAACTGCGATCGTGCCGTTAGATTTGCAAACGAGCGGCGATTTACAAGCGACGATCGATGATTTGCGAGCAGAAATCGCGGAATTGCGGTCTGAACTTCAGCGCTACCGCCTGCGATCGGTTTAACAAAATCGAAGTCTGGTTATAGAAAGTTGAGTTTAATATTCAGTGTTAGTTGAGAAATCGCGTGTCTGTTTCTTCTAATGACTCCAGCCCAACGGCATCACCGATGGAGCCAAATTCGATTGAGCGCTCCAATTCCCTGAACGAGCACGAACTGCCTGACGTTGATAAGGTATCTCCCTTGAGTCTCCCTGAGCCTACCGATCCTGACGCATCTGAGTTAAATGGAGCAGCGAGAACCGTATCCCGACGGCGCAAGGTTCCAGAAACTTCGTATTCCGATAAAGCGTATCGCTGGAACCGTGAAAAATATTCGCGGCAGCGGCGATTCGTTGATATTTGGTCGTTTGTGGTGAAGTTGATGGGAGCGCGCTGGCTCTACAACAAATCTTGGAGCTACAAAGGCGGAATCAGTGACGCGAAAAAAGCGGCTCGACGCAGATCGCTAGCGATCTGGATTCGAGAAACGCTGCTGGATCTAGGTCCAACGTTTATCAAGATTGGTCAGCTATTCTCAACGCGGGCAGATTTATTTGCGATCGAGTTCGTTGAGGAATTATCAAAGCTGCAAGATCGCGTCCCTGCTTTCAGCTACGAGCAAGCTGTCGCAATTATTCAGCAAGACTTAGGCAAATCGATCGAGGAACTGTACCGCAGTTTTGATCCAATTCCGCTGGCGGCTGCGAGTCTCGGACAAGTTCACCGCGCTCAACTGCATTCTGGTGAAGAAGTGGTTGTAAAAGTGCAACGTCCGGCGCTGAGACAATTATTTGAGATCGATTTGCAGATTCTCAAAGGCATCACTCGCTATTTTCAGAATCATCCAGAGTGGGGCAAAGGGCGCGACTGGATCGGCATTTATGACGAATGCTGCAAAATTCTGTGGGAAGAAATCGATTATCTCAATGAAGGACGCAACGCTGATACGTTTCGGCGGAATTTTCGGGGCTACGATTGGGTTCACGTTCCCAGAGTCTACTGGCGCTATGCTTCCCCGCGCGTCTTAACGCTAGAATACATGCCGGGAATCAAGATTAGTCATTACGATGCGCTAGAAGCGGCGGGACTCGATCGTAGAACTCTTGCCCAACTCGGCGCTAGAGCTTACCTACATCAGCTTCTCGATGATGGATTTTTCCACGCCGATCCGCATCCTGGCAATATTGCCGTTAGTCCAGATGGCAGTCTGATTTTCTACGACTTCGGCATGATGGGGCAGATCAAGCCGATTACACGCGAACGATTGCTCGATACGTTTTTCGGAATTGCTCAGAAAGATGGCGATCGCGTAGTGAAATCGCTGATTGACCTTGGTGCGCTTGCCCCAACTGACGATATGGGTCCAGTACGGCGATCGGTTCAGTTCATGCTGGATCACTTTATGGACAAGCCGTTTGAAGATCAATCCGTCAGCGCGATTAGCGACGATTTGTATGAAGTCGCTTACGATCAGCCGTTCCGTTTTCCCGCGACTTTTACCTTTGTGATGCGGGCTTTCTCGACCTTAGAAGGAGTCGGCAAAGGATTAGATCCAGAATTTAACTTTATGGAGGTTGCAAAACCATTTGCAATGCAGCTTATGAGCAATGGAAGTTCTCCCGATGGCGGATTGTTAAACGAATTGAGCCGTCAAGCAGCGCAGGTTGGCAGCACTGCATTTGGGCTACCGCGTCGAATTGAAGATACGCTCGATAAGTTAGAGCGGGGCGATCTGCGAGTGAGAGTTCGATCGACAGAAACCGATCGGATTTTGCGGCGAATCGGCGGGGTCAACATGGGCACAAATTATACGCTGTTGACCTGTGCTTTCACCGTTTCCTCAACGATTTTACTCGTACATCAACTTTATTGGGTTGCCGGAATTGTGGCGATCGCGGCTGTAGTGAGCGGCATTGCTCTACTTCGATTAATGATGAAGCTCGATCGACTCGATCGAATGCCCTAAGTAAAATTGTGGTGTGATTTGGGGCGAGATGTGAATAATTGAATTCAGAGCAGATTAAGTTCCGCTTCAACGCTTTCTACCCCATGCGACCCATGAAACGCTTCTTTACTGCCGGGATGACCGACACGGGCTTGGTCCGATCTGTCAACCAGGATGCTTATTCTATTGATTTAGAAGAGCGATTTTTTATTGTCGCGGACGGAATGGGTGGACACGCAGGCGGGCAAGAAGCGAGCCGAATTGCGATCGAGACGATGCAGGCGTTCCTCACGCAGCAGTGGGATACCGATCTCGATTCTGAAACGCTTTTACGGCAAGCCGTATTAGAAGCAAATCAAGCAATTCTCAAAGATCAGCGCTTGCACCTAGAGCGATCGGATATGGGAACGACCGCAGTTGCAGTGGTTTTCCGCAACGGTCAGACGCTCTATACCCATGTCGGAGATTCGCGCCTCTATCGTTTGCGCGGAGCCAAATTAGAACAAATTACTGAAGACCATACCTGGGTTGCGCGGGCAATGCGACTCGGTGAAATTACGTCAGATCAAGCGCGCGTCCACCCGATGCGGCACGTTTTAGCCCAATGTTTAGGGCGACCCGATTTAGAAACGATTGAAGTTCGATCGCTCTCAGTACAATCCGGCGATCGCTTACTGCTGTGTAGCGATGGACTCACCGAGGAACTCACCGACCAACTCATTGCAAATCATTTGAAATCGATTCGCGCTTGTGAAAAAGCAGCGACAGCGTTAATCAATGCCGCGAAAGATCGAGGTGGACGTGACAACATCACAGTAATTATTGTTGCCGTTCCCTAATGCGGTTTGTTGCGACCTCCATCATTCCGAAGTTAGATTCTTGTGTCTGTGTACGAAACCGTACAGACAAACGCCCACGCTGCTCGATACGGTATATCGAGCGCTAAGCAGCAAGAGTAATACTTTATCTAGACTACGACTCTTTCTCCCCAACGGGTTCACCTGAATTGCTTCAGAATCTTAATGAATACTCTGCCTCTACAAGCCTTGCGGATTTTAGTCGTTGATGACGATCGAGATTCACGAGAAATGATGATTGTCGCCCTCGAAGCAGAAGGCGCAGAGGTGGTTGCGGTCGAATCTGTGCAATCTGCACTCACGGCGCTCTCTGACTGGCAGCCTGATCTTCTGATTAGCGACATCCGAATGCCCGATTCAGACGGCTATAGCTTTCTGCAAACGTTGCGATCGCAATCTCTTAGCTTTCCCGCAATCGCTGTTACTGCGTTTGCGAGCAAAGAAGATCGCCAAGAAGCCCTAGCTGCGGGATATCAAGACCATTTGACAAAGCCGATCGACTTAGAACTGCTCTACAGCACAATCACCGAGTTGATCAAGCAATCTGCGCTTTGATTGTCGGATTTACTACCTAAAGGCGGAGGAACTTGATTTCAGCAGCGATCCCAACTCTGCCCAACTATAGAGAGTTTGAAAAGCTGAATGCGATACGATAGCGGGCAGATTACTGAAGCAATTTTTTGTAAACGACAGGCGTAAACCGTTGGTATCCCAGGTTTTTCATTTGGGCTAACGTTCGATCGTCTCTTGTTGATCATTGACCCATGACCAGAGATTCCACCGATTCTGTCGCTCCCAATTGCTACGGGCGCACAGCTTGCGGTGGCTCCTGACCGCCATGTCTCAAGCGCCCAGCAACCAACTCCTAACCGCACTTCCTACAAGCGATTACGAGCGTCTGATCCTGCTTCTAGAACCCGTTACCTTATCTTTGGGACAAGTTCTATATGAACCGAATCAGTCGATCGAATACGCCTATTTCCCGACTACGGCTGTCATTTCCCACCTAAACGTAATGGAAGGGGGACGAGACGTAGAAACTGCCTCGATCGGCAATGAAGGCATGATCGGCGTTCCGTTTGTCTTAGGAACCGACCGAATCCCGCTTCGCGCGATCGTTCAAATTCCGGGTTCTGCCCTTCGCATTTCTGCAAAAGCCATGCGATCTGAACTGAGTACGAGTCGATCGCTGCAATTTCTGCTGCTGCGATATATTCAGGTGCTGATGAGTCAGATCGCTCAAAACCTTGCTTGCACTCAACTGCATTCGAGTCAAGAACGCTGCTGCTATTTGTTGCTGCTGACTCATGATCGAGTGGGTGAATCAACTCTGTCGCTCACACACGACTTGCTTTCTCGCATGGTTGGCGTGAGGCGCGATCGCATCGGTGAGATTATTGCCACGCTAGAGCGGGCTGGACTGATTCATCACCAGCGCGGACGTTTGACGATTTTGAATCGCACAGATTTAGAAGTTGCGGCGTGTGAATGCTATCAAATTTTGCGGGCAGCTTTCGCTGTGCCAGAGGCAACGCAGTTTGATCACCCTTTTGACGGATAGCAGAAAACCTTGCTAGACCCTATGTACGGTAAGGGACAGACAACGGTGTCACAAGACTTATACCTTAGAAACCGCATTCAGATTGCGGTCTGAGTGGGTTTGTGTCCCTTGGGTCGGTTGGCTTTCATGCCTCAAAATCGTTCTCGTTCTACTCAGAATAAGCTCCTGCGCGCTCTGTCTCAGCAAGAGTACGATCGACTTGTGCCGCATTTGGAGTTCGTCACGTTGCCGTTCAAGCATGTCTTGTATGAGCCGAATCAGCCCGTTGATTATGTCTATTTCCTTAACCACGGCGTAATTTCGATGGTGACAATTACCGAAGAAGGCGAAACCGTCGAAGCCGCCACGATCGGGAACGAAGGCATGGCGGGAATTCACGTTTTGCTGGGAGTCGATCAGCTTTCACTTCAAGCGATCGCGCAAGTAGCAGGCGATGGAATGCGGATGCGGGTCGATGCGTTTCGACGGCAAGTGACCCCCGAAACTCGGTTGTATGAACTACTGTTGCGCTACATCCAAGCGCTGATTAGCCAACTGTCTCAAACTGTTGCTTGTAATCGATTGCACTCAGTTGAAGAACGCTGCTGTCGCTGGCTGCTGATGTGTCACGATCGCGTTCCTAGTGATGAGTTTTTTCTAACGCAAGAGTTGCTGTCTCAGATGCTCGGTGTGCGGCGCGCCAGTGTCAGCGTCGTTGCTGCGATTCTGCAAAAAGCAGGATTAATCACTTACAGTCGCGGTCGAATTCGGATTCTCGATCGACCCGGACTCGAATCTGCGGCGTGTGAATGCTACCGATTGGTGAAAACAGAATTCGATCGACTACTCGGTGATCAGCTTCATGACCCGGAAGAATAGAAACGGAACATAAAATCCGAAATAATCTCTGAGAATTTCAAAGACTCGATGAAGATGTATCCGGTGAAATGGTTTCTTTCTCCGTAAGATTGCTAGGATGCCGCTCGTAGATCAGCAGGACTTGGCGCTTCAAACCGAGCAGCAGTTTAGTTTGAAAGATGGAGGAAATCGATCGTCGTTTGCGCTAATGTCCATCTGGCGCTGAAATCGCCATACAAAGCCGGGTGCTATAATTCCCGAAACTGTATTGATGCTTACTCAAACCTTTAGCGAACTTAAAGGAGATTGCCCTTGTCCCGTCGTTATTTCTTTACTTCCGAGTCCGTAACCGAAGGACATCCAGATAAGATTTGTGACCAAATTTCCGATACGATTTTAGACGCGATTCTTAGCCAAGATCCGAGCAGTCGGGTCGCGGCAGAAGTAGTAGTCAACACTGGATTGGTTCTCATTACAGGTGAGATCACCACGAAAGCAAACGTCAACTACATCGATCTCGCTCGCAAGAAAATCGCGGAGATTGGCTACACTGGAGCCGAAAACGGATTTAGCTCGAATAGCTGTGCTGTGATGATCGCGCTTGATGAACAATCCCCGGACATCGCTCAAGGCGTTGATACCGCTCAAGAAAGCCGCGAACATCTCAGTCAAGAAGCCCTCGACTCGATCGGGGCTGGCGACCAAGGCATTATGTTTGGTTTTGCCTGCAACGAAACGCCGGAATTCATGCCGCTTCCCATTTGTTTAGCGCACCGAATTTCGCGCAAGCTTGCCGCTGTCCGCAAGACAGGTCAACTGTCCTATTTGCGTCCCGACGGCAAAACCCAAGTGACGATTCTCTACGAAGACGATCGACCTGTTGGGATTGATACGATTCTGATTTCAACTCAGCACACAGCCTCGATCGGCGACATCACCGAAGAAGCTGCGATCCAAGAAAAGATCAAAGCGGATCTTTGGGCGCTTGTGGTTGAGCCTTGTTTTGCCGATATTGACGTGAAGCCGGACAGCGAAACCCGCTTTTTGGTGAATCCGACAGGCAAATTTGTGATTGGTGGTCCGCAAGGCGATTCGGGTTTGACCGGACGCAAAATCATTGTGGATACCTACGGCGGTTATTCCCGTCATGGTGGTGGCGCATTCTCTGGGAAAGACCCCACAAAGGTCGATCGAAGTGCAGCGTACGCAGCGCGATATGCAGCCAAAAACATTGTTGCAGCGGGCTTAGCTGAAAAGTGCGAAGTTCAGTTGAGTTATGCGATCGGTGTTGCGCGTCCTGTCAGCATTATGATCGAAACCTTTGGAACCGGGAA
>CAXTDB010000192.1:0-9548 GCA_964242045.1 uncultured Leptolyngbya sp. | reverse complement strand
ATCACAAAGCCAACGGAACGATCGATCAATGCTCCGATTCGGATTGGTTTTCTCGGTCGCTGGCAAGAAACCAAAGGCGTTCAAATTCTCGCGCAAGCCCTTCAACAGATTCCGAATGCGCCTGTGGAACTGATCATTCATGCCACTCACGCCGATCAGCATGGAACAGCAAATCGCGAGAAAGTTTGTGCGATC
This sequence comes from uncultured Leptolyngbya sp., assembly GCA_964242045.1. Classification (GTDB taxonomy): domain Bacteria; phylum Cyanobacteriota; class Cyanobacteriia; order Leptolyngbyales; family Leptolyngbyaceae; genus Leptolyngbya. The sequence goes on along the minus strand of CAXTDB010000192.1, from coordinate 9,353 downwards.
GCTGCAACTGATTCCCGAATTCAAATCAACCCGCCGTTAGCGCGATCGGAAATTACAAACGCGATCGCGCAATTCGATCTGCTGGCAGTTCCCTCACAATGGTTAGAAACGGGTCCGCTGGTGGTGCTGGAATCGTTTGCAGCGGGAACGCCTGTGATCGGTTCGGATTTGGGTGGAATTGCGGAATTAGTCAAACATGGAATCGATGGCTGGTTAGTTCCTGCGAGTAATATTCAAGCTTGGGCGAATACGATCGCCTATTTATCGGAAAATCCAATGACGATCGCGCAACTCAAACAAAACATTCAGCCCGTAAAAACACGGCAAACGGTTGCAGCAGAAATGTTACAGCTTTATCAAAGCTTGATGCGGGAATACTAATCGAATTGGGGAATCGCATCTTCGGTACGCCTCCATTCCCCATTTTTTCTATGAAAGTTTCTATTCTTACGCCCAACTTTTCTAAAGGCGGAGTCGATCGTGCGTATCTCCTCGCCCAAGTTCTGAAAAAACTCGACCACGAAGTCGAAATTCTCGGATTTCTCTTTGGTGAAAAAATCTATCCAGAGCCACCTGCTGATTTACCAATCGTGTGTTTGCCAGGCTGCAACTATCCGCAGTTTTTCAGCACCGTGGGCAAATTGCTCGATCGTATCGATGGTGATCTCATTTATGCAGTGAAGCCGAAACCCTCAAGTTTTGGAGTCGCGCTGCTGAAGAAACTACAAACTCGTGTGCCCGTTTTGCTTGATGTAGATGATTGGGAATTGAGTTGGACAGGCGGCGACCAAACGCGCTATCGACCGAGATTTAAGCAGTTTGGGCGAGACATTTTGAAATCAGATGGCGCACTTCGATCGCCGGATCATTTCCTTTATTTGCAGTGGATTGAGCGGCTAACTCAGTACGCGGATGCGATTACGATCGATACTCATTTTCTACAAAAACGCTTCGGTGGAACTTACCTTCCCAACGGCAAAGACACTGATATGTTTGATCCGAGTCGATTTGATTCGGTGAAAAGTCGGCGCAAGTACGGCTTATCTGAGTATCGGGTGCTGATGTTTCCGGGGGCATCGCGTCCGCACAAAGGATTAGAGGATGTTTTGGTGGCGCTCGATCGCTTAAATCAGCCGGATCTAAAACTCGTGATTGTCGGGGGGAGTCCTTATGATGACTACGATCGACATTTGATCGAAACCTGGGGGAAATGGGTGATCAAACTTCCGCCTATTCCGTTTTGGCAGATGCCGGAAATTGTGGCGGCGGCTCATGTGGTCGTTGTTCCACAGCGCGATACCGTCACGGCTCAGGCGCAATTTCCGATCAAGCTCACCGAAGGCATGTCAATGGCGAAGCCGATTTTGGCGACTCGTGTGGGAGATATTCCAGAAATTTTAGGGGAATTTGGATATCTCGTTGAGCCAGAGTCACCGGATCAGTTAGCAAGTGCGATTGACGAAATTTTTCAGCATTGGAGCGATGCGGAACAGCGAGGGCAAGCACTGCGATCGCGTTGTATCACGCACTATAGCGTGAATGCGATGGCTCCGATTTTGGCGGATGTTCTGAGTCGCGTGAGTTGAACGAGAAATCGGGATAACTAGAAACAGTTCTTTACCAGAAATTCGTAAATCCTATTCGTGGATTGCGTATTTCTGCTGATTATCTCCCCCAACGTTCAGTATGTCCCCGAATCGATTGCTGCTTCAATTTGCCCTGCGTCATCCGGTCTGGATTGGATTGACGATCGCGCTCGGTTTTTCTGGCGCGCTGTTTAATGGCGTTAGCACGATGCTAATTATCCCGGTCGTGCTGGGATTGTTGGGCGAAGAAGTGAACTTAAAAGGTGCGCCCCCAATCTTACAGCGGGTGTTTTCGAGTTTTGCTCATGCGGGCGGCGAATCACAGTTTTTATGGATGATGGGCTTCATTCTGCTGGCGATTCTACTGAAGAATGTTACCGGATATGCGAGTACTTTATCTTCGGGGCATTTATCTCGATCGCTAGTCAGTGACATCCGCAAAGAAGGCTTACAAGTGCTGCTCGATGTCGATTTTGATTTCTATGTCAAAACCAAGGTTGGAGACTTAATCAATCGATTGGGCGGTGAGATCGGATCGACTGCAACCGCGATTCGGACAGCAGTACAAATGCTGTCTACGATTATTACTATTTTTGTTTTCATTACCATTCTCTTATCGATTTCCTGGCAGTTAACTTTAGTGTCTACGCTGCTGTTAGCGATCGTTTCTCTTTCAAACGGCTTCTTTGTACAACGAGCAAAACGATTTGGTCAACAGTTGTCTGATCAATCCCGCGATTATTCCGTTGCAGTATTGGAAATGCTCACAGGAATTCGATTAGTTAAAGCAACCGGAAGTGAATCGTATGAATATCAGAAAATAGAACGATTGATTCACGATCGAGAAAAAGCTGATTTCGATTCTCAAGCGAATTCTGCGCTGATTGCTCCCGCGAATGAGATGGCAGGACTGACGGTAGTAATCGCGATTTTATTACTAGGGCGAATCTTCTTTAGAGGTCAATTAGAATCGCTTTCAGCCGTTTTACTCACATACCTTCTAGTGTTGTTTCGCATGTTGCCGTTTGTAGGGCAATTGAATAATTCGCGGAGTTCATTTGCGAATCTAGCTCCGAGTGTTTCCGTGGTGAACGACTTTCTCCGACGCGAAGGTAAGCCGTTTATGTCAAAAGGACACATTCCTTACGCTGGCATGACTGAGGGCATTCGGTTTGAAAGTTTAGCTTTTACTTATCCGGGACACGATCGACAAGTTCTCAATCAAGTAGATCTCTGGCTGCCGAAAGGGACAACTCTAGCGCTGGTGGGATCATCGGGAGCCGGAAAATCAACGTTAGCAGATTTACTGCCGCGATTTTATGATCCAACAGGCGGACGGATTTTGATCGACGATCGCGATTTGAAAGACTTCGAGATTCGTTCTCTACGGCAAGCAATGGGCATTGTCAGCCAAGACACCTTTTTGTTTAATGATTCGGTGCGAAACAATCTCGCTTATGCCCGCAGAGATGCTACTGATGATCAAATCATTGAAGCCGCAAAGCGCGCCAATGCTTACGAATTTATTGTCAAACTCGCGCAAGGGTTTGATACGTTGATCGGCGATCGAGGCGTAATGTTATCAGGCGGACAGCGGCAGAGACTCGCGATCGCACGCGCATTGTTACGCGATCCAGAGATTTTGATTCTCGATGAAGCCACATCCGCGCTCGATACGGTTTCAGAGCGATTGGTACAGACTGCGATCGATGAACTGAGCCGCGATCGTACAACATTAGTGATTGCTCACCGATTATCTACAGTGCAGAAAGCTGATCAGATTGCAGTGTTAGACAAAGGGCGGGTTGTGGAAGTTGGAACCCATGCCGAACTCTTAAAGCAAGGCGGATTGTATGCCCAGCTTTATGCAATGCAGTTTTCAGAAGAACCTCAGACCGTTTAGGAAGTAGGACGATGCAGAAAAAAGTAGTTGGAATGGTAAGTAGCTATGTGGGACTGAAACCTAGCCCGATCGATTGGTTGTGGCAGCAGTCGCCGTACCCTTTTGGGCATTGGGGCAACATTCAGCTTGAAGCTTCTGCTGAAACTCCAGATTTTCTATTGCTGTATCAGTTCGATTTCCCACGTCAAAAGCCGCCAAAATCGTTGTTCTCGAAAGTTCGTGCTTCCTTGCGTCCGACTCCGCTTCCCGATGTAACTCCACGATTCAAAGGCGTTCCAAAACAGCGGATGCTTTACTTGCTGCGAGAACCCCCGCTCGATGAAATTCTCGACATCACCAAAGCAAACTACGAGAAGGCGAGTGAATACTGTGCTTATGTTTCAGGACCCGATGACTATGCACCTGTTCCCAACTATATGCCTGCAATTTGGTATTTAGGCAATTCCTTTCGAGAGTTGAATGAAATGCCCCCACCTGAGAAAGTTCGTCGGTGTAGTTGGATTACCTCTGGTATTAGTCGAACTGAAAATCATTTGAAGCGATTAGCGTTCCTAAAACTGTTGCAGCAGAATGATCTAGAGTTTGATCTGTACGGGCGAGATTTACCAGAGTGGGCAAAAACGACTGGGCAAATCGGTGGAAAGTGGTACGGCATGGCTCCTTACTATTACAACTTAGCGATCGAGAACTATGCCGAGAATGATTGGTACGCAACTGAGAAACTCTGGGATGCTCTACTGGCTTGGTGTTTACCAATTTACTACGGTGGATCTGCCGCAGATAAACTACTGCCTCCTGGAAGCTTTTTACGCTTACCGAGCCTGGATGAAAAAGGCTTGAAATACATCGAAGAAGTGATCGCTACTCCCGATGCTTGGTTTGAAGCAAAAGATGCGATCGCAGAAGCGCGCCAAGTGATTCTGCACAAACTCAACCTGATGAACTGGCTTTCTGAATACGTAGAGCGGGTGACTTCGTGATGAACGGCATTTGTACTCTGGCAAACGATCGCGTATTTGATCAATTAGTCGCTTTGCTGAATAGCATTGAAGCAAATATTAGTCCCAATATTCCGGTTTGCATTTATCCGTTTGATCATCAGCTTGATCGCATTCGCGATCAGATTCGCGGTCGCCCCAACGTGATGATTTACGACGACCAGGAATCGATCCAGCGTTGGGATGAGTTTATGCAGCGAATCGCACCAGAGCGATTGAATCAGAAAATGCGGCTCTACGGAGCACATCGGCGGTTTTGTGCGTTTGATGCACCGTTCGATCGCTTTATCTACATGGATGCGGATACATTGGCGATGAGTTCAATGAATCCCATCTTTGAACAGTTAGAGCATCACGATTGGGTGGTTTATGATTTTCAGTTTCTTGATCCAAGCAAGATCTATAACCTTGATTCTCCAAAGCTGTACGAGGTTTTCCCAAAAGAGCGTATCGATAAAGAGATTTTTTGTTCGGGGTTCTTTGCTGGAAAGCGGGGATTGTTTAACGCAGGACAGCGAGAAACATTGATTGCTCAATTGCAAGCGGGCGATCGAGAAATTCTTTACGGAGGTGCTGGCGAACAGCCTGTGATTAATTACATGGTGATGAAATCAGGCATCAAATCGTGTAATTTAGCGCATCTTTTACCGTTTGGCAAATCGACGGGATGTTCAATTACTTCAAAGCACTTTGAAGAGAAAGATCATGTTTTATACGATCGGGGTCTTCGCTTAACTTACTTGCACTACATCGGCGTAAAACCGCAACGCATGGAGCAAGTTTGTAGCGGCGAAAATGTTACGTTTCCTTATCGCGATTTGTTCTTATATTATCGATTTTTGCATGAGCCAGAAAAGCGACCTGTTTTTACTAAAGCACCCAATTCAAAGACGAATTTAGTTCAAAAAGTTCTACAGAAGTTGAGACAAGCATGAAACGAGGAATTTATATTGTCGCAAACGACAAAGTAATCGAGAACGCGATCGCGCTTCTCAATAGTATTCGATTGTACGATCGAGAGATTCCGATTTATTTGATTCCATTCAACAATGAATATCAGAATGTTCTTTCAACGTTGAATCAATTACACAATGTACAGTTATTTCCGGATTTGGAACTGCTGGAACGACTGACTGATCGCGTTAGTGAAATCTTCGATCGAGATTTTCTCAAACTTCCGAACAAAATGCGAAAGCTCGCAGTCTGGTTTGGCGAATTCGATGAATTTCTCTACATTGATACTGATATTGTTGTGTTTGATAAAATTTCAGACATACTCAATCATTTATCGAACTGTGATTTCCTCTGCTGTGACTATCACTATTTCAGCGAAGGTCTGAGAAATATCTTTTCGCCCGTAATAGAACGTATCTTTACAGGTGACCAGCTAGAAGATGTCTTCAATAGTGGATTTTGGGGATCTCGCAAAGGCATTATCACCGAAGACCAATTGTATGAAGTGTTGAAAGATTGCGCTCAACATCGCGAATACTTTGACTTCACCGAGGGCGTGACCGATCAGCCGATTCTGAACTATCTCGTTCTCAAGTGCTTTGAGAAGCGAATCAATCTCGTGAAGCCACCGGAAGAGGCTCCTGGAAGTTGGGCAGGTTCGACACACTTCCAGGATTGGGAGCATGTTCTATACGATCGAGGTCAAAAACTAAAGTATCTCCACTGGGCAGGAATCTCAATTCGTCCAGGCGCGCCTTACTGGGATATCTGGGAACACTATCGCTGCTTGCACGAACCGAGTTCTGGATTCTGGCGCAAATTATCGAGACTTGTGCCCTTCAAAGCTTAAGAGGAGAGCGATGAAAAACGGAATTTATATTCTGGCAAATGATGTCGTGTTCGATCAACTCGTCGCACTACTAAACAGCATTGAAGCTAACATCAGCGCTGAAATTCCAATTTGCATCATTCCGTATAACGATCGTCTAGAAAAAGTGCGATCGGAAATTGCAACTCGATCACAAGTTTCTTTATTTGAGAATGCGGAATCAATTCAGCGATGGGAAACATTCGCAACTGAAGTTTGGAAATCTCACGATCGCGCTCAGAAAGCATGGCGCGACCGACAGCTTCCCAAAGTTTATCGCATCGAAATGCACCGCAAACTTTGCTGTTTTGATGGTGAGTTCGATCGATTCATTTATTTCGATGCGGATACTTTAGCGCTTAGCTCAGTTGAGCCAATCTTTCAAAAGCTAGAAACTTATGATTGGGTCACAAATGACTATCAGTATAGTTCTGATATTAAGTACATTTTTGATACTCCACAATCAGAACTTCTGAAAGTTTTTGATGCTGAAACGCTTCGATCTCATATTTTTTGTGCAGGCTGGTTTGCCTCAAAGAGAAACGTATTCACCGATGAAATTCTACGATCGCTTCTGACTTCGCTGCAAGCTGGAGAATCAGATCTGCTTGCACTTTGGGGAACCGATCAATCACTAATGAATTACCTGGTATTGCGAAGCCAAATTTCTTACTATAATTTCGCTGCAACTGGGACTGCACCGGGTTCGCACTGGTCGTCAAACTTCGAGCAGCGCGATCGTGTGCTTTACGACAAAGGGCAGCCGCTCACATACTTACACTACATGAGCATTTCATCGACTGCCTTTACGAGTCTTTGCCAAGGACAGGATGTGTCGATTCCGTATCGAGACTTGTTTTTGCACTATCGCTATCTCAACACGCCTCAAGATCGCCCGCAAGCATTCAAATCTCCGAGCGCTCTGATGCAAGCCCGATCCGCGATCGCCAAATTTCGCAAACAGAAGATCAGCAATCTCAATCACCGACTCCGCAAACTCAGAACGCAATTGAACAACTTGTACCGTTAAATCGTCATTCACAATCGAACCCCACGATCGAGTAAGATCAACCCTTTAGGTGTGAGGCATCGGCTGGCAGTATGACCCTTAGCGTAGTGACCGGAGCAGCGGGATTTATCGGCTCTCATTTAGTCGAAGCATTGCTCGATCGAGGCGATCGCGTGATCGGAGTTGATCAGTTTAACGACTACTATGATTCTGCTTTGAAGTGGAAGAATCTCGATCGTAGTTTGTCGCATCCGAACTTTAAGCTAATCGAAGCCGACATTCAGACCTTAGATTGGACTGCTCTTTTAACCGATGTAGAAGTTGTGTATCACCAAGCGGCTCAAGCAGGAGTACGATCGAGTTGGGGCACAGGGTTTCGTACCTACACCGAGCAGAACATTAATGCAACTCAAGTTCTTTTAGAAGCGGCGAAATCTGCAAAACGACTCCAGCGATTTATCTACGCCTCTAGCTCCTCGATCTACGGCAATGCAGAAACGCTTCCCACTGCTGAGACGATTTGCCCGCAGCCCGTTTCACCGTATGGCATTACCAAATTAGCCGCAGAACAACTCTGCGGACTGTATCATCAAAACTTTGGGATTCCAACCTGTTCGCTGCGATATTTCACTGTTTACGGACAGCGACAGCGCCCCGATATGGGCTTTCACAAGTTTCTCAAAGCGGCGTTGCACGATGAAGTGATCGTCATTTACGGCGATGGACAGCAAACGCGCGATTTTACTTTCGTTTCGGATGTTGTTGCAGCAAATCTCGCAGCCGCAACCATTCCAGAAGCAGTCGGCGAAATTTTCAACATTGGTGGCGGGAGTCGCGTGGTTCTAACTGATGTGATTGCAACAATGGAAGAGATTATCGGTCGATCGATTCGACAAGATAAGATCGAAACCGCGATCGGCGATGCGCGGCATACTTCAGCGGATGTTTCTAAAGCAAAACGACTTCTGAACTATCAGCCAGCCGTTTCGCTGAAAGAAGGACTTACACACGAATGGGAATGGATACGATCTCTGTATTCGTGATGAGATTTTACAATTGAACTATTAAAATTGAGAACTCATACCCATGACACCACAAGAATTACAAAAGCAAGTGCTGCAATTATCAGTTCAAGATCGCTGGCAGCTTGTTCAAGTTGTCCTCACTTCTCTATGGAAGGAAACGCGATCAGACGTGAAACCGAAAAATCTTTCTCGACTTAGAGGAATTGCAAAAGGGACAGAGAGTACCGAAGACTATGCGACTTATCTCAGCAAAAAATACCAGTAATGAGAGTTTTAGTGGATACCAATGTCGTTCTAGATTTTTTACAAGAGCGAGAGCCATTTGTAGAAGACGCAGCAAGATTGTTTGAGCGAATCGATGCTGAAGAGATTGAAGGGTTTATTGCTGCAACAACAATCACCAACATTTACTACATTGTTCGCAAAGCAGCGGGAGTTCTGGCTGCCGAAGACGCGATCGCTCAAGTCCTCAGCGACTTAGAAATCTGCGTCATCGATCGCGCAATTCTCGAACAAGCCATCGCATTGAAATTTCAGGACTTTGAAGATGCAGTTCAATATGCTTGTGCCGTAACCTATGGTGTAGATGTAATTGCAACGCGCGACAAGACCGGGTTTGTGGGGGCGGAAGTTCCAGTTCGATCGCCAGGAGAACTGCAATCCATGATCTAGGGATACACTCGATCGCCAGAAATCGAGTCAAACAAGAAAATACGATCGACATCAAATCGCAACGGTAAACGATCGCCTAATTTCAAATTCAAGGCTGGATCAGTCTGCAAATTGATCGATCGACCTTCTAACACTGCACGAACCAGAACTTCGCGTCCGAGTGGTTCAATTACGCTCACTTCGGCAACGCAATGTGGATTTTGAGCATTCACCGTGAGATGCTCCGGTCGGATTCCCAGATCGAACTGACCGGGTGAAAGATTGAGCGGGACAGAAAACGATTGTCCACCAATTTGAAAGCTTGATCCGGTGAACGTCGCTAGAATCAGATTCATCGG
>CAXTDB010000191.1:3624-9565 GCA_964242045.1 uncultured Leptolyngbya sp. | reverse complement strand
ACTGAAATAGAAGCGGAAGAATAATTTCTCCATTTCAATCCACACGAACATTAATGCACTCACACCCACACAAACCATCAGTTCGTTGAACGGTAGATAGTGTGTGCCGAAAAACGCTCGGAGCGGTTCAACATACACCAACAACAATTGCAGAATCGAAGTCAGAATTACTGCACCCCAAACATAGAGGTTGTTGAACGGATTCAGTTCGATCGTTAATTTGCTATTTGATCGAATGGCGATCGCGTGTCCCATCTGCGCTAAACACAAAGTTGTAAACACGATCGTTTTCCAGCGATCGTCGTCTAAGTTTCCGCCAAAATTCGTCGTCGTGTAGTTGTATGCCCAGACCATTGTGGCAATCGAGAGAATTGCTAACACAATCCCGATCCGAATGATGTATGCTCCTAGTCCCCGCGCGAAAATGCTTTCTCCTGGATGATTTGGCGGACGGTTCATCACGTTCGGTTCCGCAGGCTCGACCGCCAGCGCTAACGCAGGCAAACCATCGGTAACTAAGTTCATCCACAGAATTTGCAGCGGAGTTAAAGGAACGCTTCCGGTTGCAGCCACCGCAGGAATTAGAATCACCGAAGCTGCGATCGTAATCACTTCGCCGATGTTGCTACCAAGAATGTATTTGATAAAGCGACGAATGTTCGTGTATACCACGCGCCCTTCTTCGGTGGCTGCCACGATCGTTGAAAAGTTGTCATCGAGCAGCACCATGTCCGATGCTTCTTTACTCACATCGGTTCCGGTAATACCCATCGCTACACCAATATCCGCTTGTTTGAGTGCAGGCGCATCGTTCACGCCGTCTCCGGTCATTGCGGCAATTTGTCCGGTGCGCTGGAGTGCTTTAACAATCCGAAGTTTGTGTTCGGGTGCGACTCGTGCATAGACACTCACGCGATCGACGTGCTGTTCGAGTTCTTGATCGCTCATTCGTTCGAGTTCGCGTCCGATTAGCACTTCATCACCAGGTTTAGCAATGCCCAAATCTTGAGCGATCGCGCTTGCTGTCAGTTGGTGATCTCCGGTAATCATCACCGGACGAATTCCTGCCGATCGACAGCGTTTGACCGCTTCTCGAACTTCCGGGCGAGGCGCATCGAGCATATCGACTAAGCCCAACCACACTAATTCTTGCTCTGCGGCTCCGTCATCGTTTTCAGGCGGAATTTCGGTCAGCGGTTTGTAAGCAAAGCCCAAGACTCGCAAGCCGTTTCCAGCGAGTTCGTTGTTGCGCTGAAGGACTTGATCGCGTTGGGCCTGGGTGATCGGTTCAACGCGATCGCCAATCTGAATTTTTTCACATCGCTCTAAGACAAGCTCTGGTGATCCTTTCGTAAACATCAGAAAAGGAGTCGAAAGAAAGTCGGTTTCGGCTTGCAGCAAGCCTGCCGCATCTTTGACAATCACGCTCATCCGTTTACGATCGGACGAAAACGGAATTTCTGCAACGCGCGGCAGTTTACTATTCCACTGATCGCGCTCTAATCCCGCTTTCGCCGCAACGGTTAACAATGCACCTTCGGTCGGATCACCGAGAATAATCCATTGTCCATTTTCTTGTTGCAGTACTGAATCGTTGCACAGCGTACAAGCGAGTAGCAGCGCTCTTAATTCTGGCTCGTCGGCGGCAATGACTCTAGAACCATTTCGTAGAAATTCTCCATCGGGTGCGTAACCTTCGCCCGTCACTTTCGGACTCATGCTAATGGTGTGGACTGATTGCACCACCATTTTATTTTGCGTCAAGGTTCCAGTCTTATCTGAACAAATCGTCGTGACTGAACCAAGCGTTTCAACCGCTGGAAGCTTGCGAATCAAGGCTTGGCGACGTACCATCCGCTGAGTTCCGATCGCGAGTGTCACCGTGATCACCGCAGGCAATCCTTCCGGTACAACCGCAACCGCCATACTCAGCGCAGTTTGCAGTAAGTTTTGTAGTTTGTTAAAGTCGCGCGTGAAAATCAAGCCCCCGACCACAACGACCGCAACTAAGATTAACGCTCCGGTCACCAACGCTTTACTGAGTTGATCCATTCGTTTCTGCAACGGAGTCGGTTCTGATTCCACCCCTTGAATTTGGGCGGCGATTTTTCCTAGCTCCGTTCGCATTCCGGTTCCTGTAACCAAGATCGTACCGCGACCTTGAACCACTTCGGTTCCTTGATACGTCATGTTAATGCGATCGGCAGGCATCGCATCTGCTTTGATGCTAGCGTTTGCATTTTTATTCACCGCTTCGGCTTCTCCGGTGAGGGCTGCTTCTCGGATTTGCAAGTTTGCCGCTTCGAGAATGCGTCCATCGGCTGCCACTTGCACACCCGCTTCGACCAGCATCACGTCACCAGGCACGAGATATTTAGAATCAACTTCAGTGACTCGTCCTCCACGCAATACGCGCACTCGCGGCGACGAAAGTTGTTTTAGTGCGGCTAACGCTTGCTCAGCGCGGCTTTCTTGAACATAACCGAGCGCGCCATTGAGAAGCACGATCGCTAAAATCGCGATCGTGTCTTTGAACGGCACTTCACCGGGTTTGAGATTGTTTTGAGTAATGGCGATTAAATCGAGAATCCCAGAGATCAAGGCAACCCCGATCAGCATCAATAACATGACGTTTTTGAACTGATCTACCAGAATTTCCCAAGTGCTGCGACCGCCAGATTCTTCCAGTTCGTTTGCGCCGTACTGTTCGAGGCGAGTTGCCGCTTCTTGCTCGCTTAAACCAGTTTGAGCATTGCTGTTCAGGGTTGAGAGCGAGCCAGCAGTATCTAAGGTATGCCAAGCCGTAGTTGGCGACGGAAGGGAATGAGCAGACATAGAAAAACTCAGGAGTTAGGGAATAAATGGCTATAGCACCTTATCATAGTGCCCATAAGCAAAGATTAGCACTATTAATTAGTATTATTTTTCAAAATCCGTTATAGAATCTAGACACTACCGTTTCAAGGCACGACTGTGAAGCGTTTAAGGCTACAGATTTTCGGCTGTGAAAAATTTTAGTAATGGTTAGTCATCCGTTTCTTCCACCTCAATTAGTCGGGCGACAGCAAGAATTAGATCAAGTCGGTCAAATTTTGCTCAGCGATCGTGATGTTCTCTTAGCAGGTGTCCCCGGAATTGGTCGGCGGACGTTGATTCGAGCAGCCGCGCGCGATTGTGACGCACGAGTGTTAGAAATCGACTGTTTGCGCGCGACCAACTATGAGCGATTTTTAGGACTGCTTGCGGATGCGATCGTTGCGACGTTTGAATCGCCCGAAGCGTTGATGTTCATTGATCGCTGGAGCAAGAATCATCCGTTCATTCTGCGATCGACCAAGGGTAGAACTCAGCTAGTGTGGCATCCATCACCGGGTAAAGAATGGGCGTTGTTTGAAGCGCTGTTAATGTTACCGCAAGCGATCGCGGAATGGCTTAACAGTCGAGTGGTGATCGTGTTTCTCAATTTTCCGCATTTGCGATCGTTCGATCGAGCGAATAAATGGGAGCAGTATTTACGTCAAGAAGTTCAGCGGCAAAGTCGCGTTAGTTATGCGCTGATCGCAACGGTGGCAGAACGCTGGACAGAACCGAATGATTTACAAGTCGTTTCGCTCAGTCCCATAAGCGATAAAACGATGCAGACTTGGATTGCGAAAGCGATGTTAGCTGAGGGATTGGAATTTGAGCCAGAGAGTTTGCTGCTGTTTCTCAGCTATGTGCAAGGTCATTTCGGAGATGCAATCACGCTGGCGAGGCGAATTTGGTTGGAATACGGCAAACGCGAGAACGCTCGAAAAGACTTTGAGCCTGTAACGATCGTGCAGCCGCATCATGTCGAAAGAAGCGCGATCGCATTAATCGAAGATCTTTCCGTCACGTTTGAATCGCTGATTTTGCTGTTACCGAATAGCCAAGTCCGAGTTTTAGAAAGCTTGGCGCTTGATCCTACCGATAGTCCTCATGCGCGCGAGTATATTCAGAAGCACAACTTATCGCGTGGGGGCGGGTTGCAGGGAGTGCTCGCAAGCTTGGAACAAAAAGGTTTAGTCTACGGAGCCGAGCTAGGATACCGAATTGCACTACCGCTTTTAGGGGCATGGTTGAAGTATCGACTCTCGTAAGAAATATTACGATTAGGATAGGAAGTACTCTATTTATTTGCACAGAGTTTAAAAACCGATATATTCAAAGCATCCACTGTTGTTAGAACAGAGCATGTCAAAAGCGGGGAGTGCATTAAGGCAGGTGCTGGAATCCTACAGCATCACGCAATATCAACTGTCGGCGATTATGGGTGTGAATCGATCGAACTTTAGTCGGTGGCTCAGAGGTGAGCGCGATCCGCTTGCTGAAGTTGTGGTCGAGATTTACAGGGCGTTAAAGTCTTTGAATCCGACTGCGGCATCTGAATTTATTCGCTTGTATCTGGAAATCGCGCCCGATGAGGAGATTTAGCTTACCATCGCGGCACTGTTACCCAAGTTCCAGTTTCGTTTGATTCGTGTGCGAGATCCATCAGGAGTTGCGAATACACGCCTTCTTTTAGCGAGGGCGCGAGGGATTCTTGTCGATCGAAACTCGTCAGCCATTGATCAATCACGCGGATAAACGGTGCAATTCGTCCATCTGCGAAAACTTGTTCAAACGCAAACTGTTTAGGAATTTCGAGTTCTGCAAGTTCTTGTCCAATCGGTGCGCCCCACAGATTGAAGCCGTGAACATAGTCTTTCTGGTTGTCGCTACCGAGGATTAACGTTCCGCGATCGCCGTAAACTTCGATCCAATGTCCGCGTCCTTGAGTCGTCACGGAACTAATGCAAATCTGGCAGGGCGTTCCGTCTGCGAGTTCTAGCGTGAGATTGCAAGTGTCATCGGAATCGACGGGCTTGAGTTCGCCTGTGATTGGATCAGGACGGTTGGGAATTGCAGTGGTAAGACTTGCGGTTAAGCGATCGACTGAGCCAAATAGCCAAGCGACGTAATCAAACGTATGCGATCCGAGTGCGCCTAAAGCTCCGCCGCCTTGCTCTTTGCGGGCGTACCAGTTCCAAGGTCGAGCCGCATCCGCGCGACTGGATACGAGCCAATCAATTTTGATCAATCGTTTCTCTCCCACATAGTTCTGTGCAAGCAGATCGGCAAAATGCTGCCACGCGGGAACAAAGCGGAACTCAAAATTCATGCTGGTAATAACGCGACGATCGAGCGATCGACGATACAAATCTTTTGCTTGATCAACATTCAGCGCGGTTGGTTTTTCCAGCAGCAAATGTTTTCCGGCATCTAACACTGTTTTCGCCATTTCGTAGTGCAAAAACGGCGGCGTTGAAATACTGACCGCATCAACATTGGGAAGCTTGAGAATTTCCTCGATCGACGAACAAGCATGAGGAATTTGATGCGATTGTGCGATCGTTTGTGCTTTTTGTAAATCTCGATGATAAACAGCAACCAGTTCGGTTCGCGGATGCGCCTGAAACCCAGGAATATGAACCTTCTGCCCAAATCCCGTTCCGACTACTGCTACACCTAGTTTAGAGCCTGTCATCTGTTTTATACGATCGCGTCTTGCTCAGTTTAGACGATTCAGGCACTAACGCGAATGATGCAACAAATCATGAACTGCACCCCTCAATACTTGATTTATCTGATTAGAACATTTCAAAATACATCGATCGCATATTTCTAAATTCTATTGTCAGTGTTTTAATCCGATTGGTTTTAGGACTGTGCTTTGTGATCGGTGGACTGTTTAGCTACTACGGCAACACCAGCATCAACCCGGTCACAGACGAAAAACAGCGGGTACAACTCACCCCCCGCCAAGAAATCTCGGACTGCAAAGCTGTCAGTAAATAGCAGCCCGATACGGCGGACTGTTTCCAAGTGAATCGCTGCAAGCTTACATGCAGTCCGTCGGAGAACGAGTGGTTTAGCGATC
>CAXTDB010000191.1:0-3614 GCA_964242045.1 uncultured Leptolyngbya sp. | reverse complement strand
GAAAGTGAGCGCAGCGATCGGGTTTGGCGCGCTGATTGGGAATCTGCTTAAAGTGGCTTTAGCGATCGTTGCGATCGGTATTTTTATGTGGTCAACCTGGTCATCGGTGATGTGGGCTTAGTTTACTATTTCACCCGCCCCCGGAATCGCACGAATCCGTATGAATTCGTTGGAGTTCCAGGACTGGTTGCGTTGGGCAAGTTACTCAAATTCACCACGATCGCTCCATTGGTGTTTGCTCCCCCACAATTCACCGTAGGGTATACAGCAGTGGGATCATTGCCGGGTGGAAAGTATTGAGCCGTATCGCCATCGCTGACATTAGTTAGGGATTCGGTCTGACCGTTATAGAGCCATTGAATCCCACGATCGCTGTTAGGCAATCCACCCGCTGCTTTTGTTGCAAACCCATTGAATGCCGTGGGAACAAAGGTCACGTTATCGGGAACGCGATCACACAACCAAACGGTATTCGCGGGGGAGTTTCCTGCGGAAAGAAAGTAGATCGTGTATTCCAATTCATCTCCAGGATTGACTTTACCCCCATCGATCGCGCCTTGAAGAAACGTGCTGCTTGCCCAGTTTGCATTGTTGTCATCAGTTGTATTTGGGTCGTCTACTACCGTTGTGATGTCGGTCGTATTGATACGAGTAATCCGCTTGACAAGAACAACTTTAGGATCGCTGATAGAAACCGTGACATCCTCGCCAGTGCTGCTACTTGGATTGTAGGTTGCAGTCGTGGTGCCAGTGCTGGTGGTTCGAGCCGGATCGAGATATTGGGCACTCGCAGGATTTTGATAGGTTCCGGCAGTGACCCCTGTTGCGATCGCAGCAACAAACGTAATCTGAACTTGACCGCCTCCCGGAATCGTAAAGGTTCCCCAACTCGGCGTAGTGCTGCCCACACTCGGATTACTGACGGATGTTCGAGTTGCACCGCCCGTTAGAGTGATCGAGCTAGTAGAGGCATAGGTAAATCCTGACGGTAAAGCCGAATCGCTGATCGTCACCTGTGTTGCTGCTCCTTGGTTCGCCGCATTTGATGCCGTAATCATATAGGTTGCGGTTTTGCCACCACTCGAAGGTGAATTAATCGTCGGTGTGCTTGTGGTTTTAACGACTGTCAAGACAGGAGCGCATTCTGCACCCGACTTGATACCCGGCACGACTCCTGCTGTAAGTGGCTGCACTAATCCTGTCCCCGCAGCGGCATCAAAATTTCCCAAGTTTCCCGTTGTGCCCGTTTGCCCACCAACACCACCTGCCAAGCTACTAACACTCACCCCTGGCAAAGAGTTGACGATCACGCCGCCACCGCCGCCACCACCGGGCCCGTGCGCTGCACTAAATCTTGCCCACCCTCCATCACCGCCTTGAACATTGACGGTTAAGCCTGCGAGACTATTGCCCGAACCCGGTCGCGTGGAAACGAAAATGCTTCCCCCAGCACCACCGCCGCCGGCCCCATCTTGCCCGACATCACGCGGCCTTGCTCCCTGAGCCAAGATAGTGCCAGTACCACTAACAGCATTGGTGCGAATCATCACCATCCCGCCACCGGGCGCTCCACTACTATAGGAGCCGTTACTGCCTGTCTGCTGAGGGCCAGGAGCATCGTAGTAAGAACCATCATTCGTCGTTCCAGCACCGCCGCCGCCGCCTAATACCAGTCGATCGCTTGCGACTGGAAATGCCTTACCGCCGAATCCACCAGAGGGTAACTGTGAGTTCCATGCCCGTCCGCCAAGTCCCCCATTCCCACCGTTCGCACCACCGCCACCGCCAGAATTCTCATCGTTTCTGCTAGGATTTCCATCAGTACTTCCTCCTCCAGCATTGCCAGGTGCCCCACGTCCATAGCTCCCATTCGGATAGCCTTCTACACCTGTGTCCAGCACCGCTGGTGTAGTTGGAGCGCCTGTCGCCGTGAACATTTGGAGAACATAGCGGGGAGTTCCAGCAATGCCTTCGCCCTTTGAGCCGTTGCTATTTTCAGTAGCAGACGTGAGGTAGTCAGTATTCGCCTGGCCTAATGCGCCCCCAAGTCGTCTACCAGCACCTCCACGAAAACCTCTCCCACTGACATCAACTGCTCCAGCGAGATTGAGATTGCCTGTCACATCATAAGCGAGAATCCCGCCCACGGAACCATCCCATGCTAGTGCCGTGGCAGTCCCCAAGGTGGCACTAGAGTATTGAGGGACGCGCACAATCTGGTAAACACTTTGTCCTTGAGTACCACTAGCGGGCGCATTCTTATAGCTGTTGATTAACCCTCCTCCTGTTCCTGTTCCTAGAATACCGATCGTGCTACCACTCATGCTGGTAACTGTCACATATTCATACTTTCCTGCATTTGTAGAGGTTTGCCCACTGGCTCCAGTACTGGGCGGAACATTAAAAGGCGTTGATCCATAAGGCAGAGTATCTCCCCCTGTCCCATCCCCGTAAGCATCCGAGTTAGAAGTATTAATCACAGCATCTTGCATCTGAATGATCAGCAATAAATCTCCAATGTCGATCGGCGTTGTTGCGCCAACTGGAGAGCCGACTTGTAAAGAGGTAGCACCGTTACTGAGCGTTGTTGTGGCGGCGAGCGGTGGGTAATACGTATTGATAATGTTAGCAAGTGTACCTCCAGGGCCATCCTTACCTGGAGTGGCACAAGGAGCAGTAGAAGCCGCAAGTGCTTGAAAATTGTGTTTGTCTAAGGGTAAGAAAAGAGTGTAAATAGGAAATAGAAGGAGCAGACAGATCAATAGAATGCGTTTGAGAATGCACTTACCAATAGAAGCAACGAAGCGCGATTTGGTTTTGCGGTATGCGACTCTAGACATTTGTAGATCCAAGTAGGGGAAATTAACGACTGAATATGAGATGCGAGAGGAATTTGAGTTCTAAGTGAGTTACTGCTTGGGTGGAACTTTTTGCAGCCCAAAGCCGTTGAATAGTTCATTTACTTTGACGGTTAGCCCTAAATACAATCCACCCGCCGATCGCGTTCCGCCAAAATCTCGATCGCCCACACGACCAAAGCTATATCCTGCTGCAAGACGTAAGTTTGGAGTGAGAGAGTATCCTGCTTCAAGCACAAATCCCGTTTCATTAAAGCCTGAGTTTGGCTGGTTGATCCAACGAACTTCACCGACCAAATCCCAGTTATAGTTAAATCGGTAGGTTGCTCTTGCTTGCGCCAGCGTCACTGTACTCGTTCCAACTAAATCACTTGCTAAG
Source organism: uncultured Leptolyngbya sp. (assembly GCA_964242045.1). GTDB lineage: Bacteria > Cyanobacteriota > Cyanobacteriia > Leptolyngbyales > Leptolyngbyaceae > Leptolyngbya. The sequence continues at coordinate 377 of CAXTDB010000191.1, read as the reverse complement.
TAAGAGGTACTATTCCTGAGTGCGAACTTTCCGTAAAACTCCCATTGCCAATTTGGAGCATAGATTCCTTCTAGCGCAAAGAGATGATCTTCATAACCCGTACCACTGCCAAAGAGAATACTATCGGGAATGCTAGAAGGATTCTTGCGGTATTCATAGCGCAGTAAAGCATTAAATCGATCGTCATTCGGATTGCGATAGGCAAGTCCTAATTTAAGATTTGCCGTGTCGCTCAAGGCTTCAAGAGTTTGATTCGCTGCACTCGCTTGCTGATATCGCACCAGTGCGGTGAATGCTGGACTCAGTTTACCCGCCGCACCTGGTGAAAAAACAGTGTTGCTCCCAGCCGTAGAATTGCGGTGTTCAAAGCGAGCGCT
>CAXTDB010000190.1:0-9643 GCA_964242045.1 uncultured Leptolyngbya sp. | reverse complement strand
GCTTCTTTGTGGGCTATACCGTTTACAAAACTACGATTCCAGATTGGTATCCGCCTGGAGTGACAGGACTCGATACCAAAGATCCGCAGATCAATACAATCATTTTGGTTTCGAGTAGCTTTGTGATTTATGTGGCTGAGCGATACCTGCATGATAAAAAGCTGTGGGGCTTTCGGGTGTTCCTACTGGCAACGATGGCAATGGGGGGGTACTTTCTGTATGGTCAAGCGATCGAGTGGAGTCACCTGAGTTTCGGATTCACATCCGGCTTATTCGGGGGACTGTTTTATCTGTTAACTGGATTTCACGGCTTGCACGTTTTCACAGGAATTTTGCTGCAAGTGATTATGCTGGGTCGATCGTTTATTCCGGGTAACTATGACAGCGGCTACTTTGGAGTCGAAGCGACATCATTGTTCTGGCACTTCGTCGATGTGATTTGGATTATCTTGTACGTTCTGATTTACGTTTGGCAGTAGGAGCAGCGCCATGATTGTTGATGATCAATACTATGACGTGATTATTGTCGGGACGGGTGCAGGTGGCGGAACCTTAGCGCGTAAGCTTGCTCCGACGGGTAAGAAGATTTTGATTCTAGAGCGGGGCTTTTTTCCAGTTCGTGAAAGCTCAGAAGCTCAAGACATCGAACTATTCAAGAAAGAAAAGTTTCACGCGCCAGAACAATGGTACGACGAGAACGGAGAACCGTTTTATCCCCAAACTAGCTATTGTGTCGGAGGCAACACGAAAATCTATAGTGGAGTCTTGATGCGAATGCGCGATCGGGATTTTGAAACGGTGCAGCATCAAGACGGCACTTCTCCCGCATGGGGCATAAAATACGCCGACTTTGAGCCTTACTACACCGAAGCCGAGAAGCTCTATCAAGTTCACGGCAAATCCGACGACGATCCAACTGAACCTCTGCATAGCGAAGACTATCCGTTTCCCGCAGTTGTCCACGAATCTCACGTTCAAACTGTGTGTGATAGACTTTCAAAGCAAGGTCTACATCCGACTTATTTACCGCTTGGATTAGACGGTCAAGGTAGAACAGATTCAGAAGATAGCGGAATCACACCTGCACTCAAATACGAAAATGTGACGCTGAAAACTTCGGCTCACGTCGTTTGTCTCCATACGAATCCTTCTGGAACCGCGATCAAAGCGGTTCAAGCCAAGATTGGCGAACAGTCTTATCTATTCTTAAGCGATATCGTTGTTTTATCTTGTGGTGCGATTAACTCTGCGGCATTGTTGTTGCGATCGCAAAATGAAATGCACCCGAACGGCATTGCAAACCGTTCCGATCAGGTTGGACGCAACTTAATGAAACAACAGCTATCGGTTGTGGTGCAACTGATGACAGATTCAAATTCTGGGTCGTTTCAGCGTACTGTGAGCGTGAATGACTTCTACTGGGGCGATGGTGACTATCGCTATCCGATGGGGCATGTACAAAATTCTGGCGGCATTTTGCAAGATGTGATCTTTACCGAAGCTCCCCCAGTGTTTTCTGCGGTTTCGCGACTGATGCCGGGATTTGGTATTCGGCAACTGGCAACACGATCGCTCGGTTGGTGGCTGCAAACCGAAGACTTACCGAATCCAAACAATCGCATTCGATATGTGAATGACAAACTCTACATCGATTTCACACCGAGCAATGTGGAAGCTCACGATCGATTAGTGTATCGCTGGATCGATGTACTAAAGCAGGTGGAATCTTTGCAGCCTTCAATGTTTAATCGCGCCGCACATCCGCGCAGTGATATGCCCGTTCAAGTGGTAGCGCATCAGTGCGGAACTTGTCGATTTGGCGAAGATCCACAAACTTCAGTATTAGACCTCAACTGTCGCGCTCATGAAGTCGATAACCTATATGTGGTCGATAGTAGTTTCTTTCCGTCGAGTGCAAGTGTGAGTCCAGCACTAACAGTAATGGCAAATGCTTTACGAGTGGGCGATCATTTGATTGAACGATTGAAGTAACGATCGTATTTGCAATAATAAGCGTATCGAGTTTGGTCATTGTCGATGACTCAAGACCTGCTAAACGACGAAGAAATCGTGATGGAACTGGACATCAGCCATCTGGTGATTGAGGACGACACGCCCGTGGACAATTTTCAATCGGAAGAACAGCAGCGGCTACTCGTTGAACCGCTCTATAGCTCTAAAGCGCTGCCTGTTCCCTTTTTAGCGGCTGCAAATGTCGGACTATTCTATTTACTCAAGGGCGATCCAATTGTGCCCGATGCAATGCTGAGTCTGGGAGTACAGCGCCCTGGTGACTTTTCTCAGAAGCGCAATCGATCGTACTTTGTGTGGGAATTTGGCAAAGTGCCAGAAGTCTGCATCGAAATCGTGTCGAATCAAGAAGGCGATGAAGTCATTCTCAGCCGGAAATCGCGGCAGAAAGGCAAGACGATCGCTAAAAAGGAGATTTATGCCCAGATTAGAGTGCCGTATTACGTGGTGTTTGATCCGTTGGAACAGATTCAGGACGAGATGAATGGGGCGTTGTTGCGCGTGTGGTCGATTACAAGCGAGGGCTACACGGAACTAACACCGCCAGAAGGAATTCGCGACATTGGGCAACCCGTTTGGTTAAATGGCGTGGGAATTGGGTTGACGCTGTGGGAAGGGCAGTTTGAGGATGAAGGAACGCGATCGTGGTTGCGTTGGTGCGATCGATCTGGGCGAGTGATTCCGACCGGGGCAGAAGGTCAAGAAATGGAACGCCAACGCGCTGAAATTGAGCGGCAACAAGCGGAAGCAGAACGCCAACGCGCAGAAATGGAACGTCAACGCGCTGAAACCGAACGCCAACGCGCTGAAACCGAACGTCAACGCGCCGATCAACTGGCGGAACAACTACGATCGTTGGGAATTGATCCAAATGAACTTTAAAGCAAAAATTCAGCGAAAATCGGTGTCGAGCTATTGTTAAGGCGATATCGTAATTAACCGTGATTGAAAAGCATTGATCGCATATGCGATCAATGCTCTATAGATTTAAAGGAGAGCGTTAGGCAACCTCAACTATGACGGAGATCAAACTTGTTAATATCGGCTTTGGCAACATTGTCTCCGCCCATCGAGTCATTGCGATCGTCTCTCCCGAATCCGCCCCAATTAAGCGCATCATCACCGATGCCCGCGAAAGCAACAAACTGATCGATGCCACTTACGGCAGGCGCACCCGTGCGGTGATCGTGATGGATTCCGGTCACATTGTGCTTTCAGCCATTCAACCAGAGACTGTAGCCAGTCGCTTTTTATTTAACAAAGATAGAATAGAAGAATAGAATTTGAGAAAATATCTCAATCCTTCACCCTTTCGTTAACTCATTCCGCTGAGTTGCAAGCTATACTCACAGAATCAGAAAACTGGGAACACTAGCGCACAAACTAATTAAGCAGCTATGAGCAAGGGCAGACTCATTGTTTTAACAGGACCAAGCGGTGTCGGAAAAGGAACCTTGCTGCGATCGCTACTTCAGCGCCACAAGGATCTTTATCTCTCGGTATCGGTCACCACCCGATCCCCCCGCCCCGGAGAAGTCGATGGCAAAAATTACTACTTTGTCACTCGCCCTCAGTTTGAGCGCATGGTTGCCCAAGGAGAATTTCTCGAATGGGCAGAATTCGCGGGAAACTGCTACGGCACTCCCAGACGCACGGTAGAGGAGAAGATCCGCGATGGCAAATGGGTGATTCTGGAAATCGAACTCGATGGCGCTCGCCAAATTCGCAAATCATTTCCTAGCGCACTCCAAATCTTCATCGCCCCGCCTTCGATGGTGGAACTCGAAGCCCGCATTCGAGGACGCGGGCAAGATTCTGAAACCGCGATCGCTCGTCGGCTCCAGAGAGCTTGGGAAGAAGTAGATGCCGCCGGGGAGTTTGACATTCAGGTGGTCAATGACGATTTAGAACGAGCGTTAACTGAGATTGAAACCGCACTATTTGAGCCAGTCGCCGCAGTTTGCTGATCGTATTGCTGAACTGAGCGATCGTGCAGTCAATTTCACTACACAGCGCAACAAGTGGGCGATCTTTAAGATGCCCACTTGATTGGGTTGAATAACAGCGTTACAGTCCGCTGGCGAAGTTTTTGAACAGTGAAATGTTGGTGAGGAGGAAGTAAGCTAACGCTGCACCGCCAACGCCACCCAGTAGAAATCCTGATGCGTATTCATTCCAGCCATGCCCAGTTTTGAGTTCTTCGGGTGGGTTTGGAGTGGTGATCGTGGTAGTCGGTCCCACCGGGTTACTTGCTCCATAGAGCGAAATCGATAGGGTGGAAATAATGATTAGCCCGATCGTAGAAAGCAATCCTGCCAAGTTCGCCAAATCGGTGTCACGTAATGGTCCGAGTTTTGCAAAGGGTCCAAGAATCCAGTAGCCGTGAGCCAAACCGACTTCTAGACCACGCCGCAACGGAGAAAGTCCTTGACGATAAGCAGGCAGAGCATTGATATAAGTTTTGACCAGTGGCGAAGAATTAATGGGCGTTGCGAGATTGCCATTTTGAATATCATAGGCAGGAAAAACGACCTCTTTGTTGCGGGGATCTTCGGGTCGATCGCTGGCTTCAGGATGTCTAAGAATTTGCATAAGATAACCGTCCTGTTTTGCAATGTGCTAGGAGCGATTGTAAAAGTGGTGGTTTTCTGACTTCATCACTCTGAAGACACAACTTTGATGAATGCAGCAAAATTTTAAGCAATGTAAGTCTGCATGAACCTGTAAAGCGGGTAACAGCTTAAACGTTTGTCTAGTGGCATAATTGCGGTGTTGCTTAACCAAGTTTCTTTATAAAGATTTAAGATTTTGCAACATCCAGATCCAAACCTGGAAATCCCTCGTATCGTTAGAGAAGTTTCAACCTGTTCTCAGTTCGCTTTAGTTAGGTGGTCTATGTCTTTTAGCCTCACCATTAGTTATCTCCGATCGCTCTTGTTCGCCAGCTTGCTCAGCTTTTTCGTTCCGATCGCATTAATCGGCAGCACGATCGCGCTTTTGCTACTGCTCAAATTTGTGCCCGGACTGATGCCGTTCGGACAAGTTTGCGCGAATCAAATGCTGTCATTTCTTGAAACCTTTGGTAATGGTCGCGCTTGGGAAGGCGCGATCGTCATCGGATGTGCGTGTGGAGTCGTCGGCGCGCTGTTCGATACGTACATCTTTACGGTGACAACCTCGATCGACTTTGATAAAACGGTTTCTAAGTAAGTCAGTTCTGACAAAACTCTCTATCCTAGAAAACGTGCCTTTAAGGTTCGTTGACATGGTGAGAATGAGTCGGACGATCGTTAGCTTCGTTTTAGTTTTTTTATTAGCTTGGAGTAGCGTTCCTGGAATTGGACTCTCGCGGACGCTGCCTTCACAGTCGATTCAACCGTATCTCGATCGAGTGATTCAAAATGTCACCGAGTTTAAGTTAGAAAACGGTTTGAAGTTTATTGTTCTAGAACGTCATCAAGCGCCTGTGGTTTCGTTTCTGACTTACGCCGATGTGGGCGGGGCAGATGAACCAGACGGAAAAACCGGGGTTGCTCATTTTCTAGAACACTTGGCATTTAAAGGCACGACTCGGATCGGCACACAGAATTTTCAAGCTGAGAAGCCGCTGTTAGAAGAGTTAGATCAGCTTGCGGCAGAAATCACAACGGCAAAAGCTCAGAAGAAAGATATTCGGACATTGCAAGCGGAATTCGATCGCGTTGAAGCCGAGGCGACGAAATTAGGACGGCAAAACGAATTCGGGCGAATTGTTGAGCAAGCGGGCGGTGTCGGACTGAATGCGAATACGTCCGCTGATGCGACTCGCTATTTTTACAGTTTCCCGTCAAATAAATTAGAACTCTGGATGTCGCTGGAGTCGGAACGCTTTCTCGATCCAGTCTTTCGAGAGTTTTACAAAGAGAAAGCAGTGATTTTAGAAGAGCGGCGATTAAGAACGGAGAATTCACCGATCGGGCAATTGATCGAAGCGTTTACGAGTGCAGCTTTTCAAGTGCATCCGTATCGTCGTCCGGTGATCGGCTATCCAACTGATTTAGCGAACTTAACCCGGCAAGATGTTCAAACCTTTTTTGAAACGCATTATGTTCCGAATAATTTGACGATCGCCATTGTCGGCGATGTCAATCCAGTCGAAGTCAAACGCCTCGCTCAAATCTATTTCGATCGCTACAAAACCAAACCCGCTCCACCGGATGTGATTGCCGTTGAGCCACCGCAAACCAAACAGCGCGAAATTACCTTGAAGCTACAATCTCAGCCGTGGTATCTCGAAGGTTATCACCGTCCTGCTTTGAACCATCCAGATAACGCGGTTTATGAAGCGATCGCATCGATTCTCAGCGACGGGCGAACTTCTCGACTTTACAGAGCCTTAGTCGAAGAGAAAAAGTTAGCGTTAGCGGCTCAAGGGATTAATGGATTTCCGGGCGATAAGTTTCCGAATCTGATGCTGTTTTACGCGCTCACGGCTCCGAATCGATCGATCGAAGAAGTCGCGCCTGCACTGAGAGCCGAAATCGATCGCTTAAAAACTGAGCCTGTTTCCGCCCAAGAACTCGATCGCGTTAAAACTCAGGCTAGAGCCGGATTATTACGATCGCTCGATTCCAACATGGGGATGGCTCAGTCATTATTAGAGTACGAAGTCAAAACCGGAAGCTGGCGCAATTTATTTCAGCAAATTGATGCGATCGCCAAGATTACGCCTGCTGATATTCAACGAGTTGCAAATGCCACCTTTACGACCGAGAACCGCACGATCGGGCGCATTTTGCCGCAAGCATAAGGAGCAATGAAGATGCTAACGAATGTTGAGATTCGATCGCTAGAAGACTGGATGAAGAACCCACCGAAAGGCACAGAATGGGTCGATGGCAAACTGGTTGAAAAACATCCAAATATTTGGGTGAGCGGGCAATCAACGGACACAACTGCAATGACGTTAAAGCATAGCCGCGTTCAGCTAAAGTTAGGACGATATTGGGCGAACTACATTGACCAACAAAACCTTGGGGGTGAGGTCTACACAGAACCGCCTTGTCGCACTCATAAACAAGGACGGCAGCCAGATGTTGCCTATCTTTCCGAAGCGCTTTCAATGCAGTATCGGGATGTTGCTGTTTTACCGCAAAGTTTTCCGCTCAGTGCTGAAATTGTCTCACCGACCGATTTTGCTGAGAATGTGATTGCAAAAGCTCAAGAATATTTGCAGTCGGGAGGCGAAGAAGTTTGGCTAATTTTTCCTGAGAGTCAGTGGATTATTGTGGTGACGCATACATTGAGAAAAGTATTTATTTCTGGCGAAATTGCAGCAACACAAGTTGTTCTACCTGGTTTTAGTATTGCCGTTGATCAGTTATTAGCGTAAATGAAAACATTCCGAATTCTAACTCTATTTGCTTTAGCGTTTCTTACTGTGTTGATGTTTGTGCATCCAGCCGTTGCAGATACCCCGAAACACTATACTGATCTAAAATTCTCGCCACCTCCAGAAATCAAAGTTCCAGACTATACGCGCTTTCAACTTCCAAACGGGATGATTGTCTATTTGATGGAAGATCACGAATTGCCCCTCGTGAGCGGAACCGCGATCGTTCGGACAGGCGATCGATTTGAGCCTGCTAATCAAATCGGACTCGCAGAACTGACCGGAGACGTAATGCGATCGGGCGGAACTCAGAAACGCACTGCCGATCAAGTTAATCAATTACTCGAACAACGTGCGGCAGTGGTCGAAACCGGAATTAACACGACTTCGGGAAGTGCAGGATTCAACACCCTCACCGAAGATTTGCCAGAAGTATTTGATTTGTTCGCCGAAGTCATCCAGCAGCCCGCATTTGCAGTGGATAAATTTGCGATCGCCAAAGTTCAACTTCAAGGCGGAATTGCTCGACGCAACGACGACCCAAACGGAATTGTCGGACGAGAATTTCAAAAACTGATTTACGGCAAAGATAGCCCTTATGCTCGAACTGTAGAGTATTCGACGATCGCCAATATTTCGCGCAGTGATTTGATTCAGTTTTATCAGCGATCGTTCCGTCCTGATCAAATGCTGTTGGGAATTGTTGGCGACTTTGATCCGAAACAAATGCGATTAAGGATCGAGTCAAAGTTTGGAACCTGGAATCCTTCGGGTCAAGCGATTTCGACTCAGCTTCCATCCATTTCTCAAGCCAAACAAGGTGGAATCTTCTTTGTGAATCAGCCGCAATTGAATCAAAGCTATTTGCAAATGGGGCATCTCGGCGGACAGTTAAACAGTCCTGACTATCCAGCATTGGGCGTGATGGAGGATGTTCTCAGTGGATTCGGGCGGCGATTGTTTAATGAAGTGCGATCGCGTCAAGGACTGGCTTACTCAGTCAGTGCAAGTTGGGATGCTGAATTCGATCATCCGGGTGTATTTATTGCCAGTGGAGAAACGCGATCGAACGCAACCGTTCCTTTTATTCGAGCAGTCTTGAAGGAAATCGATCGCATTCGCAAAGAACCAATTGCAGCGAACGAATTAGCCTTCGCAAAAGATGCCGTTTTGAATTCCTTTATCTTCAACTTTCAAGATCCAGGTCAAACCCTGTCGCGTTTACTGCGGTATGAATACTACGGATATCCCAAAGATTTCATTTTTCAATATCGCAAGGCAGTTGAAGCAACGACGATCGCAGACGTTCAACGAGTTGCCCAAAAGTATCTTCAACCTGAAAAACTGGTTACTTTAGTCGTTGGAAACGACAAAGAAATTCTGCCGCCGCTATCGAGTTTGGGACAGCCTGTAACCGCGATCGATATCACAATTCCGAACTCATAAAGGCGAAATCGAAGCAGCTCAAAATTTAAAACTCTCCGGTAGAAATCAGTTGAGAGATGAAGGATGAAACCGACTCACGGTATACTCCCTCTCGTATTGAGAAATGAAAAACCTATGGTAGCGGTGGCAATTCTGGCGGCAGGTCGTGGAACGCGGATGAAATCGGATTTACCCAAGGTGTTGCACCGTTTGGGCAGTCGATCGCTGATTGAGCGAGTTTTAGGCAGTACAAGCACGATCGCTCCCTTGCGGCGGTTGGTAATTGTCGGCTACCAAGCCGCGTTAGTGCGTGAATCGTTGGCGACGTATCCGGACACGATCGAGTTTGTTGAACAAACCGAGCAATTGGGCACAGGTCACGCGATTCAGCAATTAATCCCATTTCTCGAAGGGTTTGACGATGATTTGATCGTGTTAAACGGTGATCTGCCGCTATTACGTCCTGAAACGCTGGCATTGCTGTTGGAAACGCATCGATCGAAAGGAAATGCCGCTACACTGCTCGCGGCTCAAATGCCTGACCCGGCGGGATACGGGCGCGTGTTTTGCGATGAAAATCAAATTCTGACCGAAATCGTTGAGGATCGCGACTGCACGATCGAGCAAAAACAAAATCGTCGGATTAATGCAGGAGCTTACTGTTTCCGCTGGAAAGACCTCGTTCAAGTGCTACCCAAACTGACACCGAACAATCAGCAACAAGAGTATTACGTGACCGATGCTGTAAATCATTTCGATGTGGTTACAGTAGTCGATGTGCCGAATTACCAGGAAATTTTAGGAATTAACGATCGC
>CAXTDB010000189.1:0-9658 GCA_964242045.1 uncultured Leptolyngbya sp. | reverse complement strand
CAAGCCACGGGCAGCCGAGCCGCGAGTCGATTTGTGGTGACAGGGCGCGGCGGGTTACCAGAAAACCCCAGAGAAGCGTTGAGTGATGATGAGGTGCAGGTTGGGTTGGTCACGCTGACTGGAAAAGATGAAAGCGGAACGAGGAAGGTGGAAGGAAATCAGGGACGCGAAGCAAGAGAAGAAATTACGGAAGCGACAGGATGGGTGGTTGATCCGAGTGGGACGGTAGCACTGGTTGCTCAAGCGCCAACGGGTTCACCTGCTCGGCTCTGGCAACCCACTACTCCCTGTCAAAATCCCTAGTCAGAGTTAGGAGTGAAACCTGCATATTAGGGCGTAGGTTTGCAGCAGTCCACGATCGGTTCTGGCGCGATCGCGTCTAAACTAACACTTCGCAGTAAATCCGTCCACTGTGATGTTTTTGAAGCACTCTGATGCAGTTTAGCAGCAGCAGTTAGCGCATCATACCAATAGCCATTTGTCGCAAAAAGCTTGGTGCGCTCTTGCAGGTTCGCTTTCTCTATCTGACTTTTCAACATAGAATTTAGTGCAGCCCGCTGAATCCAGCCTTCCACAAACACGGGCGGATTCTGGGTGTCAGGATAAACTTTGAAAAACCAGTGATACTGCTGACCCACTTTTAAAGGCGCGATCGTCGATGGAATAGAAAGGCTAACAACTCCTGGCGTTTCAGGCAGAGTAATCTTCGTGCGGTAAACTAACTGATTACTGCTATCCCACAGCAAGAACTCACCGATGCAAGGCGATTTGTAGCCCACATAAAACCAGAGCGTGGGATGCTCAGCCACGGTTAGTCCCCAGACATTTCCTGATTTTGCTCCGTATACTGGAACTAAAGCCGTCAAAGGTTTATTGGTAGATGCACAGTTGGGATCGCGACCGCTGGTGTCAGTTCGGCGTCCGGGTGCCCCACTGCCGGGTGGAATCGGTGGTGCCGCGAAGACCAAGCGATTCTTGAATCCACTGTCAAGAGATTGATTTTGAGAGGTGATGAACTTGTCAGGGTGCGCCTGCACTTGCGGATTACTCATCAGAACTAAGCTGACAGCAAGAGTTAGTTGAAGGGTGTGGACAGGTAATTTCATCTCAATCGAACCTCAATATCGTCAAGTAGTATTTCGCTCTCCTGCGGGGAAACGGTAAATCATGAGAGTGCTACCGATCGCACCAACAAATGCGAGACCCGCAGGCACCAACGGAACCCAACGACCCTGAACGAAGAGAAACAGACAAAAACCGTACAGAACTCCGATCGTCGTTCCGCCCGCAAGAACCAGAACAAGTGGAGAACGAAATCGATAAGCTAATAATCCTCCCACAACAGCCCAAATCCAAATCCAACCAAATTCGTTCTCGAACGACCAACCATTCAACAACGGACGATTATCTTGTACCGCACTCAGAATTTGGCTCACCATGTGGGCTTGTACAACAACTCCAGGAGTTTGTTGATGATCCTGACGCGCTGAGTAAGGCGTGAGGTGATAATCATGCACGCTGGGAGCCGTCACACCAATCAAGATGACGCGATCGCGCAATGACTTGATTCGATCAGGTTTAACTTTATCATTTAAGACATCACTCAAGGACAAGATGGGCGCAATGTCGCGAGGGGAAGAACGCGATCGATAATTCAGTAAAATCTGGTAGCCCCGCTGATCGAATCGCTGATAACCGCCTTGATGCGACTTCAATTGCTTCAAATTGACTTGACCAATTTGCAGATCTCCACTTGGGCTGTACTGAGCAGAAATCCCCTCTGCTTCTAGATAGTAGAATGCAAGTTGAGCACTGAGCGCATAGGATGCGGTACAGGGCGAAGTTGATTCAGGTTCCATTCCGACCAAATAGCGGCGTAATACCTCATCAGCATCTTTCACGCCATCGCTAAATCCCTGGCGCTCTAACGGAACTTCTGGTGGAGGAGCCACTCCGGGATGATTCAGTTCAGAATCTCGTCCTTTACAAACGGCGAAAAAGCCTTTTTGGGTTTGCATCCACGTTGCTAACTTGCGCTGACTCTGATCAACTGGAAAATCACGATAAATATCTAACCCGATCGCCCGTGGTTGAAAAGCTTCTAGTTTTTTCAACAACTTAGCCAGCGCTGTGTCCGATAATGAACCTCGACGTTGCTGCTGCTCCGGCAACTGCAAATCCGCCTCCGTGACCTCCACAATTAGCAACCGTTGATCTTGGCTTTCAATCGGTCGCGATCGCATCACGAGATCAAACGCCTGCAATTCCCACCCTTGCAACAACCCCAACCAACGAATTCCCATCACGCAAGTAGCCAGCATCAAGCTAGACAGCAGAATGCGAGGAAGTTTTGAAGCTTGAGGTTTGGATGAGGTTTGAATTGAATCTAACGTAGTCCCGTCCCACTCCCGCCAAGTCAGTGGTGTTTCTGCCGGATTTTGGTAAATAACGGGTAGCCAAGATGCACAGGGATACTGGTCTTCCAATCCTTGTAACCGTTCGCGTCCCTCTCGCACTGAGATATATAGTGATTGTCCACTGGCAAATGCCATCAGAAACTGTTTGAGAAAACTATGAGCGACTTCATCTGGCACTGGCTCTCGCATTACAATCACTTGAGGGATGTGCAGATCTGCCAGTTCTTGAGCTAACCCTAAGCTGTCACAGGAGTTAAAGATTGCCAGTTTTAATCCTTGCGCGATCGCCCGTTGAAGTCCATATCGGAGTTGCTCAAGCGTCAGGCTATCGGTTGAATTGATTTGAATCAGTCCTTTCTCCTGACTGGAACTATGCCCCGCAAAAAACAGCATGTCCCAGCTTTGCCAAAGTCGATCGTTGAGTTGCGATCGCGATGGCTCTACTAAACACTCAATCTCTGCTTGAGTGCGGAGTTGATCGAGAAATGCTCGATCCTGCGTGAGATCAATCCCTTTGCTATTTCCAAAAATAGCTAGAATTCTGATCCTACTGGTTGATTTTGGCTTAATTCGCTTCGCTGCTCGTTGATACTTGGATGCACTAATGGCAATTTCTGCTTTGGGATAATCTTCAAAAAAGTTCCACAGATGCCAGGGAAGCCGTTGAAGCAAGGCATCTTCCGTCTCTACTAAAACTCGAATTTCATCGGAGGAACTTAGATGCGTTCGCAACTGTATGTTGATGGGTCGGAACAATTCCGAATTTAGCCAGATGTTGATGTGTTCGGCTAAGCGCTGGCACAAATCATCAAACTCAACTTCAGAAATATTGGTAATTCCACCTGCTTCAACATCAATGCGAACACTTGCCAACCGTTGACATAATGCAAAATAAACGGACTGCCAGGCGCGATAGAGTTCAGAAATTTCAGGCGCAGCCGGAAGCTGACCTACAAATTTGATTGGATGTACATTTCCTGTTTCCCATAGGCGAGCAGTTACAGCCGGAAATCCGCTGTATAAGTCACCCCATTCCAAACTAAGAACGACGAGCTTACTCATTGGTCGTCCGTTTATTAATTCTGGATGATCTTAGCAAACAGTTTTGCCTAAATCCAGCTAAACGCACTATCGGGCAGAGCAAATGCATCTTAATCCAAATAGAATCTTGAGTAAGTAATCTTCATCCCCGCCCTCAGTCGTTTGTTCTTGATTCCGAACTTAAGCAACGTTCTTGAAATAGCAAGTTAAAGCAATGTGACGAATCAGCGCTAGAGATTTTCTGGATCGTTCCACATCTGATGGACTTTCTAGGCACGATCGTAAATTAGCTACTTTTTCTCGATTGCGTTCGATTCCTCAATTAGAGAGAACGGTTCAAGAGCTTGTTCAATTGAGAGATCGACAAGTAATGAAAGGAGTTGTTGGGAGTCCTTGGCTCACAATCTACAAAAGCGGAAATCGTACCATTCTGGTGTAGCGTTGCTACAGGGCAGGAGTAAGCCTAGCTATACTGTTTTAAGCCCCAGGTATACCTAAGCTACTTCGGGCATAGGCTGTAGATCTCGTTTGGGATCACCTAATTCACGAACGGTTGCCGCAAACTCCAGAAGAATTCCATTTGGGTCGAAAAAGTAAAAGGAAGAGATGAAAGTCGTCTCATCCGCTTCTGAAACATAACCGGAAGGCACATCTGCATGATGCAAGATTGGTGTTGCTTGAATGCCCTGTGCGATCAGCCGACTTCGATATTCATCAAGTTTTTGGGCTGGAACCTTCAAAGCAACATGATTCATTGAACCATGAGCCGTTGTGATGTCCCCGGTTTGCAGCGCCGCCGGACTGACTGAGGCAATACCCGGTGCACACTCAGGAGCTTGAGGAAACCAAAAGAAAGCCAGTGCATCCCCATCTCCAATATCAAAAAAGAAGTGTTGCCCACCGTCAGGAATCTGAATGGTTTTAATGAGACGTAGACCGAGCGTGTTGCAGTAGAAATTAATCGTCTCGGTCACGTCCTTGCAAACAAGAGCAAGGTGATTAATGCCTTGGATCTGAAATTCTTTCATTAGAAGATACCTCCGAATCAGGACTATGATCTTCACAAGCTAGATTGATGACATCTAGTAGTCTGGAGCGTGCCATCATTCTACAATACCTAACGGTTGAGTTGAACCGTACCGAGTCGATCAACGCTAACCTTCGCTGATAGTGCGGACAACCTCACGACTATTTTTCGTGCGCCGGTTCTAACGAAATAGTTTACAGAACTGTTGTACTTTAAGCGATCGCTCTTGTTTCGCGAGTAATTTCGTTCTAGTACTACCGACCGGTCGCCCGACTGTTTCAGGAATCCTACTGCCCCACACAACCACTTTTACGACACAACCATTTAGATTAGCGGCACGATCGCACTCTTGCTAATAATCCGACAATTTCATCGATCGCATTTTGTCGCACATTGGTCATATCAGAAGACTGATTAATCAGGATGCTGAAGGTGAGCGATTCATAATTTTGTGGATCGATATATCCTGAAAGGGCTGAGACTCCAGTTAACGTTCCCGTTTTTGCCCGTGTAATTCCTTTTGCTGGGCTGTCTTGAAATCGTTTCTGTAACTTTCCGCTAATACCTGCGATCGGCAAGGAATCCCGAAAATATTTTCCTTCGGGTTGCTGCATGATTGCGCTTAATACTTTCACAATTGCAGCAGGGGTTGTCAAGTCATGTCGCGATAACCCTGAACCATCTGATAGTTCAATCTCAGTTTGATCAATTCCAACTCGATTGAGTTCGCTGATCAGCGTTTCGATTCCACGGTCTAGAACCGTCTGATTTGATGAATGTTGTGCTCCAATCGTTCTTAGAAGAACTTCCGCATACAGATTATTACTGTTTTGGTTTGTTTCTTCAACTAATTTACTTAACGGTGGAGAACTGATACTTGCAAGCTCAATTCCACTGGATCGATCTGCTTAATCACTGATGCTCGATTGCTCGATCGTCATTCCCGTTTCGACCAGCGATCGCGCAAATCGCCGCAAAAACCGTTTGTCTGGATTCGGAATCGCCACGCTATAGGGTGAAGGCTTAGAACTAATGGGCAGTTGTCCTGTAATGTTCAAAATCGGCTGACTCAGATCGCGCTTCACCATGCTTGAGTCCTCGGTTTTTGCATCTACGGTTTGCGATTGATTGTCAATCTTCCAGAAGTATCCTTCGATCGGATCGTCCCATTCGACTCTGGGCGGTTGTCCGATCGCTTGCGGCACGAGTTTGAATCCAACTTGGTTCCCGTCGAAAATTAAACTACTAACGGGAGGTGCATAAGCTTCATAAGCTTCCTGAATGTCGCTCACTTCCCACGTTGGATTTAGCGCATCGCGCCCGAAATAGCTATCTTCGACGATTAGCTCTAAAATTCGATTAACCCCGCGACGCTTTAACTGTTGCGCTAGGTCTTTCAACTGTTGATCGCCTAAACTTGGATCGCCGTGTCCAACTAATCTGATCCTCCAGCCATCGCTCAATTGAGTCCCGTACACCGAGGTGCGAATTCGATAAGTCGGGCTGAGCGTTCGGAGTGCTGCAACGGTCGTTAGGATTTTGACATTAGAAGCGGGAATGAAAAATTGATCGGCATCGCGACTGTACAACGTTTGACGAGTGTTCAACGTTTGAATCAGTACCCCGAAGCGCGATCGCGCAAAATTGGGGCGATGGACGATCGCATCAATTTGAGGCGCGAGATTGCTTGAACAAATTCCAGCAACAGGATTGGCGCGAACACTGGGAGCCAAAACTGCGATCGCCAAACCGATCAAACTTGCAGCAGCGCGGAAAGATAGCGCAGTCATAGAAAACCCTCAGAGGACGTTTTAAAAGACAATCACTGAAAGCGTGGCAAACCGAAGGTGTTGATGGAGTGGTGCGACAAGGGAAATCGGATTGGGGAGAGCGGACTGGGCGGATAGGTTTGACCACTCAGGTTAAAAAAATTACCTGTGTCAGAGAAGCTGTCTCCGAAGACAATCAATTGCTCAAAGGGCGCACCTTTAGGAATAAGATTGTTGAAATCAAGACTCAAGTTGAAGGGTTGTCCATTGTGCTGATAGCTAATAGCAAGCCCCTGAGCGGTTACTGAACCTCCGACATCGTATTGCTCTGGGGTTTGACCAAAATCTAGAGAGATTGAGCTTGAATAGGTTTGTCATTTTTCTGAAGAGCTTTCGCGATGAGTGAATAGAGCAGAAGTGATTGTTTGATCGAGTGTCGTGAGCGCTTCGATGGGCAGACTCAGACACTTCGTACTCTGCCAAATCTACTGTCTCGCGTCCAACTACTTAGTCCCTTTTAGGGAATCAAATTTCTCCTCTTTCTCCCTTCAAAATTGAGTTTCAAATCGATGTTTTGCAAATTTCATAGTTAGATTTTTCCGAAGGTGAATGAGTTAGTCTGACTTTGTTTGAGAGTTGAACGGAGACGAATAAATCGAGAAGCTTCTTCCTGATTATTGAACTTAAAACGAAAGAGAAACTGAACGGCTTAGACAACCCTATGGGTTATGTCGTTCTTCAAGGCTCACGTAGTAGCAGGTCATGCTGAAATCACCCATCGGTACACGCCAAAACAATCCACAAAGAGAAAGACTGAGCCTGCGTAAACAATCATGCTGATTTCTCGTTTCAAAATGCTAACAATCAGCAATTGACTGGAACTCAGCGCCAAAAATATGAATCCATACCCACTAATTTCTAACCTGGAAGCTAGTAAAATTCCGCCAATCAATGCACATACACTACTCGAAGACTGCAACCAGAAACGCACTGAAGCACTAGAACGCCTCTTCGATCGATCACAGGCTGCTTCAATAGCGGGACGATGATTTGAGTCAGGCATATTCAATTCCTCCTAAGCAATTGAAGAATCAACAGCGAAACAAACAACGTTTCTATCTCTCAAACCTTCCTGTCGCTTGAGGCGACACTACTCGTTGCATTTGTGCTCAACCGCGCCATAGATTATTTTTGTTGTTTTTCATGTAGCTTGATGGTTCTACATAATCGGTCTCCTACAGAGATCCAACAGGTGCAATAAATGTTCTGCTTACTCCTCGGCTAATCTCTTCAGCTATGCTGCGTTTCTTTACAAAACTTCATAATATTCTTCCGTCTCTATGTCAGCAATCAACTGTTTAGAATGCTACGAGTTTTTACATTACTTTATATTCTGATGGTGCAAGGGTATTACGATTAACCCAATAATTGCATCCGTTCAAACAACTCTAACCTAATGCACAATCAACCGTTCGTTTAAGAGGTCAAGTCTCAAGCCGAGTTCATTAATGGACTCTTTGGAGTGGTTGATTGAAGCAATACGAATGAGAACAGTTCGTTTGTTACTTAAAAATCTTTGCGATACAACCGGACAAACTTACGACCTACGAACAGCTAAAACACCTGAAGGCTTTAGGTGCTTAATTCGATTTCCCATCACTGCCTAAATACTCTCGATATCCGCAAATTTTATTGCCTCGAACATCGAACGACACTGCAACTCGATTTTTATAAGGTTGTCCCCGTAGCAGTCCTTGATCGCGGAACTCGAATACTACGGTTGTTTCGTTGCTGGTCACGCGATCGAGCATCAGAGTTAACCCCTGATCATAAACCTCAGACACATAGTTAAAAAACTCGATCGCGCGGTCTTTGCCGACATTCAATCCGAAAAATTTTCCGAGCGGAAACCAGAATGAGAAATCATCGGTGAGCATGTCAAAAAAGGTTTGCCACTCTCCGGTTGCAAGTCCATGTTCAAAGTGAACGAAGGCTTGTTGTGCAACGGCTAGTGTATTGACGGATTCTGGAGTCATATCACGGCGTATATCTTCCACCACACTGCCTTCTAAACATACCACCAAGGATCGGTCATCGGTTTTGTTTTAATTAAATACGCTTTCTTTCGCATAAATCGTTTCAGTGCTGCTGCTCCCATGCGCGAGGCTCCCATGCCAGAGCAGTTAAACGCATTCTTTTCACCTTCATGAATCAATCCGGTGAGTGCAGCGTCATTGATGCTAATTGCGCCTGCTTGGATGCGATCGCCCACTGCTAATGCTTCAGTTTCCGAGCCTGCAAATACTGCCGCACTCAATCCATAAATCGTGTCGTTTGCAAGTTTGATCGCTTCTTCAACCGTTGCACATGGCATGATCGGCATGATTGCCCCGAATGTTTCTGCTGTGATTGGTCTCGGTTAACATCGTCGGATAGTACCACCAGCCTCCGTCTAAATTCTTAACTGTTCCACCACACCGAACGATCGCGCCTTTGTCGATCGCGTCTTGCAATTGCTCTACGATAACCGCCGCTTGTCGTTCCACAATGATTAGACCAATTTTGCCTCTCAATCATTAATCAGCGTTGCGCGAGGACTGCGCGTGATTCTAGCATTAATACCTCAATCCGAAAATGCCTCTGCTGTAAATACTTGAAAGACTGAAATACAATTCAGAATCGGCACAAAACTTGATAAATATCAATCGGAAAAAATTCAGGATTTGCAAGTTTGTTTCCGAAGCCGCGAGGTTCTTTCCATTCACTGGTCAAACGAGAATTGATGACGATCGCACAACTTTAGGAGTTACTGGTATTACTACCAAGCAGGCGTTGGTTCACCCAAGAACTCGTCATTCCGCTTAAAGGCAGCTTTACCCTGATCAGAAATTAGCTTTAGTAGATAGATAATAAAAGAACGCACCCACTGATAAACTCGTCAAAGCAACTGCTGCACCAAATTCACTAATCAAATAACGGGTGATCCCAGTGTCTTGAGTTAGCGGATTAAACAAGTCGAGGATAAAAAGATTATGACTGCTATGAAAGATCACGCTTGTCCAAACGGTTCCAGATTTTAAGCGTAACCAAGTTAAAGGGAAACTTATTCCAATCAATGTCGCACTGAAGCAGAGGAGACTGTACCAAGCCGGAGTGCCACCATTGTAGTCCGAGAACAGAATGGCGGGATAGTGCCAGACTGACCAGACTACTCCACTAATCAAAGCGGTTTTCCAAAAGGGAAGCACCTTGGCGAGTTCGGGGACTAACATCCCCCGCCAACCGATTTCTTCACCGAGAGTGGTGAGTCCATAATTTAGCCACCCAAAGGTTGCCAGTACTAAAATAAGTCCGATCATCGCGAGTGGAACTGGCAAATGGGTAAACCCTAAATTTTGGATTAA
>CAXTDB010000188.1:0-9663 GCA_964242045.1 uncultured Leptolyngbya sp. | reverse complement strand
ACATCGCCTAGCAGTTGCCTCGGTGAAGCGACATCCTTGGGATCAAAACTAAAGGGCACGATCGGTAAGTTTGGACCTCCGACATCCCGCCAGTTCGTGATTTTGCCAGCATAGATATCTTGAACTTGATCGAGCGATAATCCTGGAATCGTGATGTCAGAATGAGCGTAGAGTACAATGCCATCGATCGCGACGGGAATTTGCTCTAAAACGAGATTGCGCTCCTTTGCTCGGCTGAATTCTGCATCTTCTATCGGGCGAGAAGATTGTACGAAACTGACTTCGCCATTGATTAACATTTTAATCGCAGGGGTCGAACCGGGATTGCTGCCTTGTGGTGGCTCAGTATAGCGGATTTGAAACTTTGGGTAGGCTCTAGAAATTGCGTCATTCATTCCGCTAGCGCTGATTTGAGCAAATGTGGTTGCACTGGCATAGCTAAAGACTCCTTCTGGAACGTTGGGAACGTCTTTCATCGTGCGATAAAGCCGGATATCAGAAGAGCGACTGATCTCAGCGGCAGGTTTTGAAGAGGGCGACTGCTGAGTCCAAAGCCAATAGCCCCCTCCGATAGACAGTAAAACTAAGCTACCCAGACCGAGCAACCGCAAAGGCAGGGTTGAAACTAATCGACCTGTCTTCTTCCCGTTCGATCCGGCTCGATCGAGTCGACGATCGCATACCTCACAGGATTCAGCGGTCAGCGGGTTGGCATCGTGACCACACCAGTGACAGGGTCTAAATTCCTCTTCGATCCACTGATTTTTCTTCATGCTCAAGCCACCCAGGATATCTTCCCAGTGCCCATTAACAAATTCAGTCAATCTACTCAGAAAGAACGATGGACGTTCTACAGCTAGGGTCAACCGAAACCAGAAACCGTTGTAATTAAACTATTCAATAGCGCATAAGATTAGTCGATGTCAATATTCTGGCAAACGATGCCAGCCATTCAGTTTGCTTAGCGAATCAATAATTCGGTCTAAGCGGGTGCTTTAAAGGTATAAAAAGCTTCTCACTCAAGAGAGTTCCTTAAAGTCGTATAGCACAATCCCCGTTTCTGGGTCGTTGCCGATTTCAACATAGCCACCTTTCAGCATTTCTCTGAGCAAGGTTTCAACCTGTCTAAAGCTTAACCCCGTTGCCATAACTCCCTGAGTCACCGAGAGTTTACCGCCGCGTGATTCTGCGGCTTTCAAAAGCTCGATCGTGGCTTGCTGTTGTGAAAGTGAAGGTGTTGAATCAATCAGCTTCGGCGATCGAATCCCCGCAAATTTTGCAGGTTGGAGAGTGACCTGCTCGATTTTCAGCGCGATCGGGTTTTGGTCTAACAATGGCTTATATTTCTCGCCTAATCGCGCGTTGTGCACTTCGACCATTTTAGGAATCAAAATCAGATCCAGCAGTTGCCCAAAGCCACATAAGCCGCAGGTTCCAAGCCAGAGCAAGCCTGTTTTCTTGTCACCATTGTACAAACGATGTAGCCCGGATAAACCGACTAATCCACCCAGCCACAGCACGTAAGCGACACCAACTTTGTTCATAACGCATCGATCGACCCAACTAGATATAGTTATGATAGCGAATCACTCTGCTTGAATCAGTTCGATCAACTCGGCTTCTGAGAGAATTGTAATTCCCAAAGCCTGAGCCTTTTCAAGCTTTGAGCCTGCTTCTTCACCTGCTACCAAGTAATCGGTTTTCTTACTCACCGAATCACTCGCTTTCCCGCCTGCTTGCTGAATCAATGCTTTCGCTTCATCGCGTTTAAGCGTCGGTAATGTTCCGGTAATGACAAAAACTTTTCCTGCAATCGCGGTTTCTCGAACGATCGGAGCCGCTTCGCCTTCGAGTTGAACGCCAGCTTTGCGTAAGCGATCAATGAGTTCCTGATTGCCGTGATTTTGAAACCATTGCGAAACGGCTTGAGCAATCTCAGACCCAAATCCCGGAACGGCTTCGATTTGTTCGGGTGTGGCTTGAGCAAGCTGCTCGACTTTTGGAAAAGCTTGCGTCAGCGTTTGAGCGTTAACGCTGCCGATGTGCCGAATTCCTAGCCCGTAAAGAACGCGCGACCACGGCTGAGCTTTCGAGTGTTGAATTGCCGCGACGATTTTCTCGGCGGATTTTTTGCCCATGCGATCGAGCGTTAAAAGTTGTTCGATCGACAGATCATATAAATCCGCAACCGAATGTACAACCTGACTATCAACGAATTGAGCAACCAGTTTTTCACCGACTCCGTTAATATCTAAAGCATCGCGACTCGCCCAATGAGTTAATGCTCCACGCAAAATTGCCGGACAAGAAGCGTTAATACATCGAGTCACAGCTTCATCTTCAGGTTTAACCACAGGCTCGCCACACTCTGGACAATGCGAAGGCATTTGATACGGTTGCGCTCCTGCGGGTCGTAGCTCTTTGAGAATGCGAACGACTTCGGGAATGATTTCGCCTGCTTTTCGGATAATGACCGTATCACCGATTCTGCAATCAAGCTCGGCAACGCGATCGCGATTGTGCAAGGTGGCTCGTGAGACGGTCGTTCCTGCTAATAGAACGGGTCGAAGTTCGGCAACAGGTGTAATCGCGCCAGTACGTCCTACATTGACGCTAATGTTTTCGAGAAGGGTTGGCGCTTCTTCAGCCGGATATTTGAGCGCGATCGCCCAGCGCGGAAATTTTTGCGTGAATCCTAATTTTTCTTGTAGTGCAAGCGAGTTGATTTTAATGACAACCCCGTCGGTCATGTAGCGCAGTTTTGTCCGATCGGTTGACCAGCGATCGCAGTAGTCTTGCACGGCTTGTAAATCGG
Organism: uncultured Leptolyngbya sp.; assembly: GCA_964242045.1. GTDB lineage: Bacteria > Cyanobacteriota > Cyanobacteriia > Leptolyngbyales > Leptolyngbyaceae > Leptolyngbya. Next base: position 6,848 of record CAXTDB010000188.1, on the reverse strand, counting down.
CACAGCATGATCGCTCTGGATTCACCCGAAACCCCATTTGTTTAAGCAATTCCAAAGCATCCCATTGCGTTGCTAATTTGCCGGGAAAGTGCAGTGTATAAGCAAAGAAATCAAGGTTTCGGGCAGCCACAATGCGAGAATCAAGCTGGCGTAGCGTTCCAGCGGTCGCATTGCGGGGATTGGCGAAAAGGGATTCTCCGGCTGCTTCGCGATCGCGATTAATTTTCTCAAACGTATCAAGGGAAAGAAACGCCTCGCCTCGCACTTCTACGATTTCAGGCGGATTTTCTAGATTGAGACGCAGGGGAATCGATTTGATCGCTTTCACGTTTTGGGTAATTTCTTCGCCTGTGATGCCGTCGCCGCGAGTTGCACCTCGCACTAAAACGCCATTTTCGTAAGTGAGCGCGATCGCGTTTCCATCGATCTTCAGTTCGCAAATGTAATCAAACTCGGTGACATCGGGTACAGCTTTGCGCCATCGTTGTTCCCAGTTAGCTAAGTCTGCATTTCCAAAGGCATTTTCTAGGCTGAAAAGCGGAATGTTGTGTTTGACCGAAGTAAATTGACTCGCGGGACGTTCACCCACGCGCTGAGTCGGGCTATCGGGCGAGATTAATTCTGGATACTGGGTTTCAAGGGTTTGCAGTTCGCGATAAAGCTGGTCGTAAACGGCATCATCGATCGTGGGCGCATCCAGCACATAATATTCGTAACTGGCTTTTTGCAACAGGCGCTTTAGTTCCTGTACCCGCTGCTGAATTTCTGGAGTGAGACGCGCGACTGAATCCATTCCTCTATCCCTTGCCACTTAAACAGAGCTTAGTGTACTGCCTAAAATCACTCCTCTACCAAAAAAGTGATTTGACTTATAGTACATCAGCACTGCTTAAGTAGCAAGCAAAGAAATTCAGACTCCTGCTTGTTGTCGATCGAGGTTAAACAACAGTTCCAGCGTTTCCATCGCTTGTCGTCGCGCCTCGATATCCTGCTGCGATCGCAGTTGCACCATTGGATCATGTAGAATCTTGTTCACAATTCCTTTGGTCAAAGCTTCAATCACTTCGCGGTGTCGATCGCCAAATTCCGTTCCCAATCTCGACAGCGCTTTTTCTAATTCCTGTGCCCGAATTGCTTCTACTTTGTCGCGTAGACAGCTAATCGTCGAAACGGTCTCTAGCGCTCGCCACCAAGCCTCAAACGCTTCCACTTCTTCATCGAGCAATGCTTCTGCTTCCATTGCCATCTGTCGACGACTTTCTTGATTCTGCGCCACCACTGCTTTCAAGTCATCCACGTTGAATGCTCGAACGGTTGGCAATTCATTCACATCGGCTGCGACATTTCGAGGAACTGCAATATCAATCACCGTCAAAGGCTGATTCGGATCAAGCACAGATTCGAGGTTGGCGCGATCGAGAATTGGCTCGGTCGAGGAAGTACTCGTAAACACAATGTCCGACTGTGCGATCGCGTCCATCATATCGGCGATCGGTAACAGTCGCAGCGGTGCATCCGGAAATAGATTCGCGAGTTCGCGTGCGCGATCCATCGATCGGTTCAAAATCACAATATTGGTCGCACCTTTCGACAATAAATGCTGTACCAACAATCGCGACATTTTGCCTGCACCGATAATGGTCACGCGCTGATCGGCAAGGTGATCCACCTTCATTTGCGCTAATTCCACCGCTGCCGAACTGATCGAAACCGCACCCGTTCCGATGCTCGTTTCCGTTCGCACCCGTTTTCCGGCAGTAATTCCTTGCTTAAATAATTGATTCAAAATTCGTCCAATGCCGCGATGTTGCTGTCCGAGTTTGTGACACTGTTTCACCTGTGCCAGAATCTGACCTTCACCCAAAACCAAGCTGTCCAATCCGGCTGACACGCGCATCAAGTGCATTACCGCATCTTCGTGCAGCAACGTAAACAGATACGGGCGCAACCGGGCACTCGGCAATTTACTGTGTTCTGATAAAAACTGATTAATTTCGCGAATTCCCTGTTCAGTGTCTGAAGTCACTAAATAGAGTTCCAACCGATTGCACGTACTCAGTACCGCGACTTCTTCGATGTGCGGATAGCTACAGAGTTGTGCGATCGCTTTATCGCATACAGGTTCCGGAATGCTCAGTTTCTCACGAACTTCGACGGGTGCAGTTTTGTGAGTCAGCCCAACAACAGCAATGTTCATATTAAAAAGCGCTCTAATAAGTCGAAAAGGTGAAGGGAGGAGAAGTAGGGAGGTGGGAAGTAAGAATACTTTTACTATTATCACTCTACTCTCTACTCCTCACTCCCTGCTTTCAATTAATGCAATTGCACGATCTTCGGTTGATCAAACATATGAATCGTGTCCACAAACCGCGCCGTCTTCGATTGACTGGAGATGACAAGCGTTTGAGTTCTCGCGCCACCTTTGAAGAAACGCACACCGTTCATGATGTTGCCCGGAGTGATTCCGGTTCCGGCAAACAGCACGGTTTCACCGCAGGCAAGCTCCTCAGCAGTGTAGACCTTATCTGGATCAGTGATGCCCATGTCTTTTAGTCGAGCGATATTCGCTTCTTTGCTTTCTCCGATCAGTCCGGTTTTGACCACCGCCGGATCGTAGATCAGTTGCCCTTGGAAGTGTGCACCCAAACACCGTAGCGCTGCCGCCGAAATCACCCCTTCAGGAGCCGCGCCAATCCCCATTAGCGCGTGAATGTTGGTTCCCGAAAAACCGCAGTTAATCGCTGCACCGACATCACCATCGCTGATCAGTTGCACCCGCGCCCCCGCTTCACGAATTTCTTTGATCAAGTCATTGTGGCGTTCGCGCTTCATTACAACCACAACGAGTTCATCAATGCCGCGATCGAGACATTCCGATAAGATCTTCAGGTTTTCGGTTGCCGACTTGTTGATATCAACTTTGCCTTTTGCAGCCGGAGGAGCCGCGAGTTTCTTCATGTAGAAGTCGGGAGCCGCAAACAAGCCGCCTTTTTCGGAGATTGCCAACACCGCCATCGATCCAGGCTGACCGTAAGCACAAAGATTCGTGCCTTCGCAGGGGTCAACCGCAATATCAATCTCGACCAACTCATCGACGTTGCAGTAACTTGCAGCATCAGGACGCGAACAAATCCCGACTTCCTCTCCGATAAAGAGCATCGGCGCATCGTCGCGTTCTCCTTCTCCGATCACGATCCGACCGCGCATATAGATTTTGTTCATGCGTTCGCGCATCGCTTCTACTGCCACGCGATCGGCTTCATTTTTGTCGCCTTTTCCCATGAGACGAGACGAGGCGATCGCCGCCTGTTCTACGACTTCAATGATTTCTAAACCAAGCGTGTTTTCCACGAAATAAGTCCTCCAACTGCTGATTTGTCGCCGTTTTCATGGGCAATCTCAGTTATCAATCCTACCAAAAGGCGGTTCTGGAAAGTGCGATCGTTGTTTTATTAAGTTTTGCCAAGCTGAATTCGAGGGGAGAAGCGAGCGTTCAAAAAGTGATCTGATGGGATCAGCAAATCATCTTTGAGCGAATAAAACTAGAATAGAGAGGAGATTAAGACTGCGCTTGTAATGTCCGCAAAAGACCGTTTCCACGATGTTGTAAAAACTGCGCTTCAAAAGGAGGGTTGGATAATCACTCAAGAACCCTTTACACTTCCCATTCCAGACCTTACGAGTCTATTCATTGACTTGGGTGCAGAAAAGCTGATTATTGCTGAGCAAGATACGCGAAAAATCGCAGTTGAAGTTAAAAGTTTCCTCAGCCCCTCTACGTTTGCAGAATTTCATACTGCGATCGGTCAATGCCTCAACTATCGATACGCACTCGAAGACTTTGATCCAGGACGCACCCTCTATCTCGCTGTTCCAGTTGAAATCTACGAGAGCTTTTTTACAGTTCCCTTCATTCAATCCGTTCTGCGTCGAAGCCAAACCCGTCTCGTTGTTTATGACCCTGATATTGAGGAAATTGTGCAATGGACAAACTAACCCAATATCGAAAGATTGTTCAACAGGTTCTTTTGGAATATGTTCGACAGCATCCGACTCAAGATGACAACCTCGAACTGCAACCGATTTTTGATCAAAACCACGATCGCTATCAACTTCTTTACGCAGGCTGGCATCGTAAAAAACGCATCTTCACTCCAATTCTTCAATTCGATATCAAAAACGATAAAATCTGGCTCCAACACAACACTACCGAATCCGATCCGACTGTCGCACTGCTCGAACTCGGTATTCCCAAAACTGATATCGTTTTGGGATTTCACTCCCCGTCCATGAGACGATTTACCGAGTTTGCAGTCAGCTAAAAGCTTCAGCGATCGTGCTTCTAAGTGGATTACACTAAGTATTCATCATTCCGCTGTCTCATGTCCGCTTTTGCAGCCCTGATCGGTCAATCCCAAGCCGTTGAACTTTTAGAACGCGCGATCGCAGCCGATCGCCTCGCACCCGCTTATCTCTTTACCGGAACTGCGGGCATTGGCAAGCGATTGGCAGCCGAATGTTTTCTCGAATCGCTGTTGTCGTCTTCACGCTCACGCATTCTCAATCGCAATCACCCCGACTTGCTCTGGGTGGAACCAACTTATTTACATCAGGGAAAGCGACTGAGCGCGATCGAGGCTGAAGCCGCTGGAGTCAAGCGCAAAACGCCGCCAATAATTCGATTAGAGCAAATTCGAGAAGTGAGTCAGTTTCTCAGTCGTCCGCCATTGGAAGCTCAGCGATCGGCGATCGTTATCGAACAGGCGGAAACCATGCCGGAAGCCGCTGCGAATGCGTTACTGAAAACGTTGGAAGAACCAGGACGCGCAACGATCATTCTTTTAGCAACGAGTCTCGAATCGGTTTTACCGACGATCGTTTCTCGCTGTCAGCGGATTCCATTTGCTCGACTCGATGCCGAATCGATGGCGCGCGTGTTGAAACAAGTCGGACACGCAGAGATTTTATCGAAACCGCAGTTGTTAGCTTTGGCGCAAGGAAGTCCGGGAGCTGCGATCGCACATCAGCAAACCCTCGAATCGATTCCACTCGAATTAATTCAATCTGTGATGAATCCTCCGAGTTCTCTAAGACAAGCGCTCTCGGTTGGAAGAACGATCGCGAAAACAATTGATGGTGAAACACAGCTTTGGCTGATTGATTATTTGCAGCAGGTGTATTGGACACAGAGCTATAATTCTCGATCGATCTATTTGTTGGAAAAAGCTAAGGAACAACTGCTTGCTTACGTTCAACCGCAATTAGTATGGGAAGTGATGTGGATGGAGTTTTGCACTTAAATTACCTTGCTGCTTCACGACTCAAAACGGCATCTAAGAGAACTTCTGCACCGAATCGAACCGGATCAGTACAAGGTAAATTTGTTTCTTCTTGAATTAATGTGATCGCTCGCCATGACGCATCGTGATCGAGATGAGCGGTATTAAGCGCGATCGCGGCAACCTTACAAGATGCAAACGATCCGCCCGCACCTGCAAGCGATTCGTAAACTTGAACCACGGTTTTGAGCGGTGGAATCGGAACGTGAGGAAAATTGCGGATTTGCATTTGTCCCGCTCGGTGTACCAAAATCAAATGAGTCGGCTGAGACCCTCGAATCAGCGGTAACGTTGCAGTCGAAGCTGGATTCAGAATTGAACCTTGCCCTTCAATGTGAAGCAAATCATAGTTTGCATAGCGCATGACTAACTGTTCGACGGCTCCAGAAGCAAAATCAACGCGAATCGCATCGAGCGGAATGCCATCACCGGAAATCATCATTCCCGCTTGTCCTGTACCGAGAAACTTCGATCGTATGCCTCGTTGCTGAGCCACGCGATCGAGTTCTAAACTCGTAGACATTTTGCCGATACTCATATCCGTTCCAACGGTTAGAACTCTGAGACAGGAAAGCGATCGAGCCGCACCGCTGCCGACTTTTAAGCCGATCGGTTCTTGCCGAATATCCCAAATCCACTGTCCGGGCTTAACTCGATCTTTCAATCGCGGCGAGAGTCGCGTGTGCAGTCCATTCATAATTGATACGCCTGCATCGACCGCTTGTTCAATCTCAGCCAGCCAAGCATCCGGTAAAACCCCGCCAGAGGGTGCAATTCCGATCAGCAGGATCGTTGGCTGATAGTTCAAAGCTTCATTTACTGAACGAACGATCGGAGCATCGCACGCGATCGAGGTTAACGCTCGAAAAGACCTTCCTGCACAGTCGTGATCAATGATTGCAACCACCGAATCAGAACAATACCGAGTAAACGTCAGTCCAGTTTTTCCCTGTGTGCCTTGAACTCCATCATGTAAAAGAACCGCAACTCGGTCGCTTGATTTCAGCATAGTCTAACTCCTTCTCAGCACAACACCTAAACCGGGTCGATCATTGGGAATCACACGCCCATTTTGAAAGCTTGCACCCACAAACGGATCATCGATTAAATTCAAATGACTATCGAGATCTAAATAGTCGGCAAGCGGGGATAACTGTGCGATCGCGCTATTCAACAACGCACTATCTGAATAACAGCCAAACATCACTTTAAGGTCAGACGCTTTAGCAACGTGAATCATTCGCAGTGCTTCACTTAAACCACCGGACTTCATGAGCTTAATATTGATGCCATGAACTCGATCGCTCAACGATGGAATCGATCGACTAACAAAACAACTCTCATCAACAAAAATCGGCAACGGTGAAAGATAAAACAGCTTTGTTAGTTCGGTTTCTTGTCCTTTTGCTAAAGGCTGCTCGATGTAAGTTACTGCTCGATCGCTTAACCAATGCGCCATCTTCAAAGCATTTTCAACTGTCCAACCGCCATTGGCATCAACACTAATTT
>CAXTDB010000187.1:8528-9722 GCA_964242045.1 uncultured Leptolyngbya sp. | reverse complement strand
GTTGATAATCAAACGAAATTCCTTTTTGTTCTGCCCGAATTCCACAGATTGCAACCACTCCCTCTAGAAACTCTGGGAAATAAAAATCAATCAAATGAAGCTCCATTTTTCGAGCTTCGATTCGTGACACATCTAGAACATCACTAATCAGCATCAATAAATGCTCACCGCAGCGATGAATGATCTGAACCCTATTCTTTTGTGAATCGGTTAGCGTTTTATCTTTGTTGAGAACTTGGGTAAAGCCGAGAATCCCATTCAGCGGGGTACGAAGTTCGTGGCTCATGTTGGCAAGAAATTCGCTTTTTGCTTGATTTGCCGTATCTGCTGCTCTTTCTGCGCGCTGTCGTTCTCCGATTTGTTGCTGTAACTTTAGATTGTTTGCTTGTAGTTCTTTTGTTCGTCGTTCGACTTTAGCTTCTAACGTGCGATTCGCTTCTTCTAAATCTGCGTACAGTCGAGCATTCTCGATCGAGATTGCTGCTTGAGCCGACAACAGTTGCAGCACTTCGATCCGCTCTGGTGTGAAAGCTGCGATCGTCAAATTATTCTCAAGATATAGAACACCTGTTAGCTTTCCTTGATGCAAAATCGGCGCACACAATACAGACTTCGGTTGATGCTCCAAGATATAAGGATCTCGCGTAAACTCTCCCTGCACTGAAGCTTGATCTAACACGATCGATTCGTGAGTTCTTGCAGCGTAATTGACAATAGATCCTGGATAGAGAGAGTGCTGTCGAATTCCTGCCGATGCTTCGATTTGTAGCTCTCCCGCCTTTTCGAGTAACAATAGTCCGGTTTCTGCTCCTGCATTCTCAATTACAAGCTGCATAAACGTTGTGAGCAATCGATCGAGAACAATTTCGCTCGAAAGTGCTTGAGCCGCTTTGATCACCGTCGTTAAATCTAAACATGAGGCTTCGGTGTCGCCGCGTTGAACAATTAGACAAGGATACTGTTGTTCTAACTGTTTGACTTTAGCGATCGCACCCCAGCGCAAATATCCTTCATAAGCTTCATTCAGATAGGCTTGAGCAATTTTCGCTTTGTCGATCGACCAATAAAATTCTGCGGCGCGTTCGTTGGCGATCGCGGCTTCTTGCAGGTAGCCTTGTGCGGTTGCGGCAGAAATCGCTCGATCGTAGAAGTCCATTGCTTCGATGCGATGCCCCAAAATCCTTGCGCGCTCTG
>CAXTDB010000187.1:1769-8518 GCA_964242045.1 uncultured Leptolyngbya sp. | reverse complement strand
TTCGACTAAATCAAACTTATGCTGAAAGTTCATCGGTGCGTGATTCGCCCAAATTCGCAGCTTGGCCTGATTGCTCGCGACTTTTTCTAAATCGGGTTCTAAACCAAGTTGTGAGACTGCCATTTGTGCTAGAGAATCATAGAAATAAAACACAGGCACAGTCAGAAATGCCTTGACCCCATCTAAATACGCTTCGGCTTGCGCCGCATTTTCCAAAGAATGCAAGTTGAACAAATAGCAGAGAATCAACTTATTCAAGTAGAAATAGTGCAGTCCGGTGCGATCGTTGGCGGCTTGCAGAATCGGTAAAGCTTTCTCTTCGTTGTAAGCCTCGCCAGACAAACGGCACGAAGGTTGAGGCTGCAATAAATTTAGAACACTCTGCTGAAAGATTTGGTTCCAACTCAAAGCATTTTCTTGCTTCAGCTGTGTGAGAGTTGCGCTTACGATCGCCATTTCTGATTCCAGCTTGATTAGTTCCTGCCCGCTTAAATAAGCGTGCTGTCCTCGCTGCATTGCAGCATATCCGCTATATTCTAGGTGTCCATGTTCTAGCCCGCTTTGATAGCTATTCAGTAAGAGCGGCAACGTCTCGCTCACATGCACCTTTCCGTGCATCGTACAGGCTCCAGCTACAAAGGAAATTTGAGTCTTTAGTGCAACGGTGTCAAAGCGTTCGATCAACTTCAAGGCTAACTGTCCGAACTGATAACCAGACTCCGGATCATGGGCGATGCCGTTAAGAATGACTCCATAGCAAACATAGCTATAAGCTGAGAACGAAGAATTTCCATGCTGAAGCGATAGATTCACTTGTTCGCAAACCACAAACGGAAACAGCATCGGTGCGGATTGATAGGTCGGAGAACCCAGACTGGTGAGCATTCGGATCGCCATTAGTTTATTTGGGTCGCTCATCAGCGGCAGATCGATTAAGTCTTCGATGCTTCTTCCCGCTAAATTTGCGGCAGTTGCGGCGATCGTGTTCTGCACATCTACAAAGCTCGGTGATGCAGGCAGCTTCACACCCAATTGCGCCAAAGCTTGCAAGCCAATTTCTACGGCTTCGAGTTGTTTGACTTGCGCCATACACGCTTGAATCTTGATTTCATACACTTTCATTTTGTCGATCGCAGTTTTGGCTTGCTGCAATACAATTTCTGTCCAATGTTCCATCTGCTCAAAGTCACCTTGTAGGTAGGCAACCTCGATCGCAGTTTGATAAAGCTTCAGGCTCAACTCATATTGCTTCTGCCAGCACGATCGACTGAGTAAACTTAATCCCACTTTGAGATAGCGCAGCGCCGATTCATACGCGATCGCGGCTTTTGCTTTTTCGCCTGCGATCAAGTTGAGTTCTGCTAACTCATCGGTTTCTGCTTCGGAAGTCAGTAGCTCTTTGCCATCGTTCAAATGATTTACCAATGCAAAAATCGTTTCTTGACGTTCTGCGGATGAAGTGTTTTGCAGCAGCAATCGACCAATTTTCAAATGAGTTGCTTTCTTCTCGGATGCTGGAATCAGAGAATAAGCGGCTTGCTGCACTCGATCGTGCAAAAACTTGTAGCCATTGTCTTGCTGATCAGACGGCAAAATGAAGCCTGCTTGAAGTGCCTCCCACAAGTCCTGTGCCGTTTCTGAAGGAGAACGCTGATAAACGATCGCTAAAACATTCAGGCTAAACTTATCTCCGATGCAAGCCGCTAATTTCAAAACGTTTCGGGTCTTCTGCGGCAGTCGTTGAACCTGGCTAACCATCAATTCAACAACATTCTCAGTGATATCAACGTCTTGAAGCTGATGGATATCCCACTGCCAACCACGCTGATCAAAGTTAAACGTTAATCGATCGTCTTGATAAAGCGATTTCAGCAGTTGAGTCAGAAAAAAAGGATTGCCCTGCGTTTTCTGAAAGACCAAATCGGCTAAAGGTTCAGCTTGAATCGAATCGGTGTGAAGTGTATCTGCAATCAGTTGAGTCACCTGTACTAGATTCAAAGGCTGAAGCACGATCTGGTTGACTGTTACTTTAGTCTGTCGAATTTGTTCCAAAATCTGCATCAAAGGATGAGTCAGGCTCACTTCGTTTTCTCGATATGCGCCGATCAGCAATAAACCGTGATGCTGTGGATCACTCACAATCCGTTCGACGAGCTTGAGCGATGAAAAGTCTGCCCACTGCAAGTCATCAAGGAATACAACTAAGGGATGTTCGGGTTGACTAAAGACCTGGATAAATTGCTGAAAGACGCGGTTAAATCGGTTTTGCGACTGAACTAAATCAAGTTGCACAACAGCAGGCTGTTTTCCGATAATTCGCTCGACATCAGGAATGACATCGATGATCACTTGACCATCTGGGTTGAGCGTATTCAGTAACTTTGATCGCCATGCTGCAATTTCTCGATCGCTTTCGCTCAAAAGCTGCCGCATCAATTCCTGAAAAGCTTGAATCAATGCAGCATAAGGAATATTGCGCTTAAACTGATCAAACTTACCAGCAATAAAATGTCCGCGCTGATTGCTTAACGCGATCGATTGCTGCGCCGCCTGAATCAATGAAGATTTCCCGATGCCAGAATAACCACTCACCAACAGCAGTTCTGTGCGACTGACCTGAGCAGAAACGCGATCGAACGCATCGATTAACAATTGAACTTCTGATTCACGTCCATATAGCTTCTGCGGAATTGAGAACTGGCTGAGTAAATCGAGTTCTCCGATGTTGAATGGAAGGATTTTGTCGATCGTTTTAAGGCAGGTTTCTAAGTCCGCTTTTAGTCCAAGCGCGCTCTGATAGCGATCTTCTACGCTTTTCGCTAAAAGTTTCATTACAATCTCCGACACCGTTAGCGGAATGTCAGGATTGACTGTAGCGGGAGGAACAGGTGCTTTTGCAATGTGGCAATAAATCAGTTCAAGTGGATCAGTGGTTTGATACGGGAGTTGTCCGGTGAGCATTTGATAGAACGTCACGCCCAAGCTGTAGAAATCCGATCGATAGTCGATCGATCGATTGATTCTTCCTGTTTGCTCTGGTGCGGTATAGCTCAAGTTGCCCTCAATCTGAGAAGCTGTGGTGGTTGTTTCCTCTTTTTCAAACGAGCAAGCGATACTGAAGTCAACAATCTGAACTTGAAACGTATCAGGATCGATCACAATATTGTGGGGATTGAGATCTTTGTGAATAATCTTGCACTGATGAAGCTGAGCCAGAATTGTTGCGAGTTGAATCGCGATCGATAAAAAGCAATGTAGAGTTAAAGACTGTTGAGCGAGAAATGTGGCAGAACATTGCCCTTTGATTTCGGGTAAAACGATCGCAATTCCGTTGCGATAATTTTCTAATGCTAATGGCTGAATCACTCCAGGAATATTTAACTCCCGAAGCATCGTATATTCCTGGTTTAATTTTGTCAGTTCTTCGAGTTTTGGCGGCTCAGACTTCGGAATTTTGAGCGCGATCGAGAAAGGCTCTCGCTCTGTAGAAGCACGATACACGATCGCGTATGTTCCTTCGTGCAGGACTTCTAGCAGCGTACAGCCTTCGATATCCATACCCTTCTTTTATTGCTGTTCTATTACTCTAGAACAACTTAAAGATAAATTACTTTAAGATGTGTTTAGTTCGCAGGTCGCCTCAGCACAAAGGTTGTATCTCTGCACGTTGTTAATCAGCAACAGGAAGTGAACCGTTGAACTATTCTGATTGCCAATCTTTAGCGCGATCGACGGCTTTCTGCCATTGTCTGAAGTTCGACTGAATCGAAGATTGATTCGGCTCAAAAATTCGATCGATCACTCGTCGTTCGACGAGTGAATCATAGTGCTGCCAAAATCCAGTCGCGAGTCCCGCCGCAAACGCAACACCGAGAACGGTTGTATCGCGAATCATGGGACGCTCGATCGCAATTCCCAGTAAATCAGCTTGAAGCTGCATCAGAAAGTTATTTTCACAAGCACCGCCATCGACCGCTAGTTTTTGCAGTGGAATCGGGCTATACGTTTCAATTTCGTCGACAACTTCTTTGACCTGAAACGCGATCGCTTCTAACACTGAGCGCACCAAATGTTCTCGCCGCACGCCGCCCGTAATTCCCAAGAATGCCGCGCGCGCGCTCATATCCCAATGCGGGGTTCCCAGTCCACTCAAGGCAGGCACAAAGTAAACGCCACCGCTATCGGGAACTTGCTGCGCGATCGCTTCGGTTTCCTGTGCCGTTTTAATCAATCCCAAGCCGTCCCGCAGCCATTGAATACAAGCGCCACTCGTGAACATGCTGCCTTCGAGCGCATAGCCGATTTGATTGCCCTGTGTCCAAGCGACCGTGGAAATTAATTGCTGATTTGATCGCACAATTTCTGAGCCAGCATGCGCGACCAGAAAGCTTCCGGTTCCATACGTGCATTTCATTAAACCGGGTCGATCGCATCCTTGCCCAAATAATGCGGCTTGCTGATCGCCCAAAATTGCTGCGATCGGAATTTCAACCCCTAGCAAATCCGTTACGCCAAAGCTTCCTAAACTCGGCTGAATTGACGGCAAAATCTGCGCGGGAATTCCGAACAGTTCAAGCAGTCTTTCATCCCATTCCAGCGTGTTTAAGTTCATTAACAGCGTGCGACTGGCATTACTGTGATCGGTCGCGTGAACTTTACCGTTTGTAAGATTCCACAAAATCCAACTATCGATCGTGCCTGCTAAAACCGTGTTTAAATCAATTCCTTGAATGTGATCGAGTAACCATCTCAACTTTGTTGCAGAAAAATAAGCATCGATCACTAAGCCCGTTCGATCGTAGATTTCTGCCGCGAGTCCGCCATCGCGTAATTCATTACAAAACGCTGCCGTCCGCCGATCTTGCCAAACAATCGCCCGATGCAAAGGTTTTCCAGTATTTTTGTCCCAGAGCAAACAGGTTTCGCGCTGAACCGTTAGCCCGATCGCAGCAATCTCAGCCGGATCAATCGGTTGAATTGCCGATTGAATGACCGATCGCGTTGCATTCCAAATCTCTTCGGCATCGTGTTCTAACCATCCGGGCTGAGGATAATATTGCTTGAGTTCTTGATACGCTTGTCCTGCAATATTGCCTGTTTGGTCAAACAAAAAGGCTCGATTCCCGGTTGTACCGAGATCGAGTGCCAAAATATATCGTGCTGCGGTGTTCATGCTCAAATAATGCCGCGAATCTCCTCGACAATGCCATCCCGCAGCAACACTTCAACATTCATCTTCTCGATCAAATTATCTCCTGGCTCGATCCGAAACACACTGCCGATTTGTCCTTGCTGCACTTCTTGATCGAGTTCTAACATTTGAACCTGTTGAAGCTGCTGTAAGCTTTGATTTTTTTGTTCGAGCAACTCACTTTTACGCTGATTAAACTGCATCCGAATGTTTTCGCTCTGCTGCAACGCCTCCGGACTCGAAGGTTGAAGCGTTTGACGCTGAACTTCATTTAATACCTGCTGCATCTGCATTTCAAGCTGCTGCAACTGAGTATCGGTTTGATTCAACTGCGCCTGTAAAGTCTGCTGCGCCTCTTCTTTCCAGCGAGGGGTCACGATCGCCTTTACATTGACATTGCGCTGCAACAACAGATGAGACTTGGAAATTTCCATACGGTGACTCAGAGTTAAAACTAGGGGAACCGGGGGCTACGAGGAATGATAAACAATTTAGCCCCCAACCGGATCGCATCAAGGCGAAAACATCTCGTTAATCATACCTTGGTAGCGCTCCATCACGACGTTTCGCCGGATTTTCAGGGTTTGTGTCAGTAAGCCATTCTCGATCGAGAATGGTTCTGCTATCAGCCTGAAATTACCAATTCGATCATCAGCACGATAACCCGGACGCTCTTTAACCAACCTCATCAATTCTTGTCGGAATAATTCCTGCACGGATGAATCTTTTAGATCAACGCTGCCGCCTTTCCATTGTTCCAAGGCTTCGATATTGGGCACAACTAACGCACCCAAAACTTTTTGATCCTGTCCGACTAGCATGATCTGATCAACATAAGGACTCCGCAAACAAGCATCTTCGATCGGTTGCGGTTCGATATTTTCGCCGCTGGTTAGCACGATCGTATCTTTCGCTCGTCCAGTAATGATCAAATCGTTGTGATGCGTCACCATGCCCAAATCCCCGGTATCAAACCAGCCTTCAGGATCGATCGCTTTGGCAGTGGCTTCAGGATTTTTATAATACCCCTGCATGATTTGTGCGCCCCGCAGCAAAATTAAGCCGCGCTGCCCGATCGCTAAATCCTGGCGCGTCTCTGGGTCAACAATCCGCGTTTCAGTGGTCGGTAGGGGTTCGCCATCGGCTCCACGAACATTGCGCCACGGACGGCGAACATGCGTGATTGGAGAAGTTTCCGTCAGTCCATAGCCGCCTAGAATCGTGATGCCAACAATCTCGAAAAAGTCTTCTAGATGTTCTGCGATCGAGCCACCGCCGCTTACCACGAACTTTATTTCGCCGCCCGTTCCTTCTCGCACCTTTTGATACACTAAGCGATCGCCCAATTGGTGAAACGGATACCGAATCGCTGCTTTCAGCTTCGCGCTCAATTTCTCCATACTCGATGGATTGAGATTATCGATGTTCAAATTCTGAACAGTGCGTTTCGCCACAACATATTCGTGGCTCTGTTCTAAAAAGAATTTGACTAACTTCTGCTTATTGGTGGGCTGGTCGCGAAACTGCTTCTGAATGCCTTCGTAAATCGATTCCCACA
>CAXTDB010000187.1:0-1759 GCA_964242045.1 uncultured Leptolyngbya sp. | reverse complement strand
CCACCATATAGTGCGGCTGATAGTCTTTCAGATCTTTCTTCACAAAGCGAATGTTGGTGTAGATCTGAGTGCAACCGTTCGAGAAAATAAAGTATTCAAACGTCCGCTCATAACAGTGCCAAATCGGTAGAATACTCAACACTCGCTCTCCCGGTTGCGTCTGTACCACTGAATACGCACCGTTGACTTCATACAATAGATTTCCGTGGCTCAGCATTACGCCTTTTGGCATTCCCGATGTTCCCGACGTATACATCAAAGTCGCCAATGTGTTTCGATCTTGCTGCACAGGTTGAAGCGCATGGGTCTTGCCTAACTCGATCACTTCCGAAAAGTTCAGCACTTTATACGTATCAGAAGCGGCAGATTCATCGCTCAGCAACACCACAAACTGAATCGGCACTTCTGCCAAAATCGATCGCAGTTTTTTCAACAGTTCCGCATCTTGCAGCACGACTCCAACGGCTCCGCTATGCTCCAAAATGTAGCGTAACTCTAGCGGATCAGCCTGCGCCCCTCGCACCACATCCACCGCACCCGATCGCATAATTCCTTGATCTGCAATCAGCCAGCGCGGGCAGTTGTCCGAGAACAATGCAATCCGGGGTGGATATTCATCGGTCGCGTCCGTTTGAATCTCTAGTGCCTGAATTCCCCCCGCAAACGCTTGCATCTGCTGATAAAGCTGAGCATACGTTAGTTTCACTTCTGGGCTACTGTGCGGGTCGTGAACTGCCAGAACATTCGCGAACTTCTTGGAGATGATCGACCAAAGTTCGGGAAGTGACTGCACATCACGATAAGGGGCTTGTTCAAACGGCACAGAGGGGTAAGCACGGCTCATGAGCGAAACTCCTGCGGAATGAGTGAGTATATTTAACGGTATTTCCTAAGTCGAGGGTTAAACCACCGAGAGCAGACAGAATTCATTGTGTCTGATGAGTGACCCGCCTGCTCACAATTTCTTCGGGTCGCGATCGATGTTCTATTGAATCCGCATCGAGAATTCCTTAAGTTTCGATGAATTCCAGCCCGATCTCTATGTAATTCCCGTACAGATAAAATTGCTACGCTTGCGATCGCTTCTGTAAATCCACGATCCTAATGAGTGTCGTTGACGTAAATCCTGAATGTCGCCTGTAATTTCTGGAGCCATTCTGCTCATGACCGCTGCCACGATTGTTCATGCCGTTTTAACGGAGCCTGCTTATCAAAGCCGAGGCTGTGGCACTCAGGAAGTGTATCGTTGGAGCATTCGCGCGTGTTACACACCGCAAGGAGAATAGATCAATGTTAGGCTGTGAATCGAAGCGTTTGGAAATAAAACTATGCCGAAAGCAGTTTGGAACGGAGTCGTTTTAGCGGAGAGCGATCGCACAGAAGTCGTCGAGGGAAATCAATACTTTCCACCCGACTCGATCCACTCCGAATATTTTCAAGACAGCAGCACTCACACCACATGCCCCTGGAAGGGCACTGCCAGCTACTACAGCATTGCGGTGAATGGACAAACCAATAAAGATGCTGCTTGGTACTATCCCACACCAAAAGATGCCGCGAAGAATATCACGGGCTATATTGCCTTCTGGAAAGGAGTCAAAGTCGAAGCTTAGCTCACCAAATCTTCGCCATCTGAAGCACAAAGCCCGGTAATTCTGGTTCAGCCGCAACCGAATCCGGGCTTTCTTTGATCTCAGGCACAACATTCGGACGATAAACATGCACCGTGCGAAGTTTACGATCAATCAAAATTCCCAAC
>CAXTDB010000186.1:0-9789 GCA_964242045.1 uncultured Leptolyngbya sp. | reverse complement strand
ATGCTGTGGCTGTCATTGATTGCAATGTTTATTGCAGGCGCGAGTTTGATTTTGCAATCGACTTCAGGAAATACGATTTTACAAACGATCGTTGATGAAGATAAGCGCGGACGAGTGATGAGTTTGTATACGCTTGCATTCACCAGCATGGTCACGTTTGGCAATCTTTTAGCCGGAAGTTTAGCCAACCGAATCGGCGCACCGAATACACTGGTAATGGGTGGAGTGATTTGCATTGCTGGATCACTCTTCTTTGGTCAAAAATTGCCTGCTCTGCGTCAGATTGTCATCCCGATTTATGCTCGACTCGGAATACTACAATCGCCTCACCCTTATCAACCTCACCCGTAACGGAGGGTTATTGTGACGACTGTTACTGCTGATCGCGATCGCGTTTCACTTAAGACCTGGATTGGTGTTTTCGGAACCGTCCTAGGTGCTTTCATGGCAGTATTGGATATTCAAATCACGAATTCATCTCTGAAAGATATCCAAGCTGCATTAGGCGCAACGTTAGAAGAAGGCTCTTGGATTTCGACTTCTTATTTGGTTGCAGAAATCATTGTGATTCCATTAACCGGATGGTTGTCACAAGTGTTTTCAGTGCGTCGATATTTGTTTGTGAATGCAACATTATTTATATTTTTCTCGATCGCTTGTGCGTTTGCGTGGGATCTCCCTTCGATGATCGTGGCGCGGGCGTGTCAAGGATTCACAGGTGGGGTTCTGATCCCAATGGCGTTTACGGTATTATTAACGACACTTCCACCCTCAAAGCAATCGATCGGGATGGCGCTGTTCGCAATCACTGCAACATTTGCGCCCTCGATTGGACCGACCTTCGGTGGCTGGTTAACTGAGAATTTCAGCTGGCATTATGTGTTCTACATCAATATCGTTCCAGGATTATTGTTACTTGCTGCCGTTTGGTACGCGATCGATTCTAAACCGATGCAGCTAAATCTGCTTAAACAAGGCGATTGGGGCGGAATTATTGCAATGGCGATCGGGCTTGGATCGCTGCAAGTTGTTCTCGAAGAAGGTAGCCGTAAAGACTGGTTGAGTTCAGATCTGATTCTGCGATTATCAATTCTTGCCGCAATTTTCTTGACGATCTTTTTTACGATCGAACTCACGCGCAAAAAACCTTTTATCAACTTACGCTTACTAAAACAACGCAACTTTGGTTTAGCCAGCATTGTGAATGTCAGTTTAGGGTTAGGACTCTATGGCTCAGTTTACATTCTGCCGCTGTATTTGGGACAGATCCAAGGCTACAACGCAATGCAAATCGGTGAAGTTTTAATGTGGGTTGGATTTCCTCAATTATTGATCATTCCTTTCGTACCCAGATTGATGCAAAGGCTAGATGTCCGGCTGATTATTGGAGTCGGAGTCAGCTTATTTGCCGTAAGCTGTTTTATGAATTCCCACCTGACGAACTACTCTGGCATCGATCAACTGCGTTGGTCACAGCTTGTTCGTGCAATGGGACAACCGTTGATCATGGTTCCACTCTCGACTGTTGCAACCGCTGGACTACCTCCGGCTCAAGCAGGATCAGCATCGGGACTGTTTAACATGATGCGAAATTTGGGTGGCTCGATCGGGATTGCAGCCGTCGCGACTTTACTAACTCAGCGCGAACAATTTCACTCGAATCGACTCGGTGAATCGGTTTCGCAATACAATTCAGCGACGCAAGATGCCATGAATCAGGCAACTCAATATTTTGTTAGTCGCGGTTCTGATCTTTCAACAGCACAAAGTCAGGCAATTGCATCGATCGCCAATCGAGTTCATCAGCAAGCTTACATTCAGGCATTCAACGATTGTTTCTATTTCATTGGCTTTGCACTATTAATCAGCGGCATTGCAGTTTTGTTCTTTAAAAAAGTCAAAGCATCAGGAATGTCTGCGGGACATTAACGAGATCGTTCAACTTGCGAATTTCTTCAGCCTGCGCTACCGACTTCTTTCGATGATTCAAACGATTTCACTCTATTTCCCGCTTTACAAAGTGAGCTTTATTTTGAGCGATGGGAAAAATAGATAGAGAAAATCTTAGGCAAATTATAAAAGCCTAAATCTAGGGAAGTTAGGCATGTTCGTTGATGATTCTTTAACCGATTCTCCTAGCGGTTTGCTTGGCATCCGTAGCCGGATGCACTTTAGCGGACGGTTAGATGTCTTCACTAGCGGACAGCAGTGGAGTTTGTACCTCTACATGGGGCGGCTCATCTGGGCAACGGGTGGACCGCATCCTCGCCGCCGCTGGCATCGCTATCTAACGCAGCACTGTCCACAACTCAGTCTGAGTACGCTTGCGCTTCCATCCACTGACGATACTCCCTGCCAGGATTATCAGACGCTTGCAGTTTTGGTCAAACGTCAGCAAGTTAGCCCAGAGCAAGCGGTTGCAGTCATCCGCAGCATCGTGGTCGAGGTCTTGTTTGACATTATTCAGCAAGAAGAAACCAAGCCTGTCAGCTTCAAATCTGATGCCGAAGACATGCTAGAGGCATCACTCGCACTGCTAAATGCCGAGCAACTCCTGGGTGAAGTTCAGCAGCAGTGGAACGCTTGGCGATCGCTGGGACTTGCCGATCATTCCCCTAACCTTGCACCCATCCTACGCAACCCTGAACAACTCCAAGAACACGCCCCCGAAAAAGTCTACAAAATGCTAGTGTCACTCGTCGATGGTCGGCGAACCCTGCGAGATCTAGCGATGTTAATGAAACAAGACTTACTACAACTCACGCGCGTTCTTGTGCCGCTATATCGTAAAGGACTCATTGCCCTCACTAAAATTCCCGATCTTACGCTTGCAGGAGTCGCCCTCCCTTCTGATATGCCGACATCTGGTTCTATCAGTTCTGGCATTCCCACTTCTAGCACAACTCGTTCGCGGATTGTCTCCTCGCCGCCGCTCACAGGCTCAAGCAACGCCCCGATGATCGCTTGTATCGATGACAGTCTGCGAGAGTGCCAAGTGATGGAGCGCATTCTCACCGAAGCAGGCTACCGATTTGTGGGAATTCAGGACTCGATCCAGGCATTACCGACCTTAATTGAGAAAAAACCCGGATTGATCTTTCTCGATTTGGTGATGCCGATCGCAAACGGATACGAAATCTGCGCCCAAATTCGCCGAGTTTCCACATTTAAAGATGTGCCGATTGTTATTTTGACCAGCAACGACGGAATCATAGATCGAGTCCGGGCAAAATTTGTCGGCTCTTCAGGATTCTTAGCTAAGCCAGTCGATGCCGATCGCGTGTTAGCCGTCGCGCGAAAAGTGCTGCCCGTTCACGATTGAACGGTACGAACCCCTCAATCTCAAATCGGAGAAACGTATGAAAACGGTACTGGTTGTCGAAGATAGTATGACCGAGATGCAGTTACTCACGAGCTATCTGCAAAAAGCAGGACTGACTGTGATGAGTGCCCAAAGTGGCGAAGAAGCTCAAACAAAGCTAATCGCTCAAACGCCTGATTTGATCGTGCTAGATGTGATTCTGCCCGGTCAAAGCGGGTTTGAACTTTGCCGCGAACTCAAAGCCGACCCGAAAACCAGCCAGATTCCGGTCGTGATTTGTTCTACCAAAGATACAGATGTAGACATGATGTGGGGCAATTTGCTCGGTGCAAACGCTTATCTGCCCAAACCTGTTGATCCAACTGCGCTCCTCAGCACGATTCGTCAACTGATGGTGATTTCGGAGGAACGATGACGGAACTTTCTGAATTGACGCGCTCGCCCATCTCAACGGCTTCGATCACCAGTTTGGAGTCTCTTCTGAGTCCGCCTGCTACGATCGAGCCGTTGCAGAAATTTTTGCGGTTTCGCCTTGATCAAACTCGATCGATGCTGCTTGCAGTAGACAAAATTGCAGCCGTACAAACGGTTCCAATTTCTGACATTCTACCTGTGCCTCAGATGAGTGCTTGCGTCGTGGGAATGTCGAACTGGCGTGGAGAAGCACTCTGGCTGGTTGATCTCGCTCAACAGCTTGGATTAAAAGAAATCGCCCAGCAGGCTGATCGGCTCACGACCCTGAGCGCGATCGTCGTGCAATCTGGTCGCAAATCTCTCGGTTTGGTTGTTCTAGCAATCGATGAAATCGAGGAGCATAACCCAGACACATTATTGCATCCTTCACTCAATCTGTTTCCTCAGCAACTCTCTGCATTTATTCAAGGATATTTTAAGCACGATCGCAGCGTTGTTTTAAATGCTTCTGCTGTGATGCAAGATCCGTCTTTACATATTCACCATTTAGATTCGCTTTAATTTTCCCTAGCCTTCAGGAGAATGTCCATGTCCGCATCGCGTCGTACTGAACCCACCCTTGATATGTCCTCTATGTTTTCCGCAGAACCCACGCTCGAAGAATTTACCGCTTTCCTTTCAGAGACTCCTGTTGAACTGAACAGTATCGATTCTGCGATCGAACCTGCTGAATACATTAATGGCAACGCTACAAGTCGAACAGAACCAGAGGAAACAGGGCAAGACATCCAGCAGGTTGTGACGGCACTGACTGGATTGAAATCAGAACTCAAACGCGCAGGACTTTTAGACAAACCCAACGTTCAGAATCTATTCCGCCAAGTTGCAGAATTTGCTGCGACTCAGCCCAAAAAATCGAGTCAGCAAGGTGTATCAAGAGAACTGCGTTATCAACGTAAGCAACTGAGCGCGATCGCGGCTCAGTTGCGTCAAATGTCTGATCTCGATGCTTTGTTAAAAATATTTGTCAAAGTCGCGCGCGAAACGCTACAAGTTGATCGCGCCATCATTTATCGATTTGGATCACAAGACACTGGCTCGATCGTTGCAGAATCAATTCAACGAGGCTGGACACCCGCGATCGATGAAACGCCTTCGCTCACCTGCTTTTGCTTCGATCAGCCCGAAGACTATGTAAAGCATCAAGTGGTTGTGATTGAAGATGTTAATCGCGTAGATTTGATGCCCTACCAACATCAACTGCTCGAACAACTGCAAGTTAAAGCAAGTCTGAGCTTACCGATTCGCGTCGCTGGTCAAGCCTGGGGCTTACTAGTTGTGCATCAATGTTCGCGAACTAGACTCTGGCAAGAAGTTGAAATCAGTCTCCTGCATCAACTTTGTTTAGAACTCACGATTAACTTACAACAGTCAGAGTTCTCAGCAAAATTGCTCCAGCAAGACGAAACAGAAAGAGCCGTCTTCAAAATAATTGATCGCCTTCGTCGATCGCTGGATATCGAAACCGTTTTCCGCACCACGACTCAAGAGATTCGACAGTTATTGAAAGCCGATCGGGTGAGTATTTATCGCTTTGAAGAAGATTGGAGTGGTGAATTTGTTGCAGAATCGACTGCACCCGGTTGGACTTCGCTGCTTCAAGAACAAATCGACAATCCCGTTCTCAAGCAAAATATCAGTGAATGT
Source organism: uncultured Leptolyngbya sp. (assembly GCA_964242045.1). GTDB lineage: Bacteria > Cyanobacteriota > Cyanobacteriia > Leptolyngbyales > Leptolyngbyaceae > Leptolyngbya. The sequence goes on along the minus strand of CAXTDB010000186.1, from coordinate 4,346 downwards.
AGTGCTAAAACGCTAGGCAATGGGTCAGCGCGTCTCACTGATACCTATCTCCAGCAATCTCAGGGTGGTAAATTGGCGAAAGGAACCGCCTTTCGATCCGTGAGCGATGTCTATGAAGCAGGTTTCTCGCCTTGCTATGTAGAGATGTTAGAACGCTATCAAGCGAGAGCTTATGTGATCGTTCCGATTCTGCGAAACCAAAAGCTTTGGGGGTTTTTAGCCGCCTATCAAAATTCCGCTCCTCGGCATTGGCAAGATACAGAAATCTCGCTGATGACCCGACTTGGAACACAGCTAGGCGTTGCAATTCAACAGGCTGAAAACCTTCAACAACTGCGATCGCAAACCGAACAACTCTCAAAAGTCACCGAGCGTGAACGCGCTGCTACACGAGTGGTGGACAAAATTCGTATTTCATTAGATCTCAATACCATCTTTAAGACTGCGACTCAAGAAGTCCGCCAGTTTTTAGAGACTGATCGCGTGGGTGTGTACCGCTTCAATCCTGACTGGAGCGGCGAGTTTGTTTCCGAATCGGTCACGCCTGGTTGGATTTCTGTGATGGAAGAGCAGATTGAGAACGCTGCTTTCAAAGAAAATGCTAGCGATTGCGACATTAAAACGATCGGGAAAGCGAAGTCGATCGATACGTATCTCCAACAAACTCAGGGTGGAGCATACACCAAAGGCGCAAACTTTAGAGCCGTATCAGACATTTATAAAGCTGGCTTCTCGCCGTGTTATCTGAGCGTATTGGAACGTTATCAAGCAAAAGCCTACATTACTGTTCCGATCATGCAGGGTGACAAGCTGTGGGGATTGTTGGCAGCTTATCAAAATTCAGGAGTGCGACACTGGGAAGAATCTGAAGTTACCTTAATGATTCAGATTGGGACTCAGCTTGGTGTGGCAATTCAACAAGCTGAGTATCTCAAGCAAGTTGAAACTCAAACCGAACAATTAGCAAAATCGGCAGCGCGAGAACGGAACTTCATTCGGGTGATCAACCAAGTGAATAAGTCCGTGTTGGAGCGAATTCGACAGTTTGACGATATCGAGACGATTTTTGGACAAACGACTCAGCAAATTCGGCAGTTTTTGCAAGTCGATCGCATTGCAATTTATCGCTTTGATGAGGATTGGGGTGGCTCATTTGTCTCAGAATCAGTCGCATCAGGCTGGTCGCGCTTAGTTGGGGCTGATATCCATACTGCTTGGGATGATACGCATTTGCAAGAAACGCAAGGCGGACGATATCGCAACAATGAGAGTTTCGTAGTCGATGACATTTACAAAGTCGGACATCTGCCGTGTCACATCGAGATGTTGGAACAGTTTCAAGTCAAGGCATACATAATTGTTCCAATTTTCTCAGGACAGAAACTTTGGGGCTTGATGGGTGCATATCAAAACAGCGCTCCGCGTCATTGGGAAGGGTCAGAAGTGAATTTGCTGGCTCAACTTGGCGCACAGTTAGGCGTTGCAATTCAGCAATCCGAGTATCTTTCGCAGATTCAGCGGCAGGCAGAGCGCGAAAAAATTCTCTCTAAAGTCAGCGATCGCATTCGTCAATCAATCGACATTGTGCGGCAGTCTTCTGACATCAATTCAATCTTTCAAGTTACGACTCAAGACATTCGGCAGCTTCTGAAAGTCGATCGAGCTGCAATCTATCGCTTTAATCCAGACTGGAGCGGCGATTTTATCTACGAGTCAATCAGCAGCGGATGGGGCAAACTCGTTGGAACTGAAATCGGAACCAACGTGAAAGATACTTATCTGCGTGAAACTCAAGGCGGACGATATCGCAATCGAGAAAGCTTAGCAATCGATGACATCTACAATGCAGGTCACGATCCTTGTCACGTTGAGCTTTTAGAGAAATTTGAAGCAAAGGCTTACGCTCTGATCCCAATTTTTAGAAACCAAGAACTCTGGGGAATTCTTGCGGTCTATCAAAACAGCAGAACTCGCCACTGGGAAGAAGCAGATATCGTTCTACTCAACCAGATTGCTGGACAGCTTGGAGTTGCCTTAGAACAAGTTGACTCACTCGAAAAGCTAAGAGTACAGTCTGAACAACTCGCGCAAGCGGCTCAGCGCGAGAAAACTGCAAAAGAACAACTGCAAATGCAAGTCATTCAACTATTGACAGCGATTAAGCCTGTGTTTTCAGGAGATTTAACCGTTCGAGTTCCTGTGGTTGAAAATGAAGTGGGCACGATCGCAGATGCCTACAACAATACAATTCAGAGCTTACGGAAGATTGTGACTCAGGTGCAGACGACGGCTACGAAAGTTACCAACACCTCACGCAGCAGCAGTGGTGCAATTACAAAACTTACTCAACAAGCTGAAGAACAGCTACAGGAAGTGACTCGCGCTTTGGATCAACTTCAAGCCATGCTCAGTTCAACTCAAGCTGTAGCGGCAAATGCTCGACAAGTTGAAACTGCACTTCAGCAAGCTAATCAAACCGTTCGTTCCGGCGATGCTGCGATGAATCGCACGGTCGATGGAATTCTCGCCATTCGAGAAACCGTAGCGGAAACGAGCAAGAAAATTAAGCGATTGAGTGAATCTTCTCAAAAAATCTCGAAAGTGGTTAGCTTGATTAGCAGCTTCACAACACAAACTCAGTTGTTGGCGTTGAATGCTTCGATCGAGGCAACGCGCGCAGGCGAGTACGGGCGAGGATTCACGGTTGTAGCGGATGAAGTGCGATCGCTGGCGCGTCAGTCCGCAGAGGCAACCCGCGAAATTGAGAAGCTGGCACAAGAAATCCAATCTGAAACGGGCGCGGTTGCTGCTGCAATGGACACGGGCATTCAGCAAGTCGTGAGTGGAACTGGATTAGTGAACGAAACTCGTCAACAATTGACTGAGATTATCAACGCAACTGCACAGATTAGTCAGTTGGTGCATGGAATCACTCAGGCAACACTCGCACAAACTCAGCAATCCAAGTTAGTCACGCAGTCGATGACAGATGTGGCAACGCTGGCAAACAAAAATTCTGCTCAGTCGAGTCAAATTTCTTCGTCGTTCCAAGAATTGCTGAACACAGCTCAACATCTGCAAATCAGTGTCGGACAATTCAAAGTAAGTTAGTGAGTTTTGGGTTAAGTTTCACATTGGCACTGAGCTGATTTGGAGCTTAACCCTTTCAGCATTTTTTCGCCCAAATCTAGCCCTCTAAGTCCCCTATGGTTTCCGACGCTACACTCCGTGAACAAACTTACTCGTATTTTCTAACTGAAGCACAGGATCTGCTTCAATCGATCGAGCAGAATCTTTTCTCGCTTCGCCAAGAGCGCTCTGCGGCGAAAGTGCATGAACTAATGCGGGCAGCCCACACGCTCAAAGGTGCAGCCGCCAGCGTCGGATTTGACAGCATGAAATCGATCGCGCACTCGTTTGAAGAGGTGTTCAAAGCATTCCATAAGCCCGAAGTCGAGCTTGATGCAGAGCTAGAAGCATTGCTGTACGAAGGGTATGACTGTTTGCGGATGCCTTTAACCGCTGCGATCGCGGGTGTAAATTGCCAAGAGGCTGAATTGCTGAAGCGGGCTGAAGCGATCTTTTCTAAGCTTCGGAAGAAGCTCGGTAAGCATTTCGATGCAGGTGCAGCGTTACCAACTTCGGTTGAGCTAGGGTTTGACATTGTGCAATCTCTGTTTGAAACGGGGGTACAAGAACGGCTCGAACAGTTGACAATCGCGATCGCAGACGGAAATCTAACGACGATCGCGCAAACGCTACAAACGCAGGCAGAAGTGTTCTTAGGACTAGCGGAATCGCTGAATTTAACTGGATTTGGCTCGATCGCGCAAACAACGCTAACGGCACTAAAACGCCAACCGGATCAAGCGCGCGAAATCGCTGAAGCAGCACTTGCAGATTTTCGGCAGGGGCAAATTGCGGTTTTAGGTGGCGATCGAGTGTCAGGCGGTGAAGTTTCAGCCTCGCTCAAACAACTTGCAGGATTAACCGTGGATCGAAATCGGGCTGATTGTCAGGGCGTGCAAAGCCCTTGGGCAAGACTGAAGCGGTTTTTTCGACGGTCATCGATTGGCAGTATTCTTTCAATCACTAGACCCCCTCAAAGTTTCTTGGAGCCAAACGATTTATTTGTGGTTGATTCCGCCCTTGAAGAATTAGCGACTCAGTTTGAAGCACTGGAACCAGCACCGAGCAATCATGCAGATTCGGGATTTGAGCTTTGGAATGCGCCATCGGCTTTGTTCAATTCATCTAGCAATACTCCTCTATCTGCTGCACCGCTCCCATTGATTGCTCAGAAGCCCGTCGTTGCTCAAGATACTGTTCGCGTTAATCTAGCGCAT
>CAXTDB010000185.1:0-9792 GCA_964242045.1 uncultured Leptolyngbya sp. | reverse complement strand
AAGGTGAATCAAGGTTTGACGTTGATTCAGCAAGGCAAGCTCAATGATGCGATCGTGGCGTTTCGCCAAGCGATTCGGCTCAATCCCAAATTAGCTGCGGCTCATTACAATCTCGGTTTAGCGCTGCGACAAGCTGGACAGTTGCAGCCTTCTGCGGATGCGTTTTATCAAGCGACCAAAGCCGATCCGAATTTTGCATTAGCGTATGCGAATCTCGGAGCGGCACTGCTCGAAGGTAATAATCTGAAGCAGGCGCGCGATTATTTGACGCGATCACTTGAACTCGATCCAAAGTCGGGCGTAGCGCAGTACAACCTCGGTCTAGTGCTGATGCAGGAAAAGAACTATGCAGGTGCGGCTCAAGCCTTTCAGAAAGCTGCAACTCTCAGCCCAACTGCACCGGAACCCTTGTTCCAACTCGGACAAGCGTATCAGCAACAAGGAAAAGCCCAAGATGCGATCGCGGCATTCCGACAAGCAATTCAGCGCAATCCGAACTATGTGGAGGCGCATTACAGTCTAGGATTGGTGTCGTATTATCAAGGCAATCTCGATCAAGCGTTGAATTCGTTTCGTAAAGCCACTGAAATCAATCCAAAGTTCGCCAATGGCTATTATGCAGCGGGTTTAGTGTTTGTGAAACAAAGCAAAACTGTGGATGCGGAACGGGTGCTGCGATACGCTAGGGATCTGTTTGCGGCTCAAGGGAATGCGGCTTGGGCGAAAAAGACCGATCAGCAATTGCTGCAAATTAAACGAATTGGACAAGGACAACTGCGGCAGAAATAGCGATCGCACCAGTTCCCGGTAGAGAGGATTTGGCAGATCGTCTCTACCGGAGCATTAGAGATTAATTGAGGAATTTCTACAATCGAGACGCGCACAGCGCCGCACCGATGAGACCGACCTGGGGATTCAAGACAATCTGTACCGGAACTCGTTCCATCAGCGATCGCATTCTGCCCTTCAACGCAAACGATCGTAAGAAACTACCTTCTTCCATCAAGGGCAAAATCTTAGCGGCAATTCCGCCCGCAATGTACAATCCGCCATACGAAAGCAGTTTCAGCGCTTGATTTCCGGCTTCGGCTCCGTATGCTTCGACAAAAATCTGCATTGTTTTTTCAGATAAACGATCGCGATGCTCTAGTGCCGCTTGCGAAATCGCTGCCGCTGGATCAGCCGTTTTCTCACGTTTACCGATTTCCGATTCCCAAACGTGCATGAGTTCCGCAATTTCAGCAGATTCGGGTGCAAAATTGCGATCGCGCAAAAACTGATAAATTGCCACAATTCCCTGCCCAGAAATGACGCGCTCGGCTGAAATTCGTTCGATATTCAGCTTGTCTAATAGATAGCGCGACAGTTGAAACTCTAGTTCAGTTCGCGCGCTAAAATCCACATGACCGCCTTCTGAACTATAAACCTGATACTCCTGTCCATTGTGAATCAGATACCCTTGCCCTAGTCCGGTTCCCGCTCCAATCACTGCGATCGGGGCATTCGGTTCTCGTTTTCCTGCTTGCAGCGTGTGCAAATCCGAATCTCCTAACGCTAAAACACCGTAACCGATCGCCGCAAAATCGTTAATCAGCGAAATCTGGGGAATTGATAACTGTTCAGATAAGCGATCGGCTTCTAATGTCCAAGCAATGTTCGTCACCTTACTGGTATTGTTCACTACGGGACCTGCAATGCCAAAACAAGCTTTTTTCGGTTGAAACGACTGCCCAGTTTCTTGCTGTGCTTCTTTGAGAAAGGTTTGCACCATTGGCACGAGATCAGGAAATTCGTGGCTCGAATAGCGCTTTTCAAATTGGCTATTCCGAGCCGTTTCTGCGTGATCTGCTTCCGCTTCCACAATTCGTAAAATCGTTTTCGTTCCGCCAATATCGCCAGCTAGCAACAGTGTCATATTCGTCCTCCGATCGCGCAATTCTTCAGTAATCTACTCTGCGTGTCCAATACAATGCAATTGGAGCATAGATAGAGAAAACGATGGCTATTTCTTCGATCGCGGATCTCAGAAAAGACTACACCAAAGAAACACTCAACGAAACCGATATTGATCCGAATCCGTTTCAGCAGTTTCAGCGCTGGTTTGATCAAGCGGTCAATGCAGAATTACCCGAACCGAACGCGATGACGCTGGCGACCGCATCCAAAGATGGCATTCCTGCCGCGCGAATTGTTTTACTTAAAGCAGTCGACGATCGCGGTTTCACTTTCTTTACCAACTACAACAGCGCCAAAGGCAAAGAACTAGAAGCAAATCCGCAAGCTGCACTGGTGTTTCTCTGGACAGAACTAGAACGCCAAGTTCGGATTGTCGGAACTGTAGAAAAGATTTCGCCTGAAGAATCGGATGGCTACTTTTTCAGTCGTCCGCACAACAGTCGTTTAGGGGCTTGGGCATCGGATCAGAGTGCAGTGATTTCAACCCGTGATGTTTTAGAGCAGAAGTTAACCGCATTAAAGCTCGAATATGAAAATCAAGAAGTGCCGCGCCCGCCACATTGGGGAGGATTCCGCGTGATTCCGCGTGAGATTGAGTTTTGGCAAGGTCGATCGAGTCGATTGCACGATCGATTGCGCTATCAACGCAAAGAAAACGGCTGGACGATCGATCGACTTTCACCTTAGTGTCGTCATTCATTAATGGGAGCGACAAATGAGCAACAGGAGGAGGTTCAGCAATGGATAAGCTAACTCAGTATCAAGAAATAATTCAGAACTTGTTGAGTGAATACAGCGATCGACGTTCTGATCAAGAGATTGATTCACAATGTATCTTTGATCTTCAACGTAATCATTATCAGGTGGTAAATGTCGGCTGGTCGAATCGTCGTCGGGTTTACGGATGCGTGATTCATCTCGATATCCACAACGGAAAGATTTGGCTGCAATACAATGGTACGGAAATTGATATTGCTCAAGAACTTGTCGATCGTGGAGTTCCTAAATCTGATATTGTTCTTGGCTTTCAGGCTCCTCATCGCAGACCTTTAACCGATTATGCAGTGAGTTAGAATCGCACCCATTGCTTTTTGATTTGACCATTCGTTATCTTTGACTACAACGTTTGTCCTGGATGGCAAAGATGTCGATCGATTTAATCATCTTTAGCGTGACGATCGAGCCGAGTGCGATCGCGGGCGCTTGCTTGTGGGCATTGGCGCTGTATCTGGGATTTTCACCGATCAGCGATTGGATCACAGTACAACTGAATCGCTGGTTTAACTTTGCTGAACGATCGCTGTATTCGTCGATCGAGGAGTTTGAGCGGACTCGACCCGCACGAGAATCGCAAAATGCCTTTTATGCGTCGATTTTCAGCATTTTTCCGTTTTTGGGCTTCGGGGCATTGTGCAATTTTGGGGTTGAGCTTGGTTTAGGAAGAAGCTGGGCGATTAGCGTTGGAGTGCTGGCTTGTATCGGATGCGGGGTTTACGAGTTGGGTCGCCGCGACGGACAGAATTCTTAACGAGGCAGTTGTCATCTGGTTTCACAAGTCTGCTCACGTCCGGGATAATCTGGATGGAAAGTCACTTTGTCGTGCCGATTATGAAGTTTCGCTCTTTTCTCAATGCCGTTGCCGCGATCGCGATTGTTCTGTTAGTTCTCGCGACGATCGGGTTTAGCTGGATTTTTGCTCAAAGCCCACTCGGTTTACTCAAGGGCAGTTCGCATACCCCGACTGCGGCGATGTTCGTTCCCAAGCAGGCTGCGGTGATGGCAACGCTCTTGGTGAACCCCGATCGATTAGAAAGCTTGCGGCAGGTGGTGGCAAAACCGCGCGATCGTGCTGTAACCCGTCGGGAATTTGAGCAGTTTAAGCAAGGAATTTTGGGAAATTCGGAGCTTGATTATCGCCGGGATGTCCAGCCTTGGTTGGGCGATGAAATTACCACCGCGATTACGACCTTGGATATCGATCGAGATCAAGCCAACGGCAAAGAGGCAGGTTATTTACTCGCGCTAGCAACGAAAGATACAGAGCGATCGAGAGAATTTCTTCAGGTGTTTTGGCAAAAACGGGCGATTGCGGGAACAAATCTCGTTTTTGATGATTACAAAGGCACAAAGATTATCTACGGCAAAGTCGAGGCGGAATCGGTTCCGATCACGGTTGCAAGCGCGATCGTCGGTCGTCAGTATGTGCTATTTGCCAATAGTCCAAAAGTCCTGCGGGATGCGATTAATAACGTGCAGGCGGCAGAGTTGAACTTAGAGAATTCGAGTGAGTATCAGCAAACGATCGCAGCCCTTGATCGCAATCGAATCGGAGTCGTATTTGCAAATCTGCCAGAGCTTGCTCAATTGAACGGAAAAGAAATCATCGGAACGGCTTCGAGCGCTGCGATTTCGCTCGGTTTGGATCGTAAGGGATTAATTGCCGAAACCGCGATCGTTCGAGCCGGAACGGAAGTGAATCAAATCAAGTCACCTGTCGATGCGTTGAAGTATATTCCAGCGATCGCGCCGATTGCTGCATCCGGAGTCAACCTCGATCGATTGTGGTCGGGATTATCAAGCGATGAGGCTGTCTCGAAATGGGTCAATTCTCCGATCGAAACGCTGGGGAAACGCTGGAATCTCAATCTACCCGAAGACATTTTCAACTGGGTAAAAGGGGAATATGCTTTGGCATTAATTCCGAAATCTGAAGCGAGCGATTGGGTGTTTGTGGCAGATAGAACCGCAGATTCGAGCGCAGAAAGCGCGATCGCACGTCTTGACGAGATCGGCAAAGCGCAGGGAATCACAGCAGGAACGATTCAAATTGCAGATCAGCCTGTCTCGGTTTGGACGCGATTAGAAAACGCAGACAAGAAAGTTGATGCTGAAGTTGTTGGAGTGCATACCACGATCGGAAAATACGAAGTTTTCACAACTTCAATCGATGCGATGACTACGGTTCTCAATGCGAAAAAGAACGTTTTAGCAAATAGTAAAACATTCGATCAAGCGATCGCAGCTTTACAAAAAGAGAACACTGGATACTTATATCTCGATTGGAAAACTGCACAGCCGATTTTACAAAATCAATTCCCCATTCTGAAAGTTGCTGAACTGGTTGGAGAACCGATTTTTGAACACCTACGATCGCTCACCGTTAGCAATTATGGCAATCAATCTGGCATCCAGCGCGGCGGTGTGTTTGTGCGGCTTAGTTAAATCGATCGAGCGAAACTTGTGTCAGTAATGGATCGAGTTTGCCTTTGGCTTGAATTGCGAAACGCCGCGCCACCGCAGGCACGATCGCGAGTGGATTGCCGAAGCCTGAGAAAACATGCAGCGTTTCATGACCTGGGATTCTGCCGACGAGCGGTAAACGATCGCCGCTAAACGCCACTAAACAATGCTGCCAATTGCCCGCGAGTTTTCCGACTTTCGGCAAAACGCGGCTGATCTTTTTCCGCAAATCCGCTTCACTTTGAGCGGCATCGATCGCGGCATTCGGATCAGTCAGACTGCGGCTAACCTGCCCAACAATAATTCTCCCGTCGCGAAACTGAACAGCTCCCGCATCGAGAATCGCGGGGACAGGTTCAAGTCCTGGTTGATCCCAAATCGAGTCCTTGCGGCTTGCCTGCGCTTCGAGTTGAAATCGTTCGGCTTCGGCAGGCATAACTAATGTACTCAGCCGTAAATCGGTAGAAGCAATCTCAATGATTTCGGCATGAGTGAAATATTGAGCGATCGCAATTCCCGCTGTTTTCAAAAATTGCCGTGTCAGTCCCCCCACACAAACCACTACGTTTTCTGCAAAAAATTCGCCTTCGCTCGTGTTGACTCCACCCTGAATCAAGTGAGTTACCGTGGCGATTTTGTAAGTTCCGCTCGATCTCTGCATCGCTCGAATGTATCCCTGTGCAGTTTTTTCAGCATTAATGTGTCCGTGTTTAACAGTGAATGCGCCAGCGATACCATTCGGATCGAGCAAGGGTTCGAGGTCGCAGGCAGCTTCGACGGTAAGAAATTGGGGCGGAGTGGCAAAGTGAGTGTAGGCTGCGCTGAGAGCTTCGGGATCGGATTCGGGCGCGATCGTTAAAAGTAAGTCGATTTCGCGAAATTCAGTATCGGCATCGAGTTCAGCCGAGAGCGTTTGATGAATCGCTTTGCTTTCGGCGCAGAGCTGGCGGGTAAGGTCGGTTGTGCCTGACCAATAAGCGATGCCACCGTAGCTTAAACGAGTCGCAGATGGGGAATGAGAAGCGGAGTCGAGCAGAAGAACCGAGAAGCCTTGTTGAGTGAGTTCGTAACCAAGCGATGCGCCAGTAATGCCTGCGCCAATAACGATCCAGTCGTAGGTTTGCATGGAGAGGTAGGCAAATAATAGGACGATAATAAAATGCGTTCTAAGTAGATGGGCGCAATCAAACCGAAGACCCTCATCCCCTAGCCCCTTCTCCCTGAAGGAGAATTAGATTTCTTGCTTCCTCTCCTGCGGGAGCGGGTTGGGGTGAGAGCGGCTCCCGCATTTTATGTTTAATTAACCCTGTGTACTGATGACTCGGTGAAGTCCTTCCGATGAATTTTCTGAATTACCGTCGATCGCCTAATTGGTGCGCTAACAAATTTTGTAGCTGATCGGCTAAGACTGGCAGATCGGCGTGAATTGTGTTCCACAGAATTGTCATCTTGAACGAATCGTTTTCAGGTATGAAAAATCCTTGCCTGTTTTTACCTGGCAAGGATTCAGGTAATTCAACTTTACGGCTTCCGGTGCTGTTGCGACCAAACGCGAGTCGGCAATCCCCAAATGTAGATAAAGCCTTCCGCAGCTTTATGATCAAACTGATCATCTGCTCCATAAGTTGCTAGATCCGGCGTGTACAGCGAATGTTCTGATTTACGACCGACGATCGACGAATTGCCCTTAAACAATTTGACCCGAACTGTTCCTGTCACTTTCTCCTGAGTTTGCTGCACAAACGCATCGAGCGCTGATTTGAGCGGACTGTACCACAAGCCGTTATAAATCATTTGCGAATACGTTTCTTCAATGCCGCGCTTGTAGTGAGTCACATCAGCGGTGAGTGCAAGACTTTCTAAATCGCGGTGCGCCTGAATCAAAACGCACAGCGCAGGCGTTTCATAAATTTCGCGCGACTTGATTCCGACCAATCGATTTTCGACCATATCGATTCGTCCAATGCCGTGATTGCCGACTCGATCATTCAACTCGGTCACAAGGTCGATCGGATTGATTGCCCGATTGTCTAAACTTACCGGAATCCCTTTCTCAAACCCGATCTCAACGTAATCCGGTTGATTCGGCGTGTCCTCGATCGCTTTAGTCATCGCGTAGATTTCTTCGAGCGGTTCTGTCCAAGGATCTTCGAGTGGACCCGCCTCGATGCTGCGACCGAGCAAATTACGATCGATACTGTACGGCGACTTTTTCTTCACCGGAGATGCGATTCCAAAGCGTTCTCCATAAGCGATCGTTTCTTCGCGACTCATGCCCCATTCGCGCGCGGGAGCCAGCACTTTGAGATTTGGATTGAGCGCCGCGATCGCGACATCAAACCGCACCTGATCATTTCCCTTTCCGGTACAGCCATGCGCGACGGCATCGGCTCCATATTCTGCTGCCGCATCGACGAGTAATTTGGCGATCAGCGGACGCGCCAGCGCTGTTGAGAGCGGATAGCGATTTTCGTACAGTGCATTCGCCTGAATCGCTGGAAAGGCGTAATCTTTGATGAAGTTGACCTTGGCATCGGCAACCAGCGAAACGGATGCCCCCGAAGTCAAAGCCTTTTCGCGAATCGGCTCCAACTCATCACCCTGCCCTAGATCCGCTGCTAACGTGATGACTTCTTCAACTCCCCACTCTTGCTTGAGGTATGGAATACAAACGGACGTATCGACTCCACCTGAATAAGCCAACACAACTTTTTTCGCACGACCCATAAAAATTTCCGCTCTTAACGTCAAGACAATCAAGTTTACAATTATGCCGCTAAAGTTCTGTATCACAAGTCAGAAGTTGCACAAGAATTTCTGGCATCAATCTGGAACTCAACGCGGCTCAACCACGATCGAGGATACTAAGAACGTGCTACCCAGGAGAATGTGATTGTGTTTTTGAGCGTTGTGATTCCGACGTACAACCGCAAACCAATTTTAGAAAAGTGCCTTAGAGCGCTCGAACGCCAGCAGTTTTCGGATTACGAAGTGATTGTCGTCGATGATGGTTCCACAGATGGCACAGTCGAATGGTTGTCGAATACTGCTGAGTTTCCGCATGTTCGCTTGTTTTGCCAAGATCACAAAGGGGCGGCGGGCGCACGTAATTACGGAGTGGAACAAGCAAAAGGCGACACGATCGTATTTATTGATAGCGATCTGGTTGTAACCGATGTGTTTTTACGATCGCATGTTGAAGCGCTGATTCAAGCTCAGAAAGAACTGGGGAGCGCTGCCTCTGGCACAGGCGAGCCTGCACGCTTATTTACTTATGGTCGTGTGATTAATACTGCAAACTTTGATGATCCAACCTCTGAGCCGTATAAGATTACTGATTTTTCGGCTGCTTATTTTGCAACGGGAAATGTTGCGATCGCGCGTCATTGGTTGATCGAGGCGGGACTGTTCGATACAGGGTTTAAACAATACGGTTGGGAAGATCTAGAACTCGGTGTTCGCTTAAAAAACTTAGGATTAAAGCTGATTAAATGCCCGGAAGCAGTCGGGTATCATTGGCATCCCGCTTTTTCTTTAGACCAAATTCCGCGTTTAATTGATGTAGAGCTTCAACGCGGTCGGATGGGTGTGGTGTTTTATCAAAAGCATCCCACGTGGGATGTGAAAATGATGATTCAAATGACGTGGATTCATCAGATATTGTGGGGAGTTTTGTCGCTAGGTGGATTGCTGAATGAACGAACTCTTGCGCCTGTGATGCGATCGCTAATCAAACAAGGTAAACCTCAGCTTGCGGAACAAGTTGCCCGCATTTTTCTCAATTGGTATAACGTCAAAGGCGTGTATGCTGCGTATGCTGAGGTTCAACACAAGCATTGATAAACTGAGAAGCCTGAGATCAAATCCTCAGCAGATCTAAACCACGATCTGCGGTTTTTCGTTCAACGTCAACCAGTGAACATTTAACGTATCTAAAATGCGAACCAAATTATCAAAGCTAACAGGTTTAACCATGTAAGCATTTGCCCCCAGATCATAACTTCGATTGACATCGGCATACTCTCTAGAAGCCGTCAACATCACCACTGGAATTCGCTTTAACCCAGGTTGTTGACGCAACCAAGCCAGAACTTCGGCTCCCGATCGACGCGGCAATTTCAAATCCAGCAAAATCAGCACCGGGATCGGATACTCCGCGCGATCCTGATAAGGCGATTCTCCTGAAAGATAAGCGATCGCTTTTTCTCCATCACTCACTGATTTCAAGGGTGCAGAAATTTGAGCTTTGCGAAATGCTCGCTGAATTAGTACGACATCTTTCGGATTATCTTCAACGAGCAGGATCGGAGTCGTTTCCATGGTTCTGAGAAATCTGGGCTAAGAATCTGTGGGCATTGTACTTAAGGTTTGCAACAGTTGGGAAGCCTCTTGCGCCCGATCGAAAATTTGCTGTAAATCAGTTTGCTCAGACTGAGGACGAGATTGGTTCTTCAGCAGGCGTGAACTAATGTCTTGAATGGTTTGCAGAGCGCGATCGAGATCTTCAAAGCGAACATTTCTAAATTGTTCCAGTTGATCATGAGTTTTGGCAGTATTGACTACTCGTTTCACTGCGTCTGGAAGTCGAGTATAGCG
>CAXTDB010000184.1:0-9826 GCA_964242045.1 uncultured Leptolyngbya sp. | reverse complement strand
CTTCTCAGTGACAGTGTTCGTTCTTACCGAAGATAAGCTTAATCGCACTTGATCGAACTGGGGCTGATTGAGATGATCTAACAAGCTTTCAAATTCGGGATGCTGTGTCACAGATGCACCCAGCAAACCTAATCGATCAGTGAATTTTAAGCCATGCTCGATCGCGGGAATCAACGAAGCTTCGACATCCGCGACTCGAAACGGTAGGGTGAGATAACTTGCCAGACAGAAGCGGCACATTTCTGGACAACTCCGCACCACTTCCACCATAAAGATGTTTTCCCAAGCGGCTTTCTCTGTGACGACTGTTGAAGCCGATAGGGTATTGCCGCGATAAGTTTGCTTCTGAACTTGGGCGGGAACAGTCGCCTCGATCGGAGTAATCGCAGCGATCGCGCCATCCGCACTTTTGTAAGTCACTTCATACAAACTCGGAACATAGATTCCCGGCACTTGGGCAAGATGCTTTAGTTGAGTCGCTCGATCGGCGTGACGAACTTCCTGATACGCATTGATAAACGCATCGAGTAGAATTTCGCCATCTCCAAGCAAAAACACATCAAAGAAATCGGCATATGGTTCAGGATTCGCGGTGAGAACCGGACCACCTCCGAACACGATCGGATGATGCGTGCGATCGCGACTCCAAATCGGAATATCCAAAGATTCCAACAGCCCTAAGATATTCACATAATCCAATTCCCAAGACATCGAGAAGCCGAGTAGCTCTGGTTCCGACGGCAGAGATTCATGAACATCGGTAAACAATCGCGCCACTTCGAGATCCGATCGTGCCGCCAGCGTTGCCCATACGACTTGATAGCCCAGCGAAGTGATGCCAACACTGTACTCATTCGGAAAAGCAAAAATTAGCGGAACGGCATCTGCTTGAGGAGTTGCAGGCGTAAAAAGTAAGCGTTCGGAAAGAAAAGGAGAAGTCACTAGAACACGATCGAAGTCTGCTTCCTCAGCCTAACACTCGAATGAGATCGCCGTGGGACGCAGCTAAAATTGCGGTTTATTGCGATCGCTGATATTCCTGCCAAGCCTGCACCAGATTTCCCTGCATCAAACCCGCGATCGCATTTAAGGTATGAAGCTCCTTGAGATTCGGATTTAGCGCCATTGCAGAATTAAGCGACTTCTGTGCGGCTCTCGGTCGAAAGTCGTACAAATTCACAAACGCAAGATACGCATAAGCGGCGGGATTTTTGGCATCGAGTTGCGTAACTCGTTCTAATGTATCGATCGCAGGTTGAACTCTGCGTTTCAATACATTTGATAACGCTAATCCGTAAGCGAATTCGAGATTGTTCGGTTCTTGTTGCAGTCGGTATTCTAGAATTTCTCTTGTTTGTGTGACGTAATCTTGAATCGGATCGTACTGATTTAGCTGTCCAACTTTGGCAAAAATACGATCGAGCGCTTTGATTCCCTGCGGCATTGTGGCAGCGAGCGCGCGCAGTTGTGTGACTGAATCAAGCTCTGGTGCTTCGGGTGCAGGAGTGGAAGCGATCGTTAAGCGGACATCAGGACTATCGATCGCGTAAGTCGCTTTGGTTTCGCGATTGAGATAAGCAGCGGTTAAAGTGTAAACGCCTTCAGCGGTCGGGGGCGGGAGAGCGGCGAGGCGTTCGGTGACTTGGAAAGGCGCGTTATCGGCGTTGGCGGGAGGATGAAGGGTTCCAAGCGCGATCGCGTGATCGTGAAACCATCGAACCGCAGGCTTCTTGGTTTCGGCGGCATCGTCAGCCATGCGTGTCCACGTGAGCAGAAGAGAGCCAGAGCGCAACTGTTCCCAAGAGCCAGACCAACGGTAAGTGATCGGCATCGGTTTTCCGGGTGCAGCCTGATTTGGAATGCGGATTTGTTCGAGTTTGACTTGTGCAGCGGGTTTTGGGCTTGGAGCGACTTGAACTGGAGCGATCGAGCGGCGGTACAAACTGAGTTGAGTATTATCAGGAACTTTCCAAGATCGGTGAAGCTGGAAGTCTGGGCTATTTGTAATCGTGTTATTAACAGCGGAGTAAGCTTCGGGACGACGAATTGCACCGCCATCGCCTGTTTTTGTCACATACCAAGAGAGCGATCGCGCATCGGATTCAATCTGATTTTTGTCGGCTCCGACCTGTCGCGCGTAAACCTGAAAGTTTCTCAAAATGCCCGCATAATTCAGATTGTGCTGATTGAATTCTGGAAGCGAAGGTAGAACCCCGATCGTACTTTTCAAATCTGGCTCTGTGTTAATTACTTCCCGAATCACGTCGGCTTGATGCCAATCGCTTGAGAGTACTGCATGACGAGCATGAGCAGTTTGCAGAAATTTAGGACTGAATTCAATCGGTAATAGATTCGCGATCATTAAAATGGTCGAAAGTGCGATCGCGCCCCAGCGAAAAATCCGTAAGCGATCGGGAAAAAGTAATAATCCCTGCGCGAGTAGAATCGCCAACACAGGCAGCAATGGCGTGATATAACGATCGTCTTTATTTACATTTACAGAACAAAGAATGTAAGCGCCAATCAGAAAGATCAATAACCAGCGAACCGATTGCAGCCAAGAATGATAAATTTCGCGTCGATAGCCTCTTCGCCCTAATCCGCCGTAGTCCGCGCTTTTTAGCCAGCGACCTTCGACCCACATCCATTGTTCTTGAATGACTGATCGCTTCCAATACAGCAGCAATCCGACTAAGCCCACGACAAAGATCGGTACAGACACTAATGCAGGTAAAACTTTGAAATAATATGTCCAAGCATCGAGACTCGTAAGCGGCGGATCACCTTCTGCGATCGCACTATCCACAGTCGCCCGTTTTCCTGCCGTGATGATAATGAGCCAATTGGTGCGATACCAAGGAAGACAGATTGAAAGAGCGATCGCTAAACCTAACAGTAGTTGAATCAGTCGCCGCCAATATTTTTTTCTAATTGCGACAATGCTAAGCCAAACGATCGGAGTGAAAAGGAAAAATAACGCAGGTTGTTTGGTGAGAAATGCAAGCCCTAATGAAATTCCGAATGCAGCGGCATAAAACCACGATCGCAGCGTTCTGATTTGCGGCAATGTGAAAGATTGTACGATCGCGATCGATTGCGTCACCGATGCGATCGACGGTTGCGCTACGGTTTGGGATTGATTATCAGTGATTGGCGTAGTTGTTTCAGTTGCCCAAAGCGTGAGGCAAAAGAAAGTCAGCGTCACGATCGCCACTAATGGAAAATCGATCAGATAATCTAATCGAATCACATATAGTCCTGGTAATATTAAGCACAATGCCAACGACCAGACTGCGACTTGAATACTAAACAATCGAACTGCCAATCCGTAAATAGATGCAAGTAGAATCGCGCTGTATAACAAATTGACTAACGTTGATCGATCTTCTCCAGAGCCGAATAAATGAATAAAAGGCGCAGTCGTCAAATATACTAGCGGTGGCATTTTAGACGAAAGTAACCAAACGCTCGTCCACCACTGTTGAGAAAACCACTCTGGTCGCTGAAACGCCCGCCAGAAATTCATTGCACCCGTTAAATACTCGGCTTGATCCCAAGCAGGAATCGATCGATCAACCGCAAACCAAATTCGATCGATCACAACTCCGATCGCCCAAACTCCTGCCACGATCGAGAACCTTGTCCACTTCTGTTCTTGCTGCTTTGCAACCACTCACACCGATCCCAGTTCGCTAAAGTTACGGAATTTGTAGTTCATTTTGATGTGGGAAATTCCCGCTTCTTCAAACTCCTCACCCTCCGTAACAAATCCCAATTTTTGATAAAACGCTACTACAGATATCTGAGCATGAATGCGTAGATCAGAAATATTTTTACTAGCCAAAAATTCTAGAGCAGTTTCCACAATTTTTCTACCGATTCCATGTCTTCTTCGATTCGCCAAAACTGCGACTCGCTCTAATTTTGCTGTATGCGAATCGAGAAATCGAATGCGCGCGGTTCCAACTGCTCTTTCTCCTTCATACGCGAGAAAATGCGTCGCTACTTGATCTAATCCATCAAATTCCAGCGCTGGATCGACTCCTTGTTCGTCTTGAAAAACGCGCGATCGAACCGCAAAAATGTCAGAGAAATCGCGATCGAACTCTGCGACTTTAATCGAGAAATCAATCGGAACGGAATCGGCTATCATGGGTCAACTCTATTTGTGATCAAGAAATTGCGACGATGAGACGAACAATCCTCTGTGACTTTAGCGGCGCAGACTTAAAAGATACTAATTTATTTAGGGCAAATTTGATCAATGCTAACCTCAAAGGCTCGATCGCACGACTCGCCTAAAAATAGATCCGGCAAAGCGAAATGCTAGATTGGATTCGGCTTCGTTGACTCACCCGCCGTATGTCGAAAAATCTCTTCACGACTTCAGAGCCATCCTCTACACCGATCGCATTCTCTCCAAATTCGCCAATTGTCGGTTGGGGTATTGTCCTAATCGCCCTTGGCATTGCGGTTGGCGCTCAAGCACTCAGCAGAAATCGATCGCGTCCGCCGCTTGATCCGTATCAGCCGCTTCCTTTCACTCAGTCGCTTCAATGGCTTGGCTACGGCAAACAACTCGAAAACGCCAAAGATCTCGAAGGCGCGATCGCAGTCTACGAACAAGGCTTAAAACAGCACCCAAACGATTTTCGACTTTGGCACGAACGCGGATTAGCCCTGGCGAAACACCAGCGATTTGAAGCCGCGATCAAGAGTTACGATCGAGCGCATGCGCTGCGTCCAGAGTGGCGAGATTTGGCGCATGAGCGGGGCGATGCGTTGTTGCAGCTTCAACGATATGAAGAAGCGATCGTTTCGCTCGATCTTTACTTGCGGTATCAACCCGATAGCGCGCATGTGTTGAGCGATCGTGGATTTGCGCTATATCAATTAGGACAGTATGAAGCGGCTTTACGATCGCTCGACGCTGCGATCAATAGTGCGATACGCGACCCGAATTCGCTCGATTATGCCCGGTACTATCAGATTGAATGCTTGCGGCGATTAGGACAGTTAAACAAGGCGTTACAAGCCTGTGAGGTTGCAGTGAAGCAGAATCCTCGGTTTCAGGCGCAGTACGAAGCAATTCAAGCCGAGATTGCTTAGGAATTCTATAAAGTTCTCGATCGAAAGCATCGACTCAATTACACTAGGAGCGGTTTTTATCTTCAAGTCACATGACGAACTTGCTCCTCACCGCCGCTGCTTGTCCAGGCGATATTGATTTAGGCTTTGTGCAACTCGGTTGGTTCAAAATTATCGTCTTAGGAATCGTGCAGGGTATTACAGAGTTGCTGCCGATTAGCAGTACGGCACATTTGCGGTTAGTTCCAGGACTGCTCGGCTGGCAAGATCCAGGAAGTGCGTTTAGTGCGGCGATGCAGTTAGCAAGTCTCACAGCCGTTGTGAGCTACTTCTGGAAAGATATTAATCGGCTGATTGGATCAACGATTCGCGCCGTTTCACAGCAAGATTATCAAAATCCAGATTTTCGCTTAACGATCGGGATTTTAGTCGGAACCATTCCGATCGCAATCGCTGGATTCGTACTGAAAAAAACGCTGAATGCTTGTGGTTCACCGTTTCGTACCTTGACAGTAATTGGAGTTGCTTCGATCGTCATGTCGCTACTGCTAGCGTTGGCAGAAAAAACGGGAAACCGCGATCGAGACTTTAAGCAGTTGTCACTCATTGACGGCGTTTGGGTCGGTCTTGCTCAAGCCTTGGCATTGATTCCCGGTGTATCTCGGTCTGGATCTACACTTACTGCTGCATTGTTTTTGGGAATGGAGCGAGAAACGGCGGCGAAATTTTCCTTTTTGTTAGGGTTGCCTGCGATCGTGCTAGCCGGAGCGCTAGAGCTACATGCTTTATTGAAAGCGGGATTAAGTCTTGAAGGATGGTTACTTTTGCTGTTGGGACTTGCGATCGCGAGTTTATCCGCGTTTGCAGCAATTTACGGATTGTTGCGCTATTTGGAGAAGCGCTCGACTTGGATTTTTGTTTGGTATCGTTTAGGAATGGGAGTCCTACTGCTGCTCGGAATCAGTGCAGGATTCTTGCGAAACTAACGTGAACAAATGACGGCTCATGACACAGCAAGTTCTCATTCTCGGTGGCAGCGGACGCATCGGGAGCAAAGTTGCAGCAGATTTGATTGCTCACACTTCAGCAGAAATTACGATCGCCGGACGCAATCTAGTCACCGGAGCAGAAGCCAGTCGGCAACTGGGAGAACGAGTCAAATTTATCGCGATCGATTTAACGACGGGTTCTGGATTGAGAGCCGCGATCGAGCAAGTCGATTTAGTGATTCACTGTGCAGGCCCATTTCACTATCGCGATGCCAGCGTTTTACAAGCTTGTATTGATCAAGGTGTAAATTATCTTGATGTCAGCGATCATCCTTCGTTTACTCGAAAAGTATTGGCGTTTCGATCAAATGCTGAATCGGTTGGTGTGACTGCGATTATTAACACAGGCATTTTTCCTGGCATTTCTAATAGCATGGTGCGGCGAGATGTTGAACAGTTAGACCAGGTAGAAAAAATCCATTTAAGTTATGTTGTCGCGGGATCGGGTGGAGCGGGTGTCACCGTGATGCGGACGACGTTTCTAGGGTTGCAGCGTCCGTTTGAAGCTTGGATCGGGGGCGAATGGAAAAGCGTCAAGCCGTATAGCGATCGCGAAGTCGTCGAGTTTCCGAAGTATGGCAAAGTCGGCGTTTACTGGTTTGATATGCCCGAAGCGTTCACTTTACCGGATACCTTTCCGGTGAAAACGGTGATTACAAAATTTGCGACTGTGCCTACGTTTTATAACTATCTGACTTGGAGTGTAGCGCGCTGGTGGCATCCGAAATTATTGCAAACGAAAGCGGTGATCGAATTTCTATCGCATGTCAGCCACTCGATGACTGATGTAAGCGATCGCTTCAGTGGCATCGGGGTCGCGATTCGATCCGAAGTGACCGGAGAAAAAGACGGTCGATCAATGCGCTGTGTCTCAACTCTGACGCATCCTGATACGGCAGTTGCATCCGGAATTGGAACGGGAACGGTCGCAGAAATGTTGCTGTCCGGTGAGTTGAAAAAACCGGGAGTTTGGGCGATCGAGCAAGCGCTACCGACGGAATTGTTCGATCGAGCCATGCAAAACCGAGGCGTTGAAATTCAGCAAAAACTAATGGAGTAACGCTTTCTGGGCAGATTGCACGAGTTGTTTAATCTGATCAAAATCGGGTGGCGTGGTTGCAGAGTCCGATCGCAGCCACAGAAGAAACTCAATGTTGCCAGCAGGGCCGAGTAACGGCGACCAAGTAAGACCTTGATACTGCCAACCCAGTGATCGAGAACTCTCTAACACTTGTGCGATCGCGCTTGCTTGATCTTTGACTTCTCGCACCACGCCTTTTTTACCGATGCGATCGCGTCCCACTTCAAATTGAGGTTTCACGAGCAAAATCGCTTCTTTTGGTGACTGCAAAAGCTCCCAGAGTGCAGGCAGAATTTTGGTGAGCGAAATAAACGAAACATCGACCACCGCTAAATCAGGAATCGGGTGATCAGCCGCGTACAACGCTTCGGGTTTTAGATATCGAATATTCGTTCGTTCTTTCAAAATCACGCGCGGATCTTGGCGCAAACTCCAAGCAACCTGTCCGTACCCAACATCAACGCCGTACACCTGTTTCGCACCTGATTGAAGCAGACAATCGGTAAAACCGCCCGTTGAAATCCCACCATCGAGACAAACGCGATCGCGAACTTCGATCTGGAATTCCTGCAACGCTTTGCTGAGTTTTTCACCCCCGCGTGAGACAAACGGCGATCGCGCTTTAATGTCGATCGTGGCGCTAATTTCAACCTCAGTTCCGGGTTTATCGATTAACTGTCGATCGACACGCACTTCGCCTGCTTGAATCAATCGCTGCGCCTGTTGACGAGACGAGCAGAAGGCACGATCAACCAGGAGTGTATCTAGCCGTTGTTTAGGCATTCCGACTCAGATTTAGAAGATTGTTCCTTGATCTTTTTCGCCACTTCTTCCTCTAAATCTGCCAGAGTTGCGGCAAATTCGGCGAGTTGACGCGCCATCGTCGCTCTGCATGCAGGATCTTTCTCTTTCCAAAGCCAGAGGCTCTCGAAATAGACCGCCGCTCGATACTCTTCGATCGACCCATGTGGAACTGCGTACTGATGTGGCTGATCTTCAATCATGGCAAGTAGCTAACCTCCATCTCAGTATTCAGCAGTTGGCGCTCTGGCTCATTATAAGTGAACCGAAGTCCGACGATCACATTCTCAGGAATGTCTAAATCTTGTCGAGCTTCGGTCGGAGCTAGATCAGGATGTCGAACAATCACCGTGTATTGCCCGCTCGGTAAGCCTTGAAAAATTGCCATTCCACCGCGCATTGATGCAGGTAATTGATCAACAAACTGACCCGCACGAGTGACTAACACAGTGACAAGTTCTCCATTCACTGAAGCCATTGCTGCGCTATCCTGATTCCGAATTGCGACATAGATATCTGCCATGAAAACACTACTAATCTCGGATTGTGGCTATCACTGCGTTTTCAAAGCCTTAAAACGTCACTTTATACAATTGAAATAGCGCTCCTGGCTGTGTTTTGACGATCTTACCGCCTTCGGTCTGAATCAGTTTCTTCCAATCTTCCAGCGATTCGAGAAAGACTTCGGTTCCTAGATAAGTTTCCAGAATTGCCCAGCTTTCAGCGAGCGGCGCATCTGGATCAAGCACGTCAAACACAAAGACTCCACCGGGTTTGAGGACTCGTTTTACTTCAGAAATCACAAGCGACCAATAATCGATCGACGAATAACAACTCACACCCGTCGAAACGACCAAATCAAACTGTTTCGCCTCGTACTGCAATTGATGTGCGGCTTCTAGCTTTACGCCCCGAAACAGCTTTGAATTCAACTGAGGCGCGCGGGCGTTCATCGCATCACACGCGACTTTGCTGACATCTTGACCGAAATAATAAGCGTTCCAATCCCGCCAGCCGTAAATCAAAAAACCAACGCCGCAGCCGATATCTAAGCAGCGTTGATTCTTTTGGGGCTGTGCCAATTGCCAAAACGGAGACGTGACTCTGGTTTGAAGCTGTCCCGACACCCGTTCTCGAAAAATCGGCATCGCTTCAACTTCTTCGGGCAATGCGATCGCTTCGCCGCGATATTCTCGGTTAAAGCGATCGGCGATCGCCACGATCTGTGGATTCCAATCTTGTACAGTCAATGATTTAGCCTTTGAGATTTAGCCTTTGAGCGCGCGGGTGAAGTTTTGACGGTAAGAACGATTAAACATCAAAGCGGGCCATAGTAATGCTAAATAAAGTCTGCCTTGACTAAAGTTCGTGCGCCGAAATCCTTTCCAGAAGCGATAAACGCCCACGACATAAACCGCCAATGCCACAAACAGTAACAGTTGCATGCCAAATTCCTCGATCATTATTTCCAGATTCTAGCAATCGAACTCTAGAGTCGGGAAGAATTCTCGTTTGCTAATAATTGTGAGGTTGAGCGTCCGAAAAAAGCTGGCACTGTCAAATTAAGTAAAGAGCGATCTTAACATTGGGTAATTATGAAGGAGACTGTATGCGAGCAGTGCTAATGGCAGGCGGATCGGGAACTCGACTCAGACCGCTCACCTGTGACCTGCCAAAACCGATGGTGCCGATTCTGAATCGCCCGATCGCGGAACACATCATCGACTTGCTCAAACGCCACCAGATTCGAGAGGTGATCGCCACGCTGCATTATTTACCAGATGTGATGCGCGATTATTTCCAGGAT
>CAXTDB010000183.1:0-9853 GCA_964242045.1 uncultured Leptolyngbya sp. | reverse complement strand
TGATCAATGATGGGATTGATCGAAGTATAGTTCGACCAGTTGCAGATCGCGTTCCAGGCAAAGCGATCGAGATCTGCAACGGTCGTCTCAAGCGATTCTAAGGACATTAGGTGTGAATACTTGTTCGCTGAATAAACCGAGAGCCGTAGAACTTGATTCGTTCCACTTGATGACTGAGCCAGCGAGTCAAATCAAACTTTGTTCCATCCCAAGTCCGCCACAGCCAATTTACCGGACGACGAACCAGCTTTGGCATTTCGCCTAATGCTTTGATGCGAGGCAGAATTCCTTTTCTTTCAAATGCAGTATCCAGCGTAGATTGAGGGATAAATCCAGCATCGATCGCTTCTAGATAAAACCGTTCCCACAGATTACTAATGTCGTTGTGATCAAATCGCCAAGGCTGATCGGTTAAATCGGTAAAGTGAACGAGCTTGGAATCTCGATCGATGCGGTTGAGATGATTCCATTCGCAAGGTAAGCACGTAACTTGACAATTGAAATACTGTCGAAAGTCCTCGCCTAAGTTCATTAAGCTCGTCGGTGAAAACGTATTCTGATCCATCAGATCAACCAATTGATTGAGTTTCCAAGGAGTCTTTTCGCAATCAATCACCATGACGCTCGACAAATAAAGAATCTCAGGTGTATCAATCAAAGGCTGCAAGAAATAATCAATGTAGTATTGATGGCATTTCACTTGCTTGATTTTGACAGCCGCCAGTGTTGCTCCAGCAAGGTCATAGTTCCAAAGCTCAGAAACATCAGCGATCGCTAACTGATCCGAATCAAAGTAAAGCGCACGTCCCTGGTGGTTACACCATTCTGGAATTGCCCAGCGCGCGTAAGAAAAAGCAGTCGCTTCAGGAATACGTTCAGCCAGACCATCGGGAAGCGCTTTGATTTCACCTGTTTTCAGGTTCTTTACCCTGCCCGTAATCCCATCAATCACATTGATATCGAGCGGAGCGCGCGTGTACTTTTGCAGCGTGTAGCGCATCACCGCTTCTTCGACCGAATTTTTCAGACTCGATCCGATAAAAATCCGAATCGGTTCCATAGTGTTCGTTTGCATAAGTCTTGTTATCGATACACGAATTTTTTCACCAGCGATCGTAGTCGAGCCGTCGGCGAAGGCTTCTCTTCAGGAAACTCAAAGATAATGTTAAACAGTCGTCGATATGCACCTTCTGGACAGGTTAAAGGAGCGACACCGTGCCAACCATTCGGATCATTCTTAAACAAGAAACTCCGATTGTCGAGAATGCTGGAGACTTCAACCGTACCAAAGTCAGAAACATCAGGGTTTAGACCATCTGTGCGCTTATCGCTCAGAACTAATGTTTCTCCGCCCCATTCTGGTTTCCAGGTTTCACGGGTATTAAAGTACAAAATGTGAGTTCCCACTTTGTCAGGTGAATCCATGTGTGGTGAGACTTCACAGCCTGCAAACCCCACATGCCAAGCATAGCGAACCGTGTATTTAGAAACGCCAAACAGCGATCGAATCAACTCATGATAGTCCGCGTTCGTTTCTAAGTCGGTGATGAACTGTTGCCAAACGAGCGGAAGTTCTTTCCGTCTGACAATTCCTTTGTCGCTCTTTTCGGTCAGTTTGCCTTGATAAATTGAGCTTTCGTAAGCCAAATAGTAGCGATTGTGCGGACGCTGCCCATAAGCGCGCTCAATTCCAGAATGCTGCTCAAATAGTTCTAGAGGCGGGAAATCTCGATCGAGGGCTGCAAATCCCTCATTCGTAAGAAAGCCTTCGAGATTTTGCCAGGGATAAGGTTGACGATCGAGAAACGCTTGTCGATCGAACGACTTGAGCAACTCCAGATTGATAAAGGTTTGGGTGGTTGATAAAGTCTGCATTATTCTTACTCAGGTTGAGAAAATAACTTCTGCTTGAAACGCTGACTTAGAGAAATCTGCTCCTGCAAGAGTTCCCTGAACGATTTGATTGAAACTCTCAGCTTACCTAGTACAAATGGCAAAAATGCTTTTAACCCTGAATACTCACGATACGCAAGATGGGCGTTCCAAAACGGCAAAATCAATCGTTTACGTGCCCCTTTGAAATGAATTGCTTTCGTACTTGAAAGCGATGAGAAAATTGATTTGTAGGTGTTTTCTGGTGAAAAGTTGTACAAACGACACGGCAACATCAAAAACTGATACTCACCTACAGAAATGAGGTCTGAAGAACGCTGCCAAAATCTTTCACGCCCAACGGTATCAATCAAAATATATTGATCCCCATACCACAGTTCATTCATGTATTTGCTGCAATAGAGATCAATAAGCTGATCAAACAATGCAACGGTCTTAGGTCGATCGCGATTGTTTTTAACATAAATCACGCCAGAATTGAACGGCATCTCTAGATTGTCGCGGTACGTCAGTCCCACATCAAACGCTTGCTCGAACAATTCATCGAGGTTTGCATTAATCAAAACATCCGAGTCCGCCAAAATAAAATGCGAATCAGGATCACTATCTCGATCGAGAAATTCGCGCAGTGCCCTAACTTTGCTCAGCGTCACTTTATCTGGTTCAAGATCATAGCGACAGACTCGAAGACTGGGATCAAGATCCAGCAGATCGGTGTGCTGATCGGTTAGTAAAACAAACTGACAATCTGAATGAAAGATCCGCGCCGATCGCGAGAGCAGTTCAATCATTCGCAAATAGTCACGCTTGCGATCTAATAGAATATTCTGATTTGCAATCAGTTCAGAAGCTTCTTGAGTTGGATCGATGTGAAACGTTAAGAAAGTAATCATCCGACCCTCTCTGAATCTTTGATGACTTCCCACTGAGCAGGCTGATAATAGAAACAGTTGCTCATATTTTGCTGCGTTTCAACAATGAATCGGAAAGATTCAACCGCATCTAGCATATAAAGTCGATCGCGTCGAATACTCAGCTTCATAATGTACAAACCAGGCTTTAACCCGCAGTACGGTAGCACCATCTGAATCTGATTGTGTCCGGGCGTAACGCTAATCGTTTGCTTGGTCTTCAGATTACTCAGCAACAGCATCCATTCGCCTTCACCAAACTGCTCTCGGATTAAAACATCCACGGTGAGATCGTCGATCGCATCGTGAGCGACACAATCAATGCAGAATCGCACCAAGTCACCTGTTTGAACAATCTCTAAAGCATTGCCCTGAGCATCTTTAAAAGAAAGTGCGGTGATATCAAGTCCTAAACTTTCCGATCGAGGTTTTTCCGGTAGCGTAATCGCTCCGACTGTTTTTTCGATTTCTCCTAAAAACAAATCAGACTCATATTGAGTAATGACTTTATCGACTTCACCTGTTGAAATTAGCTTTCCTTGATTAATATACACACCGGATTCACACACTCCCAAAATCGAATTGGCATTGTGTGACACCAGCACAAACGAAGTTCCCTGTCTTTGAAGCTCATTCAGCATTCGATAGCATTTGCAGCGAAATCGAACATCACCGACCGCTAACACTTCATCGATCAGTAAAATATCTGGCTTCGTATGAATCGCGCAGGCAAATCCTAACCGGGCTGCCATTCCAGAACTATACGTCTGAACCGGAGAATCTAGAGCATCGCCAATCTCCGCAAACTCAATCACGGCATCTAAGCGATCGAGAATTTCCTGCCGCGTCAATCCCAAAATCGACATATTCGCAAAGATATTTTCTCGCCCAGTTAGCACCGGGTTAAATCCCGCTCCTAATGCAATCAGTGGAGCCACCCGACCGTGAACTTCAACTTCGCCCATATCTGGCTTAATCAATCCAGCAATAATCCGCAGCAGCGTAGATTTGCCGCTACCATTCTTACCGATTAACCCGATCGATTCGCCGCGTCGTAATTCAAAACTCACGCGATCGAGTGCCCAGAACTCTTTGGGGCGAAGAAAGTCCCCTTGCTGGCGCAGTCCGGTTAGTTCCGCCGCAATATCTTGCACACCATACAGCAGCGATCGCTTCAAGTCTCGACAAAATCGTTTAGAAACCTGATTCACCGACAGCACTACATCTCGATGGGGTGCGGATGCGATCGCAGCTTCTTCAGCAACATTGGTCATCATTAAGAACTAATCCGCTCAACTACAAAAGGCATTCCCAAGCGATAGACAATCCAAGCGATGAACAGTCCAATAATGCTAATCACACTTGCAATCCAAAACCCTTGTGGATCGGAAACGATGCCTGTTGTGGCTAACTCTCTGGTGGTGACCAGCAGCGGAGTCACTGGATTGAGCTTCACAATCAGTCCAAACAGTCCAGTCGTCGGAACCGGGTAAACCACAGGCGTAAGAAATAACCACAAACCAGTAATTAATGTGAGTGCCATTGTGATATCGCGATATAGCGCACTCAGCGGTGCAAGCAGCAGTCCTAGAAAAGTCCCCAACACAATTAAATGAATCAGTGCGACAGGGGCAAGAAATACGCTCCAACCCACCGGAATCTTGAACCACAAAAACAATCCAATAATCAACACCAGTTTAATCGCGAAGTTAAACCCAACCTCACCAAGCTTTGCCAGAATCAGCGCTTCTCTCGGAAAGTTCACTCGTGACAGCATCGTTGAAGCTGTTGATACCGCTTGCACTGGACCTGTTAGCGCTTCTACAAATGTCTGCCACAGCGTCACACTAAACATCACATAAGCGGGATAAGGCAGTCCAGTGTCACCAATATTAATCACGCCGCCGCTTTTGGCGAATGAAAACCCGATCGCCGTCACTACAGGCGGAATTACTGCCCAGCCTAAGCCTAAAACCGACTGACGATATTTTGCACTAATGTCTCGAATCATCAACTGTCGGGCAAGCTCGCGTGAAGCAAGCAAATCCCGCCCCATTTCTCGTAAAAGCTGTTTAGGACGGCGCATCTGGCTTTCGGGACGATGCACGACAATGCGCGCGGATTGAGGTTTCTTTCTCATGTAGCTTTATCGATCGACAGGGGTAAAGAACTTCTGATTTTGGCTGAAATAGTTCGGCTTTTGCCCAGAAATCGATCGCTGAATTGCTCTCACTTGTTGAAGAATCGGAAGCACGACTGCTTTAAGCCGCTGTTTCAAACCGATCGAGGCTGGAATCTTTGCTTCTTCTGGGTTGGCAGTATTCCATTTGATCAAAGCATAGTCGCTTTGCTGGGGTGGAGTTTGATTAATGGGAACCGCTTTGATGCGTTCTGCCAAAATTAG
The DNA here is from genome assembly GCA_964242045.1 of uncultured Leptolyngbya sp. Classification (GTDB taxonomy): domain Bacteria; phylum Cyanobacteriota; class Cyanobacteriia; order Leptolyngbyales; family Leptolyngbyaceae; genus Leptolyngbya. The sequence continues at coordinate 4,645 of CAXTDB010000183.1, read as the reverse complement.
CAAGGAAGTACGGCAACCATTCACCACGTAAACGCGCGATCGCACTTTTGCCGGATCAGCAACTTCGTACCATTGATCGGTTCCGACTTCGTACACGACCATTCGCTTAACGCGAAAGCCGTTTTCTTCAGACAGAACGCGGTAGTAAAGCTCTGGACTAAATTGATAAAAGCCGTGTCCAGACCAATTATTCGTCGGGGTGTGAATTAGCAAGTGTCCGCCGACTTTCACCATTTCCATGGCGTTCTGAATCGCAGTTGGAAAATTAAAAATATGCTCTAAAGTTCCACCATCGCAAACCACATCGAACTGCTGATGATACTCTTGCGCGATCGGGAAATTCATATCGTGCAGCACCGTCGCGCCTTCAAAGTCAGACTTGTCCATTGAATCTAACTTTGCTGCACCTAATGCTTCAAATAGCGGCTCTGCAAGTCCTTTTGCTGTAAGCGTCGTAGAACGGGAAACAGTACGATCGAGCTGTTTCTGAAGGAACTGACAATTCTGTTCATCCACGAATAACGTGAGCCGACCGAGCGTGATTGTGCGATCGAATCGCACACCGTCTTCATAAGCTGAAATTAAAAATTTTGCCGTATTGATATCAATTCCCATTGTTACCTCATAAAGTGAAACTCTCGAATGGCTTGATATTCGGTTTTATGAGCAAACTTCTGAGTAAATTCGCCAACGGAAGGATTGCCGTGCGGACTGGTCACGCCCGTAGCTTGCTGCCACAGTTCGGGGGGTGCGATCGAGATTTCATACCGATTGTTTTCTAAGCGCCGCACATGATACCACTGCCGCATTTGACATTCGTCGCACCAAAATGCTTCTAGCCATTCTCCACTCAGCATCACAGTCGTTCGACTGGCAACGGCAAGAAGCGCATGACGACGAGCAAGACCCCGTTGCTGTAGCTGTTCAGCACGATCGGCATAAATCGGATGCTTCTGACTGACACTGTGCAAATAACATTCATGCTTCGGGCAGTAAATTCCCCGTCGTTTAGAACGTTTCCGATTTCGGTCACACCTCTTCTGCAATTCGACCTCCTTGAACCTTTGTCTGAATGAAGGTTACGGCGAAGGGACTGAGATCAAACGACCATCGAAGCCCACTTCATCGAGCGATTGTCAAGTTTTTTAACCAAGCTATATAGAACTACGACCGTGAATACTGGCATCAGGAAGAAACGAATATTGCGTACATAAAATGATTTTTAAGCTGCTTGTATAAAGTTACGCATTAAAACCGCTGAGTTCTACGGCTCTAACGCGATCGAACGCGATCGCTGCACACTCTTTCAGTCCCGCAGATTTGCCCAATGTGAGACTGGGTGCGATATTCTCGCCCATATCCGATCTCAATCAGCAATTGATCTTCGACTCCAAATTTATTTCGCCGCATTTTTCAACAGCGCTTCGCTCGATTTGCCCGAAATTCATTTCAAGGCAAAGCAGCAGCGTGGTGAGACTTTAAAGAGATGTTTAAGCAGGGGCGATCGCTAAACCAACAGAACCATTCGGGCTGCCAATTTCTGTCGCTTGAGCTACAGCAGTCAAAATTTGCCGTTCCATTTCTGCGACAGACAGCTGATGGTCAAAGTAAACCACGATCGATGCCGCTACCGGATTGATGGTGATCGATTGAATTCCTTTAAGCTGGTGAAGTTGCAGAAGAATTTGCTCAGAATAACCGCTCTGACTCGACAAGCGAGGAATCTTCACCCGAATGCGTCCGCTCGTTTTATGGGCAATGCGAACCCCCGTCAAGGCGGAATTTTGATCGAGTGAAGGCGCGGGGCTTCGATCAGAAGCGGGACGAGTGGACTGTTCAGTCGGCGAGTTCACTCCTGTCTTAACTGAGTCAAGCAACGCTTCAAGGGCGCGATCAACTCCCCAAAGAATTCGATAAAAACTTTGAGCAATGAATTCTAGCAAGGCGTTGGTCGTGTGATTAATTGCGGTCGTTATTTTGTACCACAGCGCGATCGTAGCTTGGCTCACTTCTAGCAATTGCTCACCCAAGACAGCAAGTAAATTCACGGGCAAGAAATAGTTCAATACAAGGTCGTGGTGTTCTTCTTTGTGGACAACATCCACACCCGGTAAGCCCACCAACTTTTGCTGTTCTGCGATGAATTCGTGGTAATCCATCACCACCGTCAGGCTTTGGGGCAACATCTCAAAGGTGGCAGGAGTCGTGCCGAACATTTCCCCATCTAAAGCGATTTGCTGAGGCGGATTAGTAGTGACAGTAACTTTATTCGCCCGCAGATAGCCGATATGCGGGTTGTCGCTGGTGCTATGAACTAAACCATTGGTCAACAAATCGATCGCGGAAGCCAACCCATCGATCGTAGAAGTGGGCGACAGAATCGTGATATCAAACAAATCGTCATCGGGGCGCAGTTCTCCGCTTCCTTGCGCCAAGATTGAAGTCGGGGGGGCAATGCTGGCAACGGTAATTGCGATCGCCGGAACCGTGATTGTTTGCTGTTCGGTTTCTAGCTGAGCTTCAAAGTGCTGAGGTTGTTGCAGTTGTTCTAAGCCTGCAAGCACATAAGCAAGCATCCCAAATTTGTTTTTCAACTCGCGATCGGCAGATTGCACCGTTTCGGCTTCAAAACCAATTCCTGCTAACAGCAGCATCAGTTGATCGTTGCATTTAACCGTCCCGATCGTGCGCGTTGCTCCCTGAAGAATCGCAATACACGCTTCTTCCAGCGTACTTGGTAAACCCAGTCCATTTACAAAGGCGTTAGCAGTCCCGCGTGGAATCACGGCTAAAGGAATTTCGGTGTTGACGATTGCGCTAGCAGCCGCAGACACTGTGCCATCTCCCCCTGCTGCAATAATCAAATCCGCGTTTTTAGCGATCGCTTCTTTTGCTAAATCTGCCGCATCTCGCTCTGGCGTAGTCATCAAAACGGTCAAGTTCAGGTGCGGTTTGAGCAGAGACTGAATCGTTGCTAGTTCTCGATCGGAATTTGACCCACCTGTAACGGGATTAAAGATCAAATAGGCGTTTTGAAAAGCTTTGATTCGCTTTAGGCGAGTTTGAGGTTGGGGCAGCAGCGTTGAAATCATAAAAGTCTCCTTTGAGCTTATGGGGTAGAAGGGTTAGGGAAACGAATTTTTCGGTTTTCTAAAAGCCAGCGCTGCTGAAATTCTCGCGTCGCGGCGATGCTAATGTTGGTGATCAAGTTGCGATCGGCGAGCAGGCTCATCACAACGCTCAGAACGGGAACGATTCCGGCAAACGTTTCTCCAGTCAGTAAAGCAACTCCCTGTTCGATCGCCGTATCTATTAGCAAATCTTCCACATCTTCTTCGAGCGTATCTTCCAGCGCTGTATCTTCGAGTGCTTGTTTGTTGAGCGATCGCTGAAGCTGACGCAGGGTAGCTTGGGTTGTTTCAAACTCTTCCTGAGTTGGCGCGATCGCAGCATTGAAAATTGCCCAAGCAAAGGCTCGTTCATCGGGGGTCTGGGGTGCGTATCCGTAGCAAAGTCCAACGCGATGAATGGTTTGCACTGCTAAAACCAGCGTTAGCCCTTCATCTGCAATTTCTCCGAACACATCAAACAGTCCACTTAGGCTTCCCTGAAGGACTGCCTGTTTCTCAGCCGCTTTTGTCACCTGCGCGGAAAGCTGGTCTGACCTTTCGAGCGCCCCGCGCCGCAGCTCGATCGGCTGCTGAACTCCCACTGAGGGTTTCAGCTTTTCCCAATCGTGCTGCCAGTTTCCAGTAACCCGCTCACATCCCCCCGCAACTTTCTCTAAAACGCTGTTGAGAAACAAGAAATTCAGTAATCCTCGGCTGGATATCAGCAACCATCCGAGGATTGCTTCTAGTCCCTCGATCCGTCGGTGTTTCCAGGCTTCGATCGCTTCAAACTGACTTTGCTCATAAGTCGTTAGTTGAATCGGTTCGCAGTCGAACGAAAGTTGACCCTGGGGGCGAGCAGTTAAATCAATTGCCGTTTCAGCCTGCGGATCAGCTAAACCAATGGATTGAAGCGTAAAGATAAGCTTGGTGTTAAAAGTCTCTTCTGGCGTGGACTGTGGGTCGTAGTGAACAATCAGCGATCGCGCAGTAGGATTGACGCGCACCGCTTTCACCGCAGCGAGAGATCGTACCCGTTGTTGCAGGGCTTCATACTCAGGAGGGCGCTTCAAAGTGGGAAGCCGCACGCGAACTCGTCCTAGAACAGTGTGAACTACCTCAACTGGGGTTTCCATACGCCACCCACCGAAGAATCAAACAGGTTTATGTGGATGAGCCTACCAAAGAGATTCCGTCCACCAATATACACAAAGAGCTATCTTTTTAATCCTTTTTTGGACTGCGCCTGTTCTACTAATCAAAATACACCCTGCGACAACTTCAGCTTCTACTGAAGTATGCCTTTAGGATGTTCGGTTCCAGCGGGACTTCAGTGAAAATCATCGCAAGTTTTCTAAATTAATCGTTCAAAATTCTACAATTATTTCTACTAGTCGGAGGGAATAAAAATGGAGCGGGAAGCACAGTATCAAGTGGTTCACCAGACAACAGGACGATATCGCCTCCGCATTCCTCGCCTTGCCGATGACCAAGACTATGTTCGCCAACTTTCGTCCACTTTAAAACAGCTTAAT
>CAXTDB010000182.1:0-9882 GCA_964242045.1 uncultured Leptolyngbya sp. | reverse complement strand
CAGCAAGACGATGAGAAAAGCTTTAATTATCGCTGCCGATTTGGAGTTAGGATCGGCGTTAGCAAACTGGTTAGCCTTGGATGATTTTCAAACCACAGTCGCTTGGGATAGTTTTACAGGCTTGGAACTTGCCCAAGACCAACATCCAAATCTGATTCTGTGTGATGTGAACATGCCAGAACTCGATGGTTTTGCAGTGCTAGATCAACTGCGTCTAACTGTAACTGAGAACAAGCCTGTGATTGTTCTAATTGGGCAACTCGACGATTCTTCGCGCGCTTTTGCTGCGGGTGCAGATGGATTTCTATTCAGATCTGCGGCATTAAGTGATTTACTACGATCGATTCGAGCATACACCTGTCAAATCGATCAGGACTGCGAAGCGAAGTCGATTTAAAGCGTTCAGAATATGATTCGATCTGGGCAAGACGCGATCGCCCTAGCAACGCTCTAAAGACGAAACCTCCCACGCTGACGGAACGAGAGAGGCTGTCAAAGATATTCAATTGCCGCGGAGAATATCGATTTCGGAAAAAAGCTTATGCCTGACGTGAGTAATACTCAACGACTAGCAGTTCATTGATTTGGAGTGCGACCCATTCTCGATCGATGACGCTATTCACTTTTCCAGTCATCTTGTTCTTATCGAACTCCAAATGACTCGGCAAGTTGGACAATCCCGGATATTGCAGATTCGCTTCGACTAGTTTACGAGAGCGATCGCGATCGCGGACTGCAACCACGTCACCCGGACGACAGTTATAGCTCGCAATGTCTACCACTTTGCCATTCACAGTCACATGACCGTGATTGACTAGCTGACGTGCGCCCGGAATTGTTGGAGCCATGCCTAACCGAAACACAGTATTATCTAACCGCATTTCTAACAGTTGTAATAGTACCTGTCCGGTCGAACCTGCTGCACGACGCGCTTTTCGCACGTAGCGAAGCAATTGTTTTTCGCTCACGCCATAGTTGAACCGCAATTTTTGCTTTTCTTCTAGACGTACCGCATATTCTGAGCGTTTTTTGCGCGCCTGCCCATGTTGCCCAGGCGGATACGCGCGACGTGCGGATTTGCGTGTCAGTCCGGGTAAGTCTCCCAGACGACGGGTGATTCTGAGGCGGGGTCCTCGATATCGCGACATTGAACGTTCCTCGTTTGACTCGAAGATTTAAACAACTTTTCTAGTATAGTCTCTACGAGGTTAGGGTGATAGCTTACGATTTATTTTTCTTGAAGCATTGAAGTGCTACACTCAGTTTCACCGGATCTGGAATGGTTTCGTATGACCGACATGACCGATCGCGAAAAAATCGAAATTCTGATCGACCAAGTGGGACGCATGACCGAAAGCATTACTGAACTGCGGATGGGGATGCGAGAAAGTGTTATGGATCTGCGGGAGAGCGTTACAGAATTACGAACGGGTATGCAGGAGAGCGTTTCTGAACTGCGAGGAAGCGTTTCTGAACTGCGAGAGACTGTCGAGCATGGCTTCGATGAACTGCGATCGCTTGTAACAACTGGATTTACTGAACTCAAAACGGTATCTGAACGACAAGAGCGCAACATTGATCGCTTAGTTGGAATTGTCGAAACGCTGATTCAAGAGCGCCGCTAATTATTTCTTCAGTTGAGTCACGAGATGAACGAGTTCCGGCAGAATCAATTGTTCAACCGCGAGTTTTACTGCGTTTGATGAGCCAGGAAGCGAAAAAATTAACTTACCTGAATACACACCCGCGATCGCTCTCGATGCGATCGCTCTTGATCCGATTTCTGCATAGCTCAGCGATCGAAAAATTTCTCCGAATCCTGGAAGTGTTTTTTCGAGTAATTGTTCGATCGCGTCATAAGTCGTATCTCTAGGCGCAATCCCTGTTCCACCGCTGAGCATGATCGCATCAACATCAATCTCTAATTGCGATCGAATTTGATCCGGTTCATCGGGCACGATCGCGTAATGTGCAATCGTGTGCCCGGATTGCTTTAAGAGTTGCTGCATCAGTTGTCCGCTGCGATCAGTGTCGATCGTGCGGGTGTCGCTCACGGTAATCACAGCGCATCGAACTGCGATCGCAAGGTCGTCTGGGTGCGGCTGACGAGACATTAGGATTTAGTAAAGCCTAAATCGTTGGATTCGGCATAGCGATCCATAAACCGCATAAAGCGATCCCAATCTTCAACGGACTTCATGATGTAGAGGGCTTCGAGTGCTGAAGGCTGACCATTGATAAACTTGGCTTTGACCTCGCGTGTCAGAATCTCGCCTTCCTCATCGATCATGTACATACCCGTAATGCTGTCTGTGTTTTCAGCTTCCAGCGCTTTTGGCTTCTCAAAGATAAAGGTTGCAGTTCCATTGGTTCCGTCTTTTGAGCGCGTCAAACGGACATCAGGAATAACTTCTTCGGTAATGCCTTTTGAGAATTGGATTTCAGCCATGATAGTGCGATCGATGAATAGTGTGGATTTGCTCTATTCTCCCATCTTTGCGGAACTTAACAAAATCTTGAGTTAAATCTCAGATTTGAGTTTTAGCCACGATCGAATTTCTTTCAAAACCCAAGCCTGCTCAAAATCGGTGAGTTCGTGTCCAAATTGATGCAACCGATATCCAGTGCGATACGGGCCAGATGTAATCGTAATTATCCCGTTTGAGTCGCGCCGCACTTCTCGAATATCGCGCGTAATTCCGGTCATGCGATTGCTGGTCGTTCTAAATCGCTGCGTTTCGACGATAAATTCTCGGCGATCGAACTTCACGTAGGTCCGCTGAAACGAAGGACTGATAAACAGAATAAATACAATCAGTCCCAGAATGAGAATCCAGCTTGCAGAACTTAACACACCCGCGACCAACATAAACATGAACATCGGCACAGTAAACATCAAAACAGGCAAGGCAACTGCCGCCATCAGCCATCCGAAATCTAAGAAAGATTCGTCTTCTTGATTTTGGGGAATGACAATTTCTAGACGTTTTTTCGATCGCACTAATTGAATCCGCGTATTTTTCGGACGTTCGACTGGCGCAAAAGCAACCGGATTGTCAGACAGATTTAAGCGCTCAATTGCCTGAGTTGCCGATTGAAACCGCTGCTCCAAATCAGGATGCGAAAGCTGATCGATCCAATCGGCTAACGTGGGAGATAATGTCACGCGATCGCGCCATTGAATTCTAAGTTGACGCTGAGGTAAATCGGCTGGGGATGCTCCAGTTAGTAAATGAATCAACGTTGCACCCAACGCATACAGATCAGAACTGGCAACGGCGCGACCGCCAAACTGTTCGATCGGGGTATAGCCATACGTTCCAACAACGGTAAACGTTGCGCCTTCTATGCTGGCTCGATCTTGTACGGCTCCAAAATCGACTAGATAAATCTGCTGATCGGCTCCTAAAATCAGATTGCTTGGTTTGATATCTCGATGAAGAACTGCCGGATTTAAGCTATGCAAATCACGCAAGATAGTCAGAACCTCGATCGCAATTTTTCGCACTTCACTTTCCGAAAATCGCTTGCCGTCCTGAATCAACTGTTTCAGCGAAGTTCCTGGAATATAGTCTTGCACCAAGCCAAACCACAAAATACGATCGTCAATTGAAAAAGAATCTCGACACTTAGGAATGCGTGGATGATCCAACTGTCGTAAAATCTGCGACTCTCGCTCAAACAGCTTGAGATCATCCCACTGCGACTGTTCCCCGAACGCCAATAGCTTCACAACTACAGGTTCGGACTTCGCTGAAAGATCGATCGCGAGCCAAGTCTGTCGCCCTGCACCGTGACCTAATTTTTCTTGAAGTTGATAGCGATCGTATAGCGTTTGTCCCGCACTCAACATCGATCAAAGCTCCCTATCGTCTATCCAATACGACGACACACCCTTAATCTATCGAATCTCGATCGGATTCACCCACTCCCGATACCGTTCCTCGCGATTTTCTGTAACTTTTGTCAACACTTCGCGCAATTGGTCAGTAATCGATCGGGTGTTGCCGTACTCAAACGTTTCGATTTTTTTGACGGGTGTAATCTTTGCTGCTGTTCCGCTCAAAAACACTTCATCCGCGATAAATAGCTCAGACTTATCGACCGGACGTTCAACCGTTTTGATTCCCAAATCGCGCGCGATCGTCAAAATGCTATCTCGCGTAATTCCCTCTAAAATATCCTGGTCGTATCCAGGCGTAATCAGTTCCCCGTTTCGCACCAAAAAGATATTCATTCCAGATGCTTCGCTCACCTTCCCTTGTGAGTTCAGCAAAATCGCTTCATCAAATCCACAGGCGACCGCTTCTGTTTTCGCCAGCGACGACGTAATATAAGCCCCGCTAATTTTGCCTCTGAGCGGTAAACTGCGGTCTTCTTGCCGATACCAAGAACTAATGCGACAACTCACCCCGTCTGGAGACAAATAATCACCCAACTCTAGCCCGTACACAAAAAAATCTTTTTCAATATTGTGCAACCGAGGTGCGATTCCCAAATCCGAGGTGTAAACAAACGGGCGAATATAAAACGATCGCTCTGGCTGATTTTTCTTGACGAACTCAGTAATAATGCTCTGAATCTTATCCGCAGGCAGATCGTAGCCTAAGAATTTCGCGCTGTGGCTCAATCGTTGGCAATGTCGATCGAGCCGAAATAACAAAACTCGATTTGGGTTCTCTGGGTCAGGAATGCCGCGTAGACCACCAAATGCGCCTGTTCCGTAGTGGAGAGCATGAGTTGCGATCGACACATTCGCCTCAGCGAACGGTAGGAACTGATTCTTAAAGTAGGCGATGGGAAGAAAAGTGTGCATGGAATTGGCTAGAACTTCAGAACGGCAAACGCCTTGGGATAGACTTCCTAGATTACCTTGAAAATTCCGTTCTAGGGCGGAGTCGCGCCGATCTGATTAGTCCTGTTAGGAGCGCTCTGGTTGTCGCGATTGAATCAGCGTTTCGACGATGCTCATTAAGCGATCAATATTACGTTCTTGGCGTTCGGTTACAGTTTTGAGTTCTTGAAATCCAGATTCCATTCCTAGACGCAATTCAGTAATGCTCTCAGTCATGCGTCCCACTTGGTCGATCAGAATTTCAATCTTTTCGCTATCGGTCATACAAGTTTCCAGAATTTGTGCAATCGAGTGTAGCATCCCTTAATGAAGTGAGAGAATTTGCGCGCGATAAGATATAAGTGAATATTTGGAACCTCGGTTCTCTCTTGTCCCTCTAGTAGTTCGTACCGCGATCGCCATTGATATGCAGCCACCTATCCCAACCTCTACGATTTTACAAAGCCGCTACCGCATCCTTAGCGTTTTGGGACAGGGAGGATTTGGACGAACTTACCTGGCAGAAGATCAAGGACGATTTAACGAACTCTGTGCAATTAAGGAACTCACACCGCCGCAAGATAATCCTTATGCACTTGAAAAATCTAAAGAATTATTTCAGCGAGAAGCGCAAACACTCTACGCGATTCAGCATCCTCAAATTCCACAATTTCGCGCCACGTTTGAGGAAGATCAGCGGTTCTTTATTGTTCAGGATTATGTCGAAGGCAGTACGTATCGATCGCTGTTAGACGAACGCAAGTCACGCGGTTATGTGTTCTCAGAAAGCGAAGTTACCCAATTGGTCAAACAAGTCTTACCTGTGTTGGCATACATTCACGGCAAAGGCATTATTCACCGCGATATTGCACCGGATAATATTATTTTGCGCGATCGAGATAAGCTTCCAGTTCTGATTGATTTCGGTGTTGTGAAAGATCTCGCGACTCGCATTCAAGCCCAAGAAACCGTTAAACAACACACAACCGTTGGCAAACTCGGTTATGCCCCAACCGAACAAATGCAAACCGGACGCGCATATCCAAACAGTGATTTGTATGCGCTGGCAGTCACAGCAGTTGTATTACTCACTGGACGAGAGCCACAAGACTTATTTGACGAAAACACGATGACTTGGCGCTGGCAGCGATATGTCAATCTAGAGCCAACGTTCGGACAAGTACTGAATCGAATGCTAAGTTACCGAGTCAGCGATCGCTTTCAGTCTGCGACCGAAGTGATGCAAATACTTCAATCGCCTGCGACGATTGCTCCCCTGCCCGCAACGCCGCCACCAAGCAACGTTCAGCCCACAAACGTTTCTAAAGCTGAAACGGTCGCGATCGGACATCGCAATGATCCAACCGTCGCACCGACAAATCTGCAAAGTCGCAATGATCCCTCGATTCCGACTCGCAGTTCACTGTGGGATGATCCTTGGGCGGTTTTTGCGATCGGAACCGGATTAGTTTTGCTCACCGGATTAGGTGCTTGGACGATTACACGCGCTTTGATGAATGCAGGTCAACCGATCGCGTCCCCGACTCCGACTCCGACGATCACCGCTTCACCGAGTCCAACCACAACTCCGACCCCAAAACCTTCACCAAGTCCAAGTCCGAGTCCTGATCCGGTCACTTACAGTCAGCAATTAGATTTAACCAGCGGGGCAGCGACTCGCAGTGGTACACTACGATCGAACGAAACTCTGAATTTCATCATCCCCGCTAACCAAGGACAGCAATTGAATGCCAGCTTAGGGGGCGAAGGAGTGCTGCTAAGTGTGCTAGCTCCAAATCGCGATCCGGTAGACAATGCTGCGAATCGCGTAACAAACTGGTCAGGCGAACTTCCTTTTACCGGAAACTACACCGTACAACTTAGAACCGTTAAAGGCATTTCCAAGAGCAACTTTAAGCTGAACGCTAGTTTGCAAACTCCAACGCCTTCCCCGGCTCCATCTCCGTCTCCGACCCCAAGCCCTACTGTTACCGAAGAAGTCATCGGCATTCCGCAGGGTCAAACCGGAGTGCAAGTCAGCAACACGGTTAACGCATCAACCACGCGCCGATATCTGATCAATGTGCGACCGAAACAAACTTTGTCGCTGAATCTCTCTCAGGGGGCAAGATTCACGGTACGATATCCCGATGGGCGCGCGGTTGAAGATGGAGCAAACCTGCAAAACTGGCAGGGAATTGTGCCCACGGGCGGTAGCTATCAAGTCGAGGTCACCAGCGATCGGGAAACCAGTTTTACACTAGGTGTGGATGTTAAATGATCGTGAATGCACTTTTAATTACAGGAACCGATACCGATGCGGGTAAAACAGTATTAACCACGGCACTAATCGCGTATTGGCAGAAGTATTGTAGCTCGCGTTCTCTCGGTGTGATGAAACCGTTGCAGACGGGAATAGGCGATCGCGAATTGTACCGTCAGCTATTTAATCTCGATCAAACACTAGAGGAGTTAAATCCGCTGCATTTTGAAGCGCCGCTGGCTCCTCCGATCGCGGCAGATCTTGAAGGCAAGCGGGTTAAACTTGAGCCTGTTTGGAAAGCATTTGAGGCATTGCGGAGTCAGCGCGATTTTGTTTTAGTTGAAGCCTTGGGCGGACTGGGATCGCCTGTGACGCATGAAACGACGGTAGCAGACTGGGCTTGGGATTGGCATTTACCAGCGGTGTTAGTTGTGCCCGTGAAATTGGGTGCGATCGGGCAAGCGGTGGCGAATGTGGCACTGGCGCGACAGTCGAAAGTTCATCTAAAAGGAATTGTGCTGAACTGTGTTCGATCGAGTTCCGATGAGGAAATTGAGAACTGGGCATCGATTAATTTGATTCAGCGATTAACCGGGATTCCAGTTCTCGGATTGATTCCGTATTTAAGCGATCCAACTGATGTTGAAAAGCTGGCTCAAGTCGCCGCAAATCTAGATCTAGAACGTCTTATTCCTGGTATGGTCTAGAGCTAACTTTTTTGGTTTGCGCGCTCAAGAAATAAGACAGAGACGCAATGACCAAAGCGACACTAGCTCCATAAGGAAGTAGGTCGCCATTGCCATCCCATTTCACTGCTTGACCGAGAAAAGAAACGCTGAGAACCACAACAACAACGCTTGCAAGCTTTCCTTTGAGATCGTCGATCGTATGAATTTCCAGCCAGCCTGGAACCTTGGCGCGATCGTCAATAAACAATTCGTAGAGTCCAAGCGCAGTGATATAAAATACGGTTGCTAATAAAAATAAATCGATAATTTCAACAAAGGAAACCACGAGCGCTTTGGCTCCCTTGCTCGATACTGTGCCTGCAAAAAAGAGGTGAAATACAGTATAGAAAGTTTGAATTGCGCCATAAATCAAAACTGTAATTGATGCGACAAACGAGCAGATTACCGCAATCAAAACAAACTGGCGACTCGCCGCAAGGACTCGATGCAGCATAAGATTAAACCAAATACGAAACACGGTGATCTTGCTGACTTTACCGCAGTTCTAGGTGAAAGTCATCCGCAAACTTGTGCGCGATCGCGTTAACTCTCATCGATTCGCGTAAATCGATCGGACGATGTGTTCTGATCCAATCTCAAGAATCAAATCTACCTTTTCTGAATGGTGAACCATTGGCGTAATAAATAATTCTGGATGTAGTGCTTTCCAGAAATACTCAACAAATTGATCAATCTCTGCATCGCTCATTCCTGCTTTTCCTTGAGCAATCATTCGATGTTCTGCCTGTTTGCGCCATTGCTTGCTGAGTTGGTAATTTGGAACATACAGCACGATTAATCGATCGAGCAATTCCCACAGCGGCACATAGTTCCGTAATTGCTCATTGATCTCGCGCGCAAATTGTCGATCGTGTTCTGTTGTAATTGGCTCTGGTGCATTCTCAAACTCAAATTCAATCGGATGCACCCCGACAAACCAACCTTCAAACAAAACGATATCGGACCGATCGATGATTTCAGGATGCGTTCGATCGCCTTCTCCTTCATGTGCAGATTTATCAAATCGAGGCAGCGCGATCGGAAAATTTCCTTGCTGAAATTGCCTGAAAATGTCGATTCCGAGTTGCACATCATGCGTTCCGGGCGGACCTCGACGCACCATTCGCGGATCACGATTTCGCAGGGCAACACGATCGACATACGGCAAATACAAATCATCGATCGACCAACTCACCGCGCGATATCCAAGCTGATTCAGAATAACAATTAACATTCGGGTCAAGGTTGTCTTTCCGGTTCCTTGTCCGCCAAGAAATCCTTGGATTGAACAATGATTTGTAGATTTCCAAGCTGCGATTTGAATAGCTAAAGGCAGCCACAGATCCCAAATGGTTTGAATCGAGGGAGATAGTTTTAGTTCTGAACAACACGCAGCGATCGCGCTGTAGCTTTGATGAAACAGAGCTAACCGGGCTTGAATGCGATCGCGAACATTGTTCGCATCAATTCCAAAAGTAGGAGCTTGAAGTGCGCGGGATTCTAGACGCGATCGATCATTTGTGTGAATTAGTTCTTCTAAAGTCATCGCATCATTATCTCACACACAAAAATCGGGAGGTTAACAACTAACCCCCCGATTTATAACCCCTTAAATCAAATCCCGATTAGAAGACAGGCATCAATGCGAATTACATTTTTGCAGCTTGGCGCTGAACTTCGCTCTTCTTCGCTTTGAACTCGGTTGCAATCTGCTCTAGCTGTTGGCTGCTGAAGTTATCGCGCAGAGCCGCAAAGAAGGTGCTTTCTTCTTGACGCACGTGATCCATGATTTCGTCCATCAGGCGTTGGAGCGAAGACATAAACTGTTCAGACATCACATCCATTTTTTCCATCGCATCGAGTGCGGGGAACCAGGAGTTTTGCTCATCATAGAGTTCTTGCAGATCGCTCTCTGCATACTTACCACGCACAGCCGGATAAGCAACTTCGTTTTCTGCGATCGCATGAGCGCGTAGGTCGCCATCCAACTGCATGAAGAATTCCTTCCGCTTCGCTGGATCTTGAGTACCTTTGATTTCAGCAAACAGAACATTCAC
>CAXTDB010000181.1:0-9889 GCA_964242045.1 uncultured Leptolyngbya sp. | reverse complement strand
GTCGATGAAGGAGTCGTGCATTACGGTGTGCCAAATATGCCGGGAGCCGTACCTTGGACTGCAACGCAGGCTTTGAATAACAGTACGCTGCCGTATGTGATCAAACTGGCAAATCATGGCATGATGGCGCTCGATCGAGATTCAGCATTAGCCAAAGGATTGAACGTTCAAAATCACCAATTAATTCATCCCGCAGTGCAAGAGGTTTTTCCAGACTTAGGGCGGCTTTAATCCGATTCACCTTGGCGATGTCCATCGGGGTAAATCGTAAACACATCGACAATCGCGCCTGTGATGTCGAGATCAATCGATCGCGCCAAGTTTGCCCCGCTCAAATTCGCGCCATTTAGATTCGCCTGTCGTAGATTTGCACGACTCAGATCCGCCTGTCTCAAATCCGCGTTGGTTAAATCTGCGTTGATTAAATTCGCCCCGCTTAAATTCGCGCTACTTAAATTCGCACGACTTAAATTTGCCAAACTGAGATCTGATCTCATTAACGCCGCACGTTCTAAGTTTGCGCTGGTTAAATTTGCTTGATGCAGCTGGGCATCACTGAGTTCAGCATTTTCTAACTGGGTCGAAGATAAGTTGGCTTGTCGTAGATTGGCATAAGGTAGATAGGCGCGATTCAAGCGACTCTGAGCTAAATTGACATTTGCTAACATTGCCTCAAAAAAATTCGCTTGCTCCAGGTTACAGCTTTCAAAATCTCGCTCTCCCCGGTTGTACCTTGCAATCAAAATTTCAGCCGCGATCGTTTTCATTACTATCTCAAAATCTAGCCATCACACACTTCATCTATGTAGAAATGTAAAAACCACCGACGAGAAGTTAAGAATACTTAATGTTTTCTTTAGGGATCAAACAAGAATTTTCAGAACTAGAAAGAACCAGTGCGAAACGTTATCAGCAAACTTTTATGTCTTAAAAAAATGTTTTTTATGTCTAGCTCTCATCTCCATTCTCATGTCAATATCAGAAATAGTACGCAGTCGAAAGAACAATTATGCCGGACTTGCAAGTGTCGATCGCTGAACATTATCACGAACGCACCAAATACGACCCGGAAACGATTCACGCCAAAAGCCAAGCGCTGAATTTGGAAGAGCAGCCAATCCCGTTCAAGTCTTATAAGTTTGGCGCGTCGATCGATCTTAAACCTTATCTCAGTGAAGAGTCGAGTTGTGACGACTGGTGGCAGCGACTTTCTAAACTGCTGGTTTGTAGCTACGGTCTTACGGGCGCAATTCCGACGAATGGAGAGCCGCACTATTTGCGATCGTCGCCGTCAGCAGGTGGACTGTATCCCGCCGAAGTCTATCTGATTTCACGCGGAACGCCTGATCTTCCTGCGGGACTCTACAACTATCAAGCAAGAACTCATACACTATTGAACTTTTGGGAAGCGGATGTTTGGACAGCGCTTCAGTCTGCATGTTTTTGGAATCCAGTTCTAGAGGACACGCAACTTGCGATCGTGCTTTCTGCGGTGTTTTTCCGGTCTGCGTGGCGCTACCAAGATCGCGCTTACCGCCGAATTTTTCTTGATACGGGACACTTGATCGGCAACGTTGAGCTTGCTTGTGCGATGTACGATTTTCGCCCACATCTAATCGGTGGATTCGCAGATGAAGCGATCAATCAGTTGCTTTATTTCGATTCTGAGCAAGAAGGTGCGATCGCAGTGTTACCGATCGCCGATTTGTCTGAAATTCGAGAAAATCTGCCGCTGGCTCGGACGGCGCTTCCGACTGCACCGCAGCTAGAGTATCCGAAAATTCCCGATGGTGGTTTGCTGAACTATTTTCATCAAGCGACTCAGATCGCCCACAATCCAAACGCTAAGGTAAATTGGAAAATTTCGGAGCCGAGCGAATCTTCTGATAAATATAATTTTCCGTTTTGCCTGAAAGTGCCGACGGGATGTAATCCGATCGATTGGGAACCGGATCTGCACGGACTTGAACAAACGATGATTCATCGGCGATCGACTCGTGCCTTTAGCGGCGAACCTTTATTGATCGAGGAACTCAGCGCGATTTTAGATTTTACGTATCAACCGCAGCACTATATTGATCAGCAGCTCGATCGTTCGCCGGATTATTTCGATTTGAATTTGGTTGAAACCTTTGTTGCGGTTTCGGGTGTGACCGATCTTGAAGATGGCTGTTACTATTACGCGCCTAAAGCTCAAGAACTCCGTCAGATTCGGTTTAAGAACTTCCGCCGAGAACTGCATTTCCTATGTTTGGGTCAAGATTTAGGGCGAGATGCGAGCGCGATCGTGTTTCACACGGCTGACTTGAGAACCGCAATCAAGCAATATGGCGATCGCGTTTATCGCTATTTACACATGGATGCGGGGCATTTAGGACAGCGAATGAATTTAGCAGCGAGTCATTTGGGACTGGGTGCAAGCGGCATCGGTGGATTTTTTGATGATCAAGTTAATGAAGTGTTAGGCATTCCGCAAGATGAAGCGGTTTTGTACATTACTGCGTTAGGTCGTTGCTTGCAGCGCACTTCGCGTTCGAGACAGCGATAATGACACTTTAGCTGAGATCAAAAAAAAATTGACATGCCAGCGCGATCGCTATCTAAAGGGTTCAGGAAATAAATAAAGTCGAGCTAAGGTCTTAAAGCAGCGTTTGCAAAAATCGCTAACTGCGATCGATTCTTCAGATTAAGGCGGTTAAAGATATTATTGATGTGCGTTTTAACTGTGCTTTCAGAAATAAATAGCTTTTGGGCAATTTCTTGATTGGTTGCTCCGATCGCGACGAAGCGAGCTACATCTAATTCTCGCGCTGTCAGTTCTGCAAATTCGGGTGGAATTAGTTGGGGTGGATGAGCAATGCGCTCTAGAATGCCGGGAGCAAGTTGGGTATAACCTTGATGAATGCTACGAATCGCATTTGCAAGTTCTTCGGAGGGCATATCTTTGAGTAAGTATCCTGTTGCTCCAGCTCGAATTGCTGCGGCAACATCTTGATCCTGATTATAGGTACTAAGAATGAGAATCTTAGTACCCGGAAATCTTTCACAGAGCGTCTGAGTAGCTGTTGCACCATTCATCACAGGCATTCGTATATCCATCAGCACTAAATCTGGTTGTAGTCGCTCGAATTGGGCGATCGCAGTTTCTCCGTTTTCTGCCATGCCCACAATTTCAAAATCTGGCTCCAAGCTCAGCATGGCTTTTAGACCTTGACAAACTAAGATTTGATCATCGACGAGAAGTAAGCGAATCTTGGAATTCATCTTTTTGCACTGAGTTTAAGGTTTTAACGGTTTGGCGAATTTCCTGCATTAGATTTGCGCTCAGCATATAAGCTTCATAGAGCGATCGCTGGGCTTGAATTGGATTGATTTGCCAAAGCTTGTGAGCGACTTGTAACTGAATATTTAATGCTGAGATCGCTTGTCCTAAAGCAGGATAACTTTGTTCTGGGTTTGAATCAGTTGCTGATACTGACGGTTTAGTTGTACAAGTTGCATCAATCGCCAACAAATGATCATTAAGGTGAACAATAAAAGCAGGGTGATCATGGCTGAGAATAAAATACTGCTGCACTGATTGTGAACCGTAAGACAGCTTTGCGATCGCAGCCCGTTGATTTTTCCATCTTCTGTTGGAGCATACAATCGATTTACTCCAACAAAAGTTCTAGAACAACCAATTCTTGAGATCGAGCGGTTGCCATTCTCCAATTTCAATCGAAGCGCGATCGATTAATTCAGTTTGCGTCGGAATTCTGGCAATAATACAGCACCCTTCTCCTATCTTAGAATCGACTGTAAGCGTTCCTTGTAGCATCGCAACTCGTTCTTGCATTCCTTTTAATCCATAGCCACCGACGATCATCGCTGGATCAAATCCTCGACCGTTATCCTGCACTTTGAGCGTAACTTGTCGATAAGTCACTTCGATTTGAATTTGAACGACTGTTGCTTGAGCATATTTCTGAACATTGTTAAGCGATTCTTGAACGATTCGATAAATCGGAGTTTTCAAGTGTTCAGTAAGTTGGACTGAACGATCGATCTCAAAAGTAGGTCGCACTTGAGTCGTTTGATAGAAGTCTTGAATAAGCGATTCAATCAAGGTTTCAAATGCTTGAGTTTCGAGTGTATCCGCTCGGAGAACGCGAACCGAGTGCCGCATTTCCTGTGTTGCGATCGCAATGAGCCGATGTGCTTGAGTTAAAAACTCCTGCGCCTCTGTCGGATTCGGCTGACAAAGCTTCATCGCAGTCTGCAACTGCAAGTTTACGGTAGTCAGCGCATAACCGAGAGAATCATGCAAATCTCTGGCGATTCGATTGCGTTCTTGGGTTGCAGAGATATTCGCGAATTGCAAGACACAGTGCCACAACTGTTGATGTAATCGATCGAGTTGTTCGGGTGTGTAAAGTTCTTCAACCACAATTGATGTCTCCGTCTCACTGCTTCGATCTAGTTCTGAAAAGCGAGAGGCTATGCAAGCAAAGTATCGCGCTCAGTTTAGGCGGCGCAGGAGTCAGACTTAACCGACTAAGCTCGTTCCGTGAGGCTCGATCGCTAAATTTTTCACTTGCACTCCAACGCCCAACTCCGTCCAAGCTTTCTCCATTGCTGCATTTACCGATTCAGCCTTTTCTTGATGCGCCAAAGCTAACACAGTCGATCCGGCTCCACTAATCACCATTCCATAAGCACCAGAATCGATCGCGGCGGTTCTCACCGCTTCGTATCCTTTGATCAGCTTCTCTCGGTAAGGTTGATGAATGCGATCGTGTAAGGCTGCTTTTAACCAATCTGCATTCCCGGTTTCTAATCCGCGAATCAACAGTCCTAAATGAGCGGTGTTAAAGATTGCATCTGCACGGCTGTAAGTTGCAGGTAGAACACTCCGAGCTTCAGCAGTTGATAGCTCAAAATCGGGAATTGCCACGATCGGCACAATGCTCGAATGCCAAGATAACTCGCAAATTTCCCAAGCTCGATCGATCCCTGATGCGGCTAATCGACAGCCCCCGATTAATGCCGGAACGACATTATCTGGATGTCCTTCGATTTCGGTTGCGAATTCTGCAATTTCAAGCTGAGTCAGGGGTGATCCTGCGAGTTCGTTGGCTCCGACTAATCCACCGACGATCGCAGTTGCAGAACTTCCTAATCCTCGCGCTAATGGCACATTCATTTTGATATCGAGTTGGATTGCTGGAACGGGTCGATCGATGCGATCGTAGAGTTTTGCAAACGCCTGATACACGAGATTGCTTGAACCGAGTGAAACGCGATCGGCTTTTGTTCCCGCTGCGGTGATTTTCAATCCGGTGTCGATCGTGGAGAATTGAAATTCGTTGTAGAGCGTCAGGGCGGCTCCGAGACAATCGAATCCAGCACCTAGATTAGCAGTGGTGGCGGGAACGCGGACAGTGACAGTAGACATGAGCAGCGATCGCAGTGAACAGTCATCTATTGTAGAGTTAAGCGATCGCAATTTTCGGCTATGGCAAGATTAGAAACAATTGAAAAAATAGGGGCGCTGCTTCAATCTTATGAGCGCTTCGGAGTGCATCTCGGTTTAGAAGCGAGTTTGAAGCTGCTTTTTGACTTGGGAAATCCACAAGACCGAGTTCCCGTGGTTCATGTCGCAGGCAGCAATGGGAAAGGTTCGGTCTGTGCCTATCTTGCGGCAATTTTGACTGAGGCAGGCTACAAAACTGGGCGCTACACTTCACCGCATTTGATCGATTGGACAGAGCGAATTTGTATTAACAATCAATCGATCGATGCCGATGCTCTTTATCAAACGTTGCTCAAGGTGCAATCTAAGATTGATCCAACTTGTTCGCCGACTCAGTTTGAAGTGTTAACGGCGGCAATGTGGCTTTATTTTGCCGAACAAAAGGTAGATGTCGCCGTGATTGAAGTGGGTTTAGGTGGGCGATTAGATGCAACGAATGTGATCGAACATCCCTTGGTGAGTGTGATTGTTTCGATTAGTCGAGAACATTGGCAACGATTGGGGTTTACGCTGTCGAATATTGCTCGCGAAAAAGCTGGGATTCTCAAATCAGGCTGTCCAGCAGTGATCGGACAATTACCGATCGGAGCAAAAACGGTCATCGATCGACGAATTGCCGATCTTAACTGTCCCGCTGTTTATCCCGAACCTGCTCAACTAATCGAAGGTTGGGCACATCAAGGATCGCTGAAATATCAACTGCCGCTTCAAGGTGGGATTCAATTACACAATTCAGCGTTAGCGATCGCAGCAATCCAATTCCTCCGCCAGCAAAACTGGAACATTTCTGATAGCGCTATTATCAATGGCATCAAAAATACAAAATGGGCGGGTCGATTACAGTGGTATGACTGGAAAAATCATCAAATTCTGATCGATGGCGCGCACAATCCGGCAAGTGCTGAAGCGTTGAGACAATACATTGATCAAATTGGAAAGTCTCCGATTCAATGGGTGATGGGAATGTTGTCGACAAAAGATCACGCGGATATCTTTAGGGCATTACTGCGATCGCAAGATTCCCTTTTTCTTGTTCCCGTTTCTGGTCATAGTTCTGCTGATCCAATTGAACTCGCGACACTTGCACGAGAAATCTGTCCGAGTTTAACCGTTTGTCAGACTTATCCGAACGTTGCGATCGCATTAGAAAGCGCGATCGAGCAATCTAATCTCACGGTACTCTGCGGCTCTCTTTATTTGATTGGAGACTTTTTAAAGCAGCAAAGCCAACTCTGAGCGACCGTCTCTCTCTTTTGATAGAAGCTCCTCCCTACCGAAAGAGCTAGTCTAGTCAAAATGCTTTGGTTAGGCATTTTCTCCATTCTGGTCTGCTCATCATGGAAGACTCTCAATTGCAAACTGGTGATTCCTATGAGATCTATCTGCATCCTTATGCTGCGGGTCAGGACAGCACAGACATTCCTCAACCGAAGCTGACGTATTCTCAGGCACTAGAACGACTTCAGCAAGCAGAAGCAGCGCTGCGAAACAGTGAGTCACGATTTGAACGATTTGTTCAAGGCAGTCGAGATGGTTTTTGGGATTGGGATGTCGCAAGCGATCAATGGTACGTTTCCGATCGCTGGAAAGAACTACGCGGTATCGCAGTCGATGAGAAGATACCTGACTCCGCTTTGGCATGGCGCGAAACGACTCACCCAGACGACCGCGATCGCGTTCTCGAAGGCTTTTATCGCTATCTGACGCAAGGATCAGGACAGTACAGCGATGAGTATCGAATTTTGCGACGAGATGGAATGATTGTTTGGGTACTCGATCGAGGTCAAGCCGTTTGGGATGAAACCGGACGCGCCATTCGAGTCACCGGATCGCAAACCGATATCACAAAGTTAAAACGCACAGAAGAAGCTTTAGAAGAAAGTCAGTTAATTTATAAAACGCTCGCGGACACGATGCCGCAAATGTTTTGGATCACACGAGCAGACGGCTATCACGATTACTTTAATCAACGCTGGTATGATTACACTGGTACACATTCCGGTGAAACCGATGGTGAAGGATGGCAAAACTGTTTCGATCGCGAAGATGCCGAAAAAGCTGCTGTGATTTGGCAAAACTGCCTCGAAACAGGCGAACCTTACAACGTGGAATATCGGCTTCGGAATGCCAAAACAGGCGAATATCGCTGGCATATTGGACGCGCGCTGCCTTTACGCGATCACGATGGCAAAATTTTAAGATGGTTTGGATCTTGTACTGATATTCACGATCAGAAATTGCTGATGGAAGAGCGCGATAAAGCTTTAGAGCGAGAACGCGCCGCCCGACTCGAACAAGAAAAAGCCAATCGAATCAAAGACGAATTTCTCGCGGTTGTCTCACACGAACTGCGATCGCCCTTAAATCCAATCCTAGGCTGGATCAGACTGCTCAGAACCCGCAAGATGGGAGAAACTCAAACCCAACAGGCACTCGAAACGATCGAACGCAACGCCAAACTGCAATCGCAACTAATCGAAGATCTGCTCGATGTATCGCGAATTCTGCGCGGAAAATTAGCCTTAACGATCGCACCCGTGAATTTAATCACCGTGGTTGAAGCTGCGATCGAAACCGTTCGTCTCTCCGCTCAAGCTAAAAATATCCAAATTCAAACGCGGTTAAACTCCACGTTCACTAGCGTTTCTGGCGACTTTAACCGCCTTCAGCAAGTCGTCTGGAATTTATTATCGAATGCCGTAAAATTCACTCCTGAAAACGGCACGATTACGATCGAGCTTTCTAGCCACGATTCGATGATCGATTTGAAAGTTCAAGACACCGGAAAAGGCATCGCCCCCGAATTCTTACCGCACGTTTTTGAGCAATTTCGCCAAGCTGACAGCAGCATCACTCGGCAATTTGGCGGACTGGGTTTAGGTTTAGCGATCGTGCGCCATATTGTCGAACGCCACAACGGTCGAATTCGCGTCGATAGTCCCGGCGAAAATCAAGGCGCAACTTTTACGGTTCAACTGCCGTTACTTTCTACTTCAGCCAAACCCGCGATCGCCGCTCCCGATCGCACGTCGGATGATCAGCTTTCTGGAGTGACGATTCTGATTGTCGATGACGAAGCCGACGCGCGTGAACTGCTTGAATTTTTGCTCGAACAACAAGGCGCGATCGTCACTGCTGCCAGTTCCGCAAAAGATGCTCGATCGAAGCTTACAGACACGCACGATATTTTAATCAGCGATCTTGGAATGCCCGGAGTCGATGGCTTTCAATTGATTCGGCAACTGCGCTTAGAAGGTCGAACAATTCCTGCGATCGCGCTGACTGCCTATGCGCGCGAAGAAGATCGTCAAGCGGCTCTAGCTGCCGGATTTCAAGCGCACGTGACCAAACCGATCGAACCGAGTGAACTGTTCAGAGCGATTCGCGCCGCTGTGCAGAAGTAGACGATACGGTTTTCTGACCAATATTCGATACAATCTGATCTGCACTGTCTCTGATTTGCACCGTCTGTGTTCAGACCGATTCGCGTTCAGACCTATCCCTGATTAACCGCCATGATCCACGAAATTTTCATGCCCGCTCTCAGTTCCACGATGACCGAAGGCAAAATCGTGTCCTGGGTCAAGTCTCCGGGCGACAAAGTTGAAAAAGGTGAAACCGTTGTGGTGGTGGAATCGGATAAAGCCGATATGGATGTCGAATCTTTTTACGAAGGCTATCTCGCGACGGTCGTGACCCAAGCAGGCGAATCCGCTCCGGTTGGCAGTGCGATCGCGCTTCTAGCTGAAACCGAAGCCGAAATCGAACTCGCGAAACAGCAAGCAACCTCGGCTCCTGCTGCTGAACCTGCTGCCGCGCCAATACCTGAACCTGTTGCCGCTTCGACTAACGGAGCGAGTGCCCCCGCTCAGAACGGTAGAACGATCGCATCTCCGCGCGCCCGCAAACTTGCTAAAGATCTCAAAGTTGAACTTTCTACATTAGTTGGTAGCGGCCCTCACGGTCGGATTGTGGCAGAAGATGTTGAAGCCGCTGCTGGAAAAACACCGACGGTTGCCAAATCTCCTGCTCCGATTCCTACGCCTCCTGCTCCGATTCCTACGCCTCCCGCCCCTGTCGCCACAGTTGCTTCAACTCCACGACCCGCCCCCGCTCTGATTCCCGCGCAGCCCGGTCAAGTGAAACCGATGACCACGCTGCAAACGGCTGTGGTGCGGAATATGATGGCGAGTTTGGATGTTCCCGTATTTCGCGTGGGCTATACGATCACAACCGATGCGCTCGACAAGCTCTACAAGCAGGTGAAATCGAAAGGCGTAACGATGACCGCACTACTCGCGAAAGCGGTTGCAGTAACGTTACAAAAACATCCTTTGCTGTATGCAAGCTATGTTGAAAATGGCATTCGGTTTA
>CAXTDB010000180.1:0-9935 GCA_964242045.1 uncultured Leptolyngbya sp. | reverse complement strand
TTCTGCATTGGGAAATGCCTGTTTGAGTAATAACGTCGTTGAACCTGTCCCGCAACCGAGATCGAGAATCCGCAGCGGTTGACCTTGAACCGCATTGATTACTTGTTGACGCACCCAAGCTTCATTCGGAGGCAATGCCAACTGAGTAATCGGATCGTAAGAAGTCGCAGCCCCGATCGTTAAATAGCCGCCTTCGATCCCGTGGAAGTTCTGAGTTTTGTAGTAGTTCGGGTAGATTAGATTCGGGTCAGTTAAGCGATCGCATTCCGTTTTCCAGTCGATGCTTTCATGGAGTCGTCGCATCTCAGTTTCATCGACAAAGAAGCGCGCGATCGGGGCTAAATACTGCTCGAAAATGGTGTCTTTGCGAGTTGCCATAGATTATCACAACGCTACTGACGCTTAGTGTAGCGAATTGATTCGAGTCTGGTACGATGCGCTGACTGAAAACGATCACGCTGTTTCTCATTTGTCGGAAAATTCTGACAATTGAGAAACCCTTCCGTTGACGCGGTTATTTCTTAATCGCGCATCCTTCCTTTACTGTGTTGCCCAACACTAGCGTTGCGGAGTAGTCATACTTTTCTCGATCGCAACGCTCCAAAACGGTTCATTGCCGACGACAGTAAAGGATTCAGACGAGCGGGATGCAGTTTGATTTGCGATCGCCGGAACCAAAGCGAGCAAACTTGCAGCTAAAGCAGTTAAGAGAACTTTCATTTTCGGAGTCAAAATTAATTTTGTATTGATTTCTACGAAATCGTCGATCGAGATTCCAGTCTGTTAGTGACTAATTGCGCCTGTCCATACTGGGGGCAAATCATTGAGTTTGAAATATGGATCTGAGTGTTGTGATCTGCACCTATAACGGTGAAGCTCGAATTGGAAAGGTCTTAGACCGACTGCGATCGCAAGTTCACACTGATCCGATCGCTTGGGAAGTTTTGGTAATCGATAACAATAGCTGCGACAAGACCCAGCAAGTTATTTCAAACTATTCCGAAGTTCAGTACTTTTTCGAGGCGGAACAAGGAGCAGCCTTCGCGAGATTGAGAGGGGTTCGAGAAGCCAAGGGACGATGGGTTGCATTACTCGACGATGACACCCTGCCCGACGCGAATTGGATAGCTCAAGCGCATCAATTTGCTCAAACTCACCCTCAGATTGGGGCATTTAGCGGACAGATTCACCCAGAATACGAAGTCGAACCCCCCGCTGGAATTCAGAAAGTTGCGCCGTATTTAGCGATCGTCGAACGGGGATCAAAGCCGCACAAGTACGATCGGGTTTTGCCGCCAAGTGCAGGTTTAATCGTGCAGCGTCAAGTCTGGCTCGATGCGGTTCCTGAGCGACCCGTGCTGATCGGTCGTACTACTTCTGCAATGCTGGCGAGTGAAGATATCGAAGCGATTTTACACATTCAAAATTCGGGGCGCGAGGTTTGGTACAACCCTGAAATGCACTTGTATCATCAAATTCCGCAGTGGAGAACCGAGCGATCGTATCTCCTCAAACTGATTAAGGGGGTTGGTCTCGTTCGACATCACATTCGGATGATTCGCTGGAAAGCTTGGCAGCGTCCAATTCTAACTCTGGTATATTTCGCGAATGATTTGAGAAAATTGATTGCACATTGGGTGAGATTTAGAAATTCACAAAGTCTAGAAGTCGTTTGCGAACAGCAGTTGTTAGTTAGCAGTTTGGTCAGCCCATTCTATTTGGGAAGCTTAAAGCGCAAAACATGAAACTGTTGATTCAACACACGCATCAACCCGGTGAAATTGCAGGGGTTGTGACTTATATTGATGCGATCGTGCCGGGGTTAAATGCAAAGGGCGTAGAGACTCAAATTCTTTCAACGCGAACGACTTCCCTAAAATCCTGGATTGCAGCAATTCAATGGGCAGATGTCGTTCACATGAATTCTAATCATCTAGGATTTGCGCTTCTCTGTAAGTTATTTAGAAAGAAGATTGTAATCAAATATCATTATTTGTTCTATATTTCCACACATTCGCATTATGAAAAAATGGCATTATGGCAACGATTAAAGCTTGAATTTATTCAAACACTACCAAAATCGAATTATTCACTTAAATGGAAGCTTCATACCTTTGTGAAATGGGCGAGATTTGGAACACGATTTGGAACTGCATTATTGTGCGATCGACACACTGCTTGTAGCCGATTCCTCGCTGAATCTCTCAGTTTTCCTTGGAGTGTTGCTGCACTGAATTATCCGATCGAGACTGCAACACCTAAAAAATCACTTGAAGATTTGACGCAGCCTTATGCTTTCGCTTACGTTGGTCGGCTCAATCCTGATAAAGGCGTAGATTTACTTCTAAGAGCAACAAGACTGCTGCAAAATCAGCCTTTTCAAGTAAAAATCATTGGCAGTGGACAAGATTTAGATCGACTGAAGGCAATCGTTGAAGAATTAGAAATCAGCGATCGCGTCGAATTTCTCGGCAGTCGATCGGGCAAAGAAATCCTAGAAATTGTGCGATCGTCTTTAGCGTTAGTCGTTCCGTCGCGCTGGCAAGAACCCGCCGGATATGTTGCGCTTGAAGCCTCTAGCGTTCGGACTTGCTCGATTGTTGCAAAAGTCGGAGGCTTGCCTGAAATGGCGGGAGAGTCGAACTTATTCTTCGATCGTGAAGACTACAAAACACTTGCACAACACATGCAGGCGTGTCTAGAAAATCCGACGAAAGCATTAGAGCGCGGCAATCAAGCAAACCAGTATATTTCTGAAAAGTTTACCCGCGAAAAAGCCGTTCAAGAACTGCTAAAAATCTGCCAAGAACTTGAACCAAATTTACCCGTCTTTCATGATGAACCAGCATAACGATCGCATTGCTATCTTGCTTGGAGGCTACAAAATCGGAGGCGATACACGAGTCGTTCTCAATCTAATTCGAGGATTCGTGGCGCGAGGAATTGCAATTGATTTAATCCTGATGTCAGCGCGGGAACTGCCGCTTGAGCAATTACCCGACACGGTGCGAGTTATTGATTTAGATTCACCGCTGACTCCTCGGCTCTCTAGTGCTGCTCGATCGCTACCTGGTTTAATTCGCTATCTTCGTCAAGAAAAACCGAGCGTTCTGATCGCGAATTTAATTTTTACAAATGCGATCGCCGTTCTCGCAAAACTGCTCGCTTTCTCTTCCACAAAGCTCGTTTTAGTCGAACACCTTGCCCTCTCCAAAAATTCCGATCGCCCGGATGAACCTCGAAGCAAGCTAATTCCAATCTTGATGCGACTGCTGTATCCAAAAGCAAATGCGATCGTCACTCTGACGCGACAAATGGCGGAGCAACTTCGAGCCGACTACAACCTTAACAATTTACACGCGATTCACAATGCCGTAGTAGATGACACCTTACACCAGAAAGCAACCGAGGCGATCGATCATCCGTGGCTCATGTCAGACGGGAATCCCGTCTTTCTTGGAGTCGGACGGTTCGCGGCTCAAAAAGATTTCACGACGCTGATTCAGGCATTCTCGATTCTGCGGCAGCAAACTCCCGCCCGTTTGATCATTCTGGGTGAAGGGGCACTGCGATCGAGATACGAGGCGCAGATCGAAACCTTGGGACTCCAGGACGACGTATCACTTCCTGGATTTGATCCGAATCCCTATCGCTATATGAGTCGCGCCACTGCCCTCGTTTTATCGTCGCGCTGGGAGGCACTGCCCACGGTGTTAATCGAAGCGATGGCTTGTGGTTGTCAATTAATCGGAACACGCTGCCCATATGGAGTAGAAGCAATTTTAGCGAATGGAGAGTTCGGGCAACTCGTTCCCGTTGAAGATCCGATCGCACTCGCTGAAGCGATGAAAACTGCGATCAATTCCCCAATTCCACTCGAAGCCCTACGATTTCGCGCAAATGACTTTGGCATTGATCGGGCGGTCGATCGATATTTGGATCTGATCAATCAATTACGGTGATTATTGTTGTAGCGAATTCTTGCCCCCGCCCATTGCAGCTTTTCGCGCAGCGTTTTGTAGTAGGAATAATCTTCGCGCAGTACGATAAAATGCGCTTCCTCTTCTGCCATCCGAATATCCACCCGCTGACCGGGCCAAATCGAAGTTGCTAACACGCCATCCATCCATAGCTTTGTACTCAAATCGTAGTCAGCCAAGGGCCAAATACTCACAACTGATCCGGCTGGAATCAAAATCGGACGGCTCGATAAACTCAGCGGGCAAATCGGCGTAATAGCGATCGCTGCCATTCCCGGATGAATAATTGGACCATTCGCCGCCACCGTGTAGCAAGTCGATCCAGTCGGCGTAGATACAATCAATCCATCCCCTTGATATTGATCCACAACTTCGCCATCGATCTCCATTTCCAGAATGGACGTAATCATGCGATCGGCAGACGCAGGTTTAATACACATCTCATTGAGCGCAAGATAGCGATCGCTCATCGGCTCTAGATTTGTTCGATTTCCCTCGTGTACCGTTGCCTGAAGCATCATCCGTTTCTGCACCGCGAATCGATCTTCTGCCAATCGATCCCAAATCGTCTCATTGTCAAAATCGTCCGGCGATTCAGTCAAAAATCCCAAATGTCCACCGACATTCACCGCCAAAATCGGAATGCGATCGGCTGCCAAATTTCGAGCGGCAGAAAGCGCCGTTCCATCGCCACCGAGAACCACGGCTAAATCGATCGGCGGTGCGACCGATGCCAAAAACACCGGATAAGGATTATCTTTCGGGCCGCTTGGGCCGAGTAAAACGTGACAGCCACGCTTTTCTAGAACTTGAGCGCAATTTTCCGCCCATCGCTTACTCAGCGGATCACCAGATTTATGAACAATCAGAACTTGTTTTAGCTGCACAACGATCGATAAAAATTAGGACAGTTTCAAACTTTCTACCTGTACTATTGTGCAGTGATTTGGTAAAAAGAAGGGGCGGGACACGATTCACGTCGATTACATCTCAGCCCTCAATACTTGTTCAGCCGTCAGCTTTAACCCTGGGAACGTTGGGGAGATCATAGTCTGATTGCCTCGAAGCTACTGAATCTCATACTCTCCATCCACGAGTGTACAGATAGAGAGAGTAGATTGTTTCGGCTTCCCAATGTGTCGAGTCCCCCCTAATCCTGCGTAGTCTGCAATCCAATATTTGGGAATGCCCAAAGCTGCATAGTCTTCAACACGATAGCGATCGAGAAACTCGTCAAAGCTGAGCGGCTTCTGTTGGATGGCTCGATCCTGTGCGATCGTCATAAGTCGCCCTCACTCAATCAGGGCTTTCAGTCTACCAAACTGAATTGGCAGAGGATAAACGCGATCGCTTTTTGCTGCTGCGATCATCACTACGAAAATCAGTCTTTGAATCTTTCGATTCAATTCAGGAGATTCAAAGATTGGATTGTAACTGCACCACCCTCGATCGCATCAAACTGTACTCGATACCCATATAACAAACTCATCCCAACGAGAGGAGAGGCTTCAGAGGCATTGATATCAATTCGCCGGAACGCTCCATCCCAAATCACAGATCCGCTGTAGACATCAAAAAT
Source organism: uncultured Leptolyngbya sp. (assembly GCA_964242045.1). GTDB lineage: Bacteria > Cyanobacteriota > Cyanobacteriia > Leptolyngbyales > Leptolyngbyaceae > Leptolyngbya. Next base: position 4,376 of record CAXTDB010000180.1, on the reverse strand, counting down.
ACAAGTGCTTCCATCTCCCAACGTTCCTTCTTCCCGGCTATATGCCTCTAAGCCAAGAGCGGTAAGAACAGCGAGAGGCAGAGTCAAGAAGCCTGTGAATCCGATATCAATTACAGCATCAATGATTTGCCTTTCTGTATCTGCATTTCCAACCACTAATCGAATGGTTGCTTCTCGGCTTCGATCAACAATTCCATGAATCATAACGTTACGGCAGGCGACCGACTCCAAAGCGATGAACGGCTTTGTGTCCGATCCGCACTCGCCAGATTTGAGCATCAGGATAGCGTTCAAGCAATTGATCGGATGCGGCGATCGTATCGTCTGCCACTTCAAACGCTCCAGTTTCGATGTCGATCGCTACAATTTTGCCCTGATTGCCTGCTTCGACTTGCGATCGTATTTGAGTTTCGTAAATCTCATTCCCCCGTCGAGCAAATTCCTCTTTGCTGTAGCGGAGCGGTTGAATTGTCATAAGTCTGACCTCATTCATGCTTGCATCGTAGCATGAGTGATTAGGCTGATTCTAATGAGGTACGATCTCATTCACCAATAATGCTTGGATGGTGGACGTGATCGTTTTTTGCTACTGCGATCTCCTGCATCTTTATAGAGGTCAGTCAATTCAGCCTGCTCTCTCCGACCTATCGCCATTAACAACGTCAACTAAAAGTCGCGCCGTTTTGCCAGTCACCCAGGTGTTTTTCTTGAATTGCTGATGATATGCATCTATGCCATGAGGCGAGGATTTTACAACCTCATGTGCTTTTCTTATAGATTCCGCACGCATGTAGCAGAGCAAATAATCCTTACCATCAAGTGACAGGTGAAACCAAGACTCTATGATGACACCTTCATCTTGTAGCGTTGAAATAGCCTCGTCAGCACGCTCATTAAGAGTTCTCGCCCATTCTTCTACTTGCTCTAGTGAGTTTGGCCTTAGTTCGATAATGTTAGCGACTACATCCATAATTAGCATTTCGTTTCATACAAAATAACATCCCTATTTGAATGATGGTAGCGATCGACATTCCCCCATTCCAAACCAATAAAAAAGAGGTGCATTCACACCCCTTTTCTTCAAAAAATCAGAGCGCAATCTACCACTTGAGTAGATTGAATTGCTCCATATCCACAGTGTCGCGGTTTCGATAAATCGCAAGCACGATCGCTAAACCTACAGCAGCCTCCGCAGCCGCGATCGTAATCACAAATACGGTAAAAATCTGACCTTTGATTTCCTGCGGATCAAGATAGTTGGAAAATGCCATCAAATTGAGATTCACGGCATTCAGCATTAATTCGATCGACATCAACACCCGCACCGCGTTTCGGCTCGTCACCAAGCCATAAATGCCAATGCAGAACAACGCCGCCGCAATCAGTAAAAAGTATTGAAGTTGCATCGGAGTAAATCCTTAGTTTTCAGTATCGTTTTGACCCGCAGGAATCAATTCACGCGGACGCTCTTGTAGAGTCAAAGCAGTTGTTCCAGTAAGTTCGTCGGCTTCGGGAATGAATTCGCGACGAGCAAGCACGATCGCACCGACAAGCGCCATCAACAGCAACACCGATGCCAATTCAAACGGCAAGAGGAAATCGCTGAAGAAGTGAAGACCGATCGTAATAATCGAGCTTTCAACCGGAACGAGCGTGGAAATTGCCCAAGGGGTCGTCACCACCATCGCACTCAGCAGGGCGAAAATTCCAGCACAGACGAGCGCTGTCGCTGCCCGACGAATCCACGATTTCGGCATCGCTACAAATGCCTCACGCTTATTGACTAGCATGATCGCGAACAAAATCAAAACGTTGATAGCTCCGACGTAAATCAGAACTTGAGCCGCTGCAACGAAATCTGCATTGAGCAGCAGATACAATCCGGCAATGCTGATGAATACACCGCCGAGTAAGAAAGCGGAATAAACCACATTTTCGAGCAGCACAACGCCGAGCGCAGATCCGAGCATCATCAATGCCAGAATCGCAAACGATACAATTTGAACACCTTCCGCTAAATTCACGGTTCTCTCTCCTAAATACCAAATCGGAGACGCGAATTAAATCGCGTCTCTAGGCGGGTCAATTACGACTCTTTCTCAACGATTTCTTCCGGGCGCAATCCGGCACGACGCGATCCAGCAGGAAGATCGTGCGGATCACTCACGCCCTTCGGAAGGTAAGCGAACTCACGCAGCGGTGTCACCATCGGATCGTTGGTGACTTTGTACGGAAGACGACCTAAAGCCACACTGTCGTAGTTCAGCTCATGTCGATCGTAGGTAGACATTTCGTACTCTTCTGTCATCGATAAACAGTTCGTGGGGCAATATTCCACGCAGTTTCCGCAGAAGATACAAACGCCGAAATCGATGCTGTAGTGATTCAGCTTTTTCTTTTTCGTTTCTTTGTTGAATTCCCAATCCACAACCGGAAGGTTGATTGGGCAGACTCGAACGCAGACTTCACACGAAATACATTTGTCGAATTCAAAGTGAATCCGTCCCCGGAAGCGCTCTGAGAGAATTAGCTTTTCGTAAGGGTATTGCACGGTAACTGGGCGGCGGCGCATGTGGTCAAAGGTCACAGACAAGCCTTGACCGATATATTTGCCCGCTTGAATCGCCTCTTTGGTATAGTCACCGACTTGTTTGAGAAATTTCAGCATGAAGTGTTCTCCACTAGTTCAGAGGTTAGCCGCCAAACGCGACGGGAAATGCAAGTTTCAACCCTGCGGTGACAAGCAAGTTCACAAGCGAGACGGGAAGTAAGAATTTCCAACCGAGGTCGAGGAGTTGGTCAATCCGTACACGGGGCACAGTCCAACGCATCAGAATCGCTAAGAAAATCAAGAAGTAGGCTTTTAGAATTGTGGTTCCAATTCCGATCGAGGCAAAGATCAATTGTAGCCAAGGTGTATCTTCGGAGATGCCGACGACTCCAGCGATCGCACCCAGCGGAACCGGAAATTCCCATCCCCCTAGGTATAGCACTGCAAAGAGAAGCGCTGACAGCGTCAGGTTCACGTAAGACCCCAAGTAGAAAAGCGCAAACTTCATGCCCGAATATTCAGTCTGATAGCCTGCGACGAGTTCTTCTTCTGCTTCGGGTAAGTCGAAAGGAATCCGCTCACATTCCGCCAGTGCTGCGATCCAGAAGATGATAAATCCAACGGGTTGCCGCCAGATATTCCAGCCTAAAACGCCATAGCCCGCTTGCTGATTCACAATATCGACGGTGCTAAGCGAATTCGACATCATCACGACCGCCAACACAGAAAGCGCCAGCGGTAGTTCATAACTAATCGACTGTGCAGCGGCTCTGAGTCCACCCAACAGCGAGTACTTATTATTCGAGGCATAGCCCGACATCAAAAGCCCGATCGGAACCACACTCGATAGCGCGATCCACAAAAAGATGCCCAAACTCACATCCGTGATTTGTAGATTTTGTCCAAACGGAAGAATTAAGTAGGACAGAAAGACGGGAATCACAACGATCGCCGGACCCAGCGTAAACAGCAATTTATCTGCTTTCGCGGGAACCACGTCTTCTTTTAGTACTAATTTCAATCCGTCCGCCAGCGGTGCAAGTACGCCGAGTGGTCCGATAAATTCGGGACCGATTCGCTGTTGAGCAGCGGCTGAAATTTTCCGCTCTAACCACACCACGACCAAGACACTGACCGTTGCTGCAACCAGCATAATCAGCATTGGCAATGGCATCCAGAGGGCTTTGGCTGCCCCGGCAGGAATGCCAAGGCTCTGCACAGTTTCAATAAAGGTTCCTTGAAGGTCAATTCCTGGATTCATGGTTCCCGACTCATAGGAAGGCTCAGGTTGAGGCAGATCGCTCTTCAACCAGAAGATTTGTGGCTGCACTCAACGTCTCTCAGTATAGCGGTCTCGATGGAGCCGAAACGTATCGAACTGCCGAATTTATACTGTTTTGAGCTATCAAAGTATCTAATGAGACGAATCGAGTGGAGTGAATATTCGAGTGAGGAACGATCGCAATTTTTCTATATTGCTGCTGTGGGTCAGGCAAGATGCAAACCCGTGAAAAAACGTCTCAATAAAGAAACCCTCAGAAGCAAGATTCCTGAGGGCTGGAGTTCCTGAAAATCGTCACGTTGTTATCCTTGCAAGGGATTGAAGATTCCACAAGAGGGGTCTAACCCATCATTGCGACTCACACAATCTTCATTATCGTTCTTCAATGGGAATATACGGGGAGTTATGCAGCCCCGTGTAGATTTGCGTCGGGCGGAAAATTCGGTTTTCGGCTAGCTGTTCTTTCCAGTGTGCCAACCAGCCCGCAGCCCGCGAAATCGCAAACACAGGCGTAAACAAATCGGTTGGAATTCCTAATTTGCT
>CAXTDB010000179.1:0-9949 GCA_964242045.1 uncultured Leptolyngbya sp. | reverse complement strand
CTCGGTCATCGTCACTTTGTCCTAAGTATTGCATTTCCCTTATATCCGTAGTCGCGCATAAAATATTACTTTTAGTTTAAGTACAGCTGATTCATCGACTTTCTTTCTACAGATGGGCGCATCCTGCTTGACTCGAACGCTAGCGTTAACTTAACGCCTTTTGTCACAAATCCTTTTATGAAGATTCAACCCCAATATCGTTTGAGTATCGTTCTCGCCTTGTTAATTGGATTTGGTGCAGCGATTGGAGTTTGTCAGCTTTATCAAAATGTTTCGAGTAAACCGATATTTCCGATCGACAAAGACACCCTCACGATTACTCGCGTCGATCATTTAGAGAATCCCGAAGTTTGACAAATTGCACAGCGCCCTTTGCTAATCTGATTGAGAATGCACTGGGAAAAACGCGCCATGACTGAGACACCGCAAGAATTACCGAACGCTGACGAACTGCTTTTATCGCTGCGTCGTAAAGAGGGATCATGGGTTGAATGGGGTCAAGCTTGTCAAACGCTGCAAAAAGCAGGTTATACGCCCCAAGCAATTTTTGAAGCGACTGGATTTGAGCCAATTCATCAAAATCAGATTATCGTTGCGGCTCAAGTATATGACTCCATATTAAAGGTTGGCGTTTCTGATGCAGTACGATCGCATTTCGGCTACAAAGCTAGCGACATTCTTTATGAACTGCGAATTCTCTCTCAGTCAGAACGAGCCGCAGCCGCAGAATTAGTGTTCGAGAAGAATTTGGATACCGATGATGTCCACGAAGTTGCCCGCGCCCTCAAGGACTATTCACGACTCACCAAACTACCCGAAGGATTTACAGCCCATCCCGGTGATGCAGTTGCCTTTCAAGCCTGGAAAACAGCAAAAGAGAAAACCGATTTGCAAGAACGATCGCGCTTTATTGCCAGAGGTCTGAAGTTTGCCCACAGCGACACGGCTCGACGCGCGATCGAATTGCTTTTAACTGATTTCACCGTTACACCGAAACGCCCTGCTCCGCGCCTTCCTGTCTATCGCTTAGAGTCTGATGAACAACTTCCGCGCATTTTGCCCGTGGCTGGAAAACTGCCGTTAACCGTAGCGGATCTTCAGGCTGTACCGATGATCGAAGAAACGGGCGCATTCGCGATCGTTCAGTTTTCGGGAACAGGCGCATGGATGACGGTTCCGGGTTGGCAGGTGATTCGCAGCGCCGATGATCCGGTTGCAATTCTATGTGACAGCGATCGATTGCCAACTCCGTTGCCCGGAGCGACCGAAGAAGTGATCGTCGTGTTGGATCGAGCAGAGCGGGAATGGAAGGCGGATAGTTATTTTGCGATCGCCAACGGAGAGCAAATTGAATTGCAGTGGTTTGAGGAAGCGCCAACGATCACACTGTTAGGGCGAGTCATTCTCGTGATGCGTCCGAAAAAAGTCTTAGACGAAGCTTACTCTACAGAACTCTGGCAGCTTGACGAATAATTCGCAAGAAAAAGCGGCTCCATCATGGAACCGCTTCAAACCAAGGGGTACTTCAAGGCTTATCGAACTTGACCATGAGTGGCAGTCGCATCGATCGGTTTAATGAAATACAGTTTCGCGAGTTGAACCCCGTTCGAGAGGTAGTAAGGCAGCTTCTTCAGCGTCTTGACGAATTTCGATCCATTCGCGCTTTCGATCGCTCTTAAGTTCTCGTTGTTTTTCACGCAGGTTTCTAAGCGCGAGTAAAACTCAGGATGCTTCACATCAAGAACGATCGGGAAAACGCGACCAGCGGTTTCATTCGTTTTCTCGATTACGGTGTACTCAAATTCGCGAGTGTTAAGACCGATCGCTTCATAAAAGTCGGTGCGCTGAATATCGTTCAGATACATCGTTGCAAACACCGATAATAAAAAGAATCGACACCACAGTTTCGCTTTCCAATCGTTTAAGAATTGTGGCTGAGTCCGCATCAACGCATCAAAGAAGTCACCGTGGCGGTTTTCATCCTGACACCAGTTATCAAAGAACTTGAAAATCGGATACAGCCGATCTTCAGGATGAGCATTGAGGTGATGGAAAATCGTGATGTAACGCCAGTAGCCAATCTTCTCGGACAAGTAAGTTGCGTAGAAGATAAACTTCGGCTTGAAGAAAGTGTACTTGCGGCTCTTGGTCAAAAAGCCCAAGTCGAGAGAAAGATTGAAGTCGGATAAGGCTTTATTCAAAAAGCCAGCGTGACGGGCTTCGTCACGAGACATCAGCGCAAACCCTTCCGCTAAAAGCGGGTTGCGGTCTTTCAGCTTGCGAGACAGTTCTTTGTACAGCAAGAAGCCTGAAAATTCTGCGGTGCAAGAGCGCTCTAGAAATTCGACAAAGACTTTGCGAGTTTCGCCATCAATGTGATCCCAGGATTGCTCGAACTCCGCATCGCGCACAAAATGGTGACGATTGTAGTCGTTTCGCAGTTCTGCCACGAGTGCTTCAAACTCTTCCTCATTGACCGAGAGATCCATCTGCGCCATCTCGTCAAAGTCGGTGGTGTAGAAGCGCGGCGTGAGAATCGTTTCTTTCGCTGGAACCTTGATTCCGGGGCGCAGTTCTTCAAAGCCTGGTTTTTTAAGAGAATCTACCATGAGTTTTACGCAAAGCGCAGTGTGGTCTAAGTGCGATGTGTGGATGCAGCAAATTGCTTTACTATCGGCATTCCACGAGTTGATACGCCTTTTAGTCTACCAAGCTTCCTGCAACGCTTTGCCACAGTTTCATTAAGAGTTGCAACAGGTCTTTACACTTTGGAACTGTGTCTAAGCCCAACCCGCAATCGATACACTAAAATTCCGACGTATTCTTTGATCGCGCGCGAGGTGCGGCGCATCTGATCGGCATCAGGCAAGGTGTCTAAAATTGTCGCTTCTAAGCTCGATTTTGAAGCTTGGTCGAGTTGAAGCGAGGTGTAATCGGTCGGAGCGGGAATTGCATCAATCCCAAGCTTTTTGAAAATCATCATCGATCGCGGCATGTGCATCGCGGATGTCACCAGCAAGATTTTCTGAATCTTCTGGGCTTTCATGATTTCTAGCGAGTTCACCGCATTTTCGCGCGTATTCAGCGATTTCGATTCAAGCAACATTGCCGATCGCGGAACGCCCATCGTTTCCATCAAAATCGCCATGTCTTCGGCTTCCGAAGAACTGCTCGGTCGCCAATCGACTCGTCCGCCACTGAGAATTAACTTTGGGGCTTTTCTATCTCGATACAATTTCGCGCCATAAAGCACCCGATCGCCTTCTTCTCGGATTTCGATCCACGGGCGCGGCGGTAATGCTGATTCAGTCGCGCCACCGAGAACGACGATCGCCTCGGCGGTGGGGAGTTCGCCTTGAGTGATGTATTGAAACTCTAAAGACTCAACGATCGCATCACTCACCCAAGCGCTTGAACTTAAAAATAGAATGAAAAAGGTGAGCGTGACTGGAATTAAAGCTAGGCGCGATCGCTTTCTCAGCAGCAAAATGAAGGTGAGAATGAGTAGAAGACAACTCAATCCCAGCGGATACAGAAAGATCGGCAGCAGTTTAGAGAGAAATAAAAACATGAGAATGCGATGCCTTTGGCACACATGAACGTGAGCGAGGTCGCAGAGTATTCTATGACGCGATCGCAGTCAGCGGTTAAACGTTGAGAACTTCTTTTGCAGCGGCAAGATAGTACTTTCTGTCTTCAAATCCGTTCAAACCGCCGTTAATCATGCGTGATACCAGTTCGACATTATCTCGATCGGCAAATTGATTGATCTGATTTTTCGACCAGAACCAGCCTGCACTCAAGCACGCTAAATCATGGTCTGCTAATCGCGTTGGAGCTTGAATCAAATCGATACCGAGTGCTTGTCCACAGGCTTGATAATTCGATCGACCTGTAATCTGAATCAATCCTCGACCTTTGAAACGACGACCATCACTCGGTTGCGTATTGCCTAGATCGGTTCTACCTTCAAGATAATCACCCGGATCGATTTCTTCGAGATAGTTAAATGATCCCGATTCGTGAATCAGCTGAGCGAGAAAGTGAGCCTGACGCAATGGAGTGCTAATTCCATACGCTGCCATCGTGAGCAGGAGATGCGGCAGCAAGGAAGCGACTTGAGCAGGATCAGCGTAGGGTGCAATCTCTAATAATTGATCAACATCAATATCTGGCAAGGGCGTTGGGGGAAAGATTCCAGAATAAGGATTCTGCGTTGTTCTTGTCGCCATTGATAGAAGCGATCGTAGTGCCGTATCGATCGCTTGATCTTGCGGTTCAAACTGAGCGCTCCGAATGTTCAAAATCAATTGTCTGAGACGATTCACGGTTTTGACACGCGCAACACTCACCGCGTCATTTGGAAAACTGCCTTGATACGGAGCGCGATCGCTGGGTCTTGCTGGAAGATTGCTTAACTGCCGCAGTAAAGTATCTGCATGAGCATCATTCGGCTGAAGATCATTGCTCGTTGTACTTAGCAAAACTTGCTGTAAGCGATCGGCGGCTTGTTTTCTCCAAATTAAAAGCTGCGGCAGTGATGTCATCTTGAGATCCCCTTGTAAAGACCAACCTAGTAAAGATCAACGATAAATTTCAACAAGCTCTTATTTCTTGTGAAAGATTTGATTTACTCAGGTTAGACCGGACATCGAGTGAAACGACTGCGTAATTTCGGGCAACTCATAAAGCGCTCACACAGCAGTTCCGTATTTTTTAGGAGAAGGTGAGTTGCTGACAGAGTTACTTTAACAACGTCACTTTAAACGATTGATCCATCGATCAGAAGAAGACCAGAATCAAACACCGTCGCTAAACTTAAAGAAATGTTGCAAGGTGAATTCTCGTGGCTACTGAATCGATTTCTTTGGGCAGAACGAATCTGACTGTTTCGCCTTTGTGTATTGGAACATGGGCTTGGGGCGATTCGTTTTTCTGGAGTTTTGGCAAAGAGTATAACGAAACAGATTTGAAACAGGCGTTTGATAACGCGATCGCAGCGGGTGTGACTTTCTTTGATACTGCTGAAATTTACGGTTTGGGAAAGTCGGAGCAATTTTTGGGTCAGTTTATGCGGCAGACAGATCAGCCGATCCAAATTGCAACAAAATATATGCCGCTGCCGTGGAGATTTAGCGCTCAAGCGGTACACGATGCCGTAACAGAAAGCTTGAAACGCTTGGGTGTGAATTCGGTAGCGCTGTATCAGGTTCACATGCCGTTTGACTTTTTCATGGGTAAGAAAACGCTGATGGAAGCGCTTGCCGAAGAAGTAAAACAAGGCAGAATTGGCGCGATCGGAGTCAGTAATTATTCGGCGGATCAAATGCGTGAAGCACAAGGATATCTTGCTGCAAAAGGCGTGCCATTAGCGGTAAATCAGGTTCGATACTCGCTGATTACGCGCGAAATTGAAGCGAACGGAATCTTCAATACGGCAAAAGAGTTGGGCGTGACGATTCTTGCTTACAGTCCATTGGCACAAGGCTTACTCACCGGGAAATACAAGCCTGAAAATGCTGACTCTGTAACCGGAGCGCGTAAGCTTGATCCGCGATTTAGTCGGCAGGGATTAGAGAAATTGATGCCTGTGATCGATCGCTTAACTCAAATTGGAGCAAAGTACGATCGCACTCCTGCCCAAGTTGCACTTAATTGGCTAATCGCTCAAGGAAATGTGATTCCGATTCCGGGCGCGAAGAATGCGAGTCAGGCGCAGCAAAATGCGGGCGCGATCGGGTGGGCAATGGAGCCAGAAGAAGTGGAACAGCTTGATGTGTTGACGCAATCGTACAAAAAATAAGAATAAACAAAAAGCCCTTGCAGAATTATCACTGCAAGGGCTTTATGAATCAATTGCGTTAGAGATTCCGTTCTAAGCGTTCCCAAAGGTGGGTAGTGAAATCTCACCTTCTTCGCGCGGGAAGCTCGGTAAATCGAGATGTCCATTGCGACGATTCTTTACCGCAAGTCGATAATTGACGCTTTGTAATTCAGCATGAAGTTGACGATTTTCGCGCTGAATCATCGCCACTTTTTCACGCACAGGCTGCATTCGTTCTGCGAACTTCTGGCGATAGACTTTAGGCAACTCTTGGACGACTTGTTCCAACATCTTCGATCGCTCAGTTAGTTCCTCAGTGGTCTGCCGCAGTTGGTAAATCTCTTGATCGCGCTGCGTAATTTGCTCTTGGTAAAACGTGACTTGCTGTTCAACGGTGTGCAGTTCGTCGCGCAGAGATTGAACTTCAGCGATTTGTCGATCGCTCGGTTCATCCGCAGCGGGTGCAGGTGCGGTGGCGTTGCCTTTGACTAAGCGGAAAAGTTCCTGAGACAACTGCTGCACGAGTTGATCGCGCATTTGCAGTTCTTCTTGGAGCCGAATGTTTTCAGCATGAATTTGCTGTGCCTGAGAAGCGTCAAGTTGAATCACGAGACTGGTACTCCCTTTTGGGTAATCAAGTTGAGATTTTCCTCCCACAATCGCGGAGGAGACGATCGACGAATTTCTCGCCAGATTGCAGTTGCCGCCAATGTACCATCTGCAACCGCGATCGATACTTGATTTAACCCCTCTTTTAAGTCTCCGATCGCAAAAATTCTCGGATGCGAAGTGCGGCACATATCGTCTGTGACTAAATTTCCGCCTTTCCAGTCGAGATTTAAGCCTTGTAAGTAAGCGCTGTAATAATGCGAACCCATTGCTACGAGTCCGGTTTGAAGCTCGATCGTCGTTCCGTCTACGAGTTCGACACCTGTCATTTCGTGATCATGTCCAACGAATCGCTTCAGCGGCGTTTCGATTAAGGGATAACCGTGCGATTGCAATTTCTTGCGCATCGCATCGCTCACTTCAAATAAGCCTTGAGTGAACACAGTAATATAAGGCGTAAACCAGTTCAACACAAAAGCCGTATTAATCGCGCCTTCCGTTCCCGCAAACAAGCCGCATTTCGTGTCAGCCATTTCCCAACCGTCGCAAATCATACAAACGTGCAGATTGTGTCCTGCATAGTCGAAGACGTTCTGCATATCATCGAGTTTGGGCAAATGATCAATAATGCCGCTGGCTGCGATCACATATTTAGAGCGAAACACTGGGTAGCTACTTTCTTGCTTGCCGACTTTGACTTTGACCGCAAAGGTATCGCCCTCGTCTTTGACATCTTCGACGAAGCCCATGAGATAGTCGCCACCGACGGAAAGGAAGTGATTTTGACCTTGCTGGAGCATTGTGCGTCCAGGAGTTCCGGGCGGTAAACCGAGATAGTTTTGAAGTTCCTGCATCCAGAACGATCGACCGCGACCTTTTTCGATCACAAGGCACGACAATCGGTAGCGCTGGAGATAAATCGCTGCGGATAATCCGCCTGCGCCTCCACCGACAATGATGACATCGTAAACGTGATCTAGTCTCTGTTCAAGCGTCTTTCTGGAAAGCTTCATATCAGATTCCTTTTTTGAATGCGGCATTCTCAATCTATGGTCAGCACTCAACCCTAGACTGTTTTAATCTAGCAATTCTACGAAAAAGACGAGGATCGGATAACTAATCTACCGGGTTCGAGATTCCTCGATCGTACTAAAAGAGATCGCACTAAAGAGCTTGAGCAACCGAGCCTTCAGATCTGCCCACCGTCTTGATTAGTTCAACGCCGTTTTGCACAAGCACGATCGATGGATCACCCGCAGGATTCAAATTGATTTTTTTCACGGTTACTTGCCCGTTCGCAAGACTTTCACCCACTTGGACATAGCGCGAACTGCCGTCTGAATCTTGCACGATCGCACTTAATTCACTTCCGGTTTGAATCACACCCGTGAGCGCGATCGCGTCTGCCAAATTTGCGTGGGGTGGCATCGGAGGTGACATCATCGGCATAGGCAGCGAGCGAATGGATGCAGGCTGCGGAATAGGAGCAAGGCGGATGGGTTGGGGTAAAGGAACGACGGGCTGAGCAGTAACCGAATTTGCGACAATTGGTTTTGGAGTAGCGGGCTGAATCGTCGCTTTTAGCTCGGTGGGAATCGCCGTCGCGGCGAATGGGTCACGAGTGCTAGAAACAGCAACAGGCATCAATGGCGCTTTGCTATCCGAGGTTGGAATCATGCCGGGAACCTTGATCGGGGGCAGAATTGCCGATTGAGTCGGTACAATGGGTTGGGCAAAAGGAGTAGCAGGCTGAATCGCTTGTTTGGTGTTTGACTGGCAGCTTGTCGATAAAAGCGCGATTCCAGCAATGATCCAGTGACGTTTTCTCATACAGACTTTCCGGGTGGCTACACTCATACAGAATAGTCGGGGTTTTTCGGAGCGCACGGCTTTCTAGAGGCTTCGGGCTGTGGGTTTTGACGGATTTTTCCAAACCGATCGTATTTATACGTCGGCGTTCTTGCGGTTGTCGATCGCTAAGAATTGTGAGTTGAATAACGTTCACTGTTGCATTATCGTGTTCACCTTCATCCCCTAACTCCTTGTGGAAGCAGGGTTGGGGTGAGGGGTAAAGTCTCTAGCGACAACGAAACCGCCCTGCTGAGTCGATCGAACTTGCGTTTCACTAGCCGATTATCGAGTTTTGCGATCGACAAATTCATTCAGCCCTTCCCCGAATAGCGACAGTCCTACAACCATCAACGTCATCGCTAATCCCGGAAACAACGCCGTCCACCAAATTCCTCCCGTTGAGAGTGCGTCTAGTGCTTCTCTCAAATCATGTCCCCATTCTGGAACTTCATCAGGCAGCCCTAACCCCAAAAATCCCAATCCGCCTAACGTTAAAATCGCATCTGCCGCATTCAAAGTAAATAAAACTGGAACGCTTTGAATCACATTCGCGAATAGATATTTTGATAAAACCCGCCACGTTGAAGCTCCCATTGCTTGAGCCGCTTCGATGAATAGCTCAGTTTTCACACTTACCGTTTGATTGCGAACTACCCGATAATACTGTGGAACATAAGCAATACTTAGCGCGATCGCTGCGTTCAATACTCCGCGCCCCACTACAAACGCCAGCGTCACCGAAAGCAGTAATCCAGGTAAGGTGTAGATCGTATCCATTAGAAACAATAAAGCTCGATCGAGCTTTCCGCCCCGATAGCCGCTAACCATTCCCAATGGCACACCGACGATCAAACTCAGCGCGGTTGCCAGAATCACCACTTGAATCGCCGCTTGTGTCCCGAATAGGGTTCGCGAAAAGACATCATACCCCAAGCTCGATGTGCCAAACCAATATCTAGCGCTTGGTGCAGCATGAGGAGGATTGTCGAGAAATTCGGTTGGATCTTGTAAAAGCCCGATCGCTTGAAGAATCGGTGCAAATAGAGCAATTGCAATAAAGATCAGAACCATTCCCGCTCCAATTCGCATCATTTGACGAGAAAGCGAGGGGCGTTCTGTGGCATTGAGAAAGCGGGGTAGGCGAATCGAGGTCATGAATCGATCGTGTAAATCATTCGCTCATCATACTGGTATTGGATCAAGATGTTCGATCGTGTCCAAAAGAGAAATCGGGAACGCTTAACTATCCTCAACTTACGATAGTGATCTCTACAGCAACAGTATGCAAACTTAAAGCTTGACAGCTTAAAATTTTTGCATCATTCAAACCAGAATTGTTAGGTCTTTAGGAGTAGTGTGCATGGTCGGACCAATCGTTCCACCGAAACAGTATCGACGGCAGTTTGCTCATTGGTTATTAAATGCCGATCGCAGCGAAGCCGAAAAGCATCACATTAGAAGACCTTGGTGGCAGGTGATGTGCCTGACGGGTGTAGATTACTTTTCGACCTTAGGATATCAGCCGGGGATCGCAGCCTTGGCAGCCGGAGCGCTTTCACCGATCGCGACTTTGATCTTAATTTTATTAACGCTGTTTGGGGCATTGCCGATTTATCGGCGCGTGGCTGCGATCAGTCCCCACGGAGAAGGCTCGATCGCAATGCT
>CAXTDB010000178.1:0-10003 GCA_964242045.1 uncultured Leptolyngbya sp. | reverse complement strand
TTCTGCACTACAATAGTACAAGTGATTCAGGTTCTTGTTCCATGACGAAGCATTACATTCTTCAGCTTGATCCGAGTGCCAAGTACGAATGGGATCGGTGTTCGCTTCGAGATCCGATTACTGCCGATCGACCCGGTTTTGCCGAACTGATCGCGCAAGCCGTTGGAGAGCAGCCCGGTTCTTACCTTGTGTCCGTCAAGATTGAAGTGCAAGTACTAGAGCAAGCCGCACCCCAGTCTCAGAGGGACTTGCATCTTGAGACTCAAAGAGAGCCGCAGCAGGTTCCGCCGATTTCTGAGTTTTCGTCCGAGTTGCCGACCCGCGTGCCCGTTTTGCAGGGGCGCGTTGCTTAACGCTTGAAAGGTTTGCTGTTGTTCGTAGTCGGTTGTCAATTTTGACCCGATGGCTACTGACCACTTATTATTTTCAGGAATGTCAGTCATGAAACTTCGATTAGATCAATATCCGAGCGCGATCGCTCAAGCTTCGCAGCATGTGAATGAGCTAGAGCAGAATATCGCTGAGATTCGTTATCATATCGCTCGGCTAGAAGGCAATGCCGATATGGTTGTGGCGTTTGAGACCGCGCTGAAGAACGACAACCAGCGCAAGGCGCGACGGTTTGAAGTGCTGCAAGTGAATTCCGAGTATCAGCGGGCGATCGATGCGTTGAATCGCGCTTCGACTGAGAAAGCGAATGCGTTTGCTCATTTAGAGCGGTTGCGGAATGAGTTTAGCGTTGCCAAGCTAGAAGCGCGTTTAGCGATCGCGCAGCAGCTGAGCGGATTAGAGTCGCGCGAACTGGTCGGCTTGTAATTTTCCAGCGTTTACCCGGTTGATGTGCAGCAGTAGAGCGCCTGTTGGTTCTACTGCTTTCTTATGAAAAAAAGACCTCCACCACTCGCGGCAAGGTCGTTCAGTTGATTCAAGTTCTCAGACCATAGCGTAATCGAAAGGTGGATCGAATGCAAGAAAGAGTGGTGGTGGTGATTCGGGAATTGATGAAACTGCAAGGTGTGAGTATTCGTCAGATTTCTGCCAAAATCGCTGAGGAGCATGGTGGGAGTGCGTTGGGATATACTCAGCAGATTAATCGCATTTTGAATGATCCGAAGTATGAGCCGAGTTTTGCAACCGTTGAAAAGATTCTAGCGGCGCTGAAATTTTCGATGTGGCAGTTGCCCTCGAACTTAAAGACGATCGAGGCTCGGTTAGATCATTTAAGCGACGAGATTTTAGAGATGAAAGAGACGATCGCTCAAATTTGTTTGTCGATCGAGCGTTTGTCTAGCGATCGTGACAAGGTGCATTAATTCGCGGGTAGTGAGCAAGAAAACGTTCGAGGCAATCTCGAAATAGTTCGTCATGCGTAAGCCGAATGGGGATCATGCAATTCCATCATGTCACAAGCAACTTTGTATTCAAAGTTACAAAATGAATTGTAGAATTTCATAGGCTGAGACTGGAAACGCACCCGCGGACTAGCTCGTATGACAAAACAGAATTTGGTTGTGATCGGCAACGGCATGGTGGGTCACAAGTTCTTAGAACGAATGATCGAGAACGGTTCGGAAGATTGGAATTTGATCACGTTCTGCGAAGAGTCTCGGATTGCTTACGATCGCGTCAATCTCAGCGGCTTTTTTGCAGACAAAACCGCTGAAGATTTGTCGCTTGTCGAGCCGAATTTTTATCAAGACCATCACGTTCAAATTCATGTCGGTGACAAAGCGGTTCACATCGATCGCGATAATAAGAAGGTCACTTCAGCCAAAGGCATCTCGATTCGTTATGACAAGCTCGTTTTGGCGACGGGATCGTTTCCGTTTGTGCCGCCGATTCAAGGCAGAGAAACAGCCGGAACTTTTGTGTATCGCACGATCGACGATCTCGAAGCGATTCAAGCCGACTCCCAATCCTGTCGAGTTGGGGTGGTTGTTGGGGGTGGTTTGCTTGGATTGGAGTGCGCGAATGCGTTGAAGAATTTGGGGCTAGAGACGCACGTGGTCGAATTTATGCCCAGATTGATGCCCGTTCAGGTAGATGACGCGGGTGGAGCATTGCTGAAACAAAATATTGAAGCGATCGGAGTCACGGTTCATACGAGCAAATCGACCACGGAAATTGTGAGCGAAAACGGGCGCGTTCACAAAATGGTGTTTGCCGATGGCACGGAATTGCAGACCGATATGATTGTGTTTTCAGCAGGGATTCGTCCGCGAGATGAAATGGCGCGATCGTGTGGTTTGGCAGTCGGAGATCGGGGCGGAATTGTAATTAACGAGAACTGTCAGACTTCGGATGTGGATGTGTATGCGATCGGCGAATGTGCCCTCTACGAGAATCGCATTTATGGCTTAGTGGCTCCCGGTTACACAATGGCGAGTGTTGCCGCAAATCATCTATCGGGAACCCAACAGAGCCAGTTTACGGGCGCAGATATGTCTACTAAGCTCAAACTATTAGGCATTGATGTGGCAAGCTTTGGGGATGCGTTTGCGAAGACACCGGGATCGAAAGAAATTGCGATCGCAGATTCGATTCAAGGAACTTACAAAAAGCTCGTGGTGGATCAAACTGGAAAGACGCTACTTGGTGGCATTCTAGTGGGAGATGCTTCAACTTATGGCAACTTACTTCAGTTGATGCAGAATCAAATTACCTTGCCTCCGCATCCTGAAGATTTGATCATTCCACCTCGTAGCGGTAGTGCATCGGCTGTGATGGGTGTCGATAGCTTCCCGGATACAGCTCAGATTTGCTCGTGTAACAATGTGACAAAAGCAGCGATCTGTGATGCGATTCAAAATCAGGGAGTCACAGAGATTGGAAGCTTGAAACAATGCACAAAAGCTGGAACAGGCTGCGGCGGATGTGTTCCGCTTGTAACTGATTTACTGAAATCGGAACTGAAGAAAGCTGGAATCGAAGTTAAAAATCATCTGTGTGAGCATTTTGCTTATTCGCGGCAGGAACTTTATCATTTAGTACGATCGCAGAACATTCACTCATTCGATCAGCTATTACACTCACACGGAACAGGTCGCGGCTGTGAGATTTGTAAGCCTGCGGTTGCTTCGATTCTCGCTTCGGCTTGGAATGATTACATTCTTGATTCCGCTCATGCTGGCTTACAAGATACAAACGATGCGTTTCTAGCGAACATTCAGCGCGATGGAACTTATTCGGTTGTGCCGCGGGTTCCGGGTGGAGAACTCACACCGGATCAGTTGATTGCTTTGGGTCAAGTGGCGAAAGAGTTCGGACTGTACACGAAGATTACAGGCGGTCAGCGAGTCGATTTGTTTGGGGCACGAGTGGAACAGTTACCGTTGATTTGGAAACAGTTGATCGATGCTGGATTTGAGTCGGGTCATGCTTACGGTAAAGCACTAAGAACCGTAAAATCTTGTGTGGGTAGTACTTGGTGTCGGTTTGGGGTGCAAGATTCAACTAGTTTAGCGATCGAGGTTGAACTGCGTTATCGAGGTTTGCGCGCTCCACACAAAATCAAATCTGCGGTATCTGGCTGTACGCGCGAATGTGCAGAAGCTCAAAGTAAAGACTTTGGCATCATTGCAACCGAGAAAGGCTGGAATTTGTATGTGTGTGGCAATGGCGGGATGAAGCCGCAACATGCACAGCTACTTGCAGCAGATTTGGGCAAAGACACCTTGATTCGGTATATCGATCGTTTCTTAATGTTTTACATTCGTACAGCAAACCGCTTAGAACGAACTGCGACTTGGTTTAATAAGCTCGAAGGTGGAATGGATTATCTCAAGCAAGTGATCATCGAAGATTCACTCGGCATTTGTGCAGAGCTTGAAGCAGAAATGGCGCATCAAGTAAATACCTATGCTTGTGAGTGGAAAACAACGATCGACGACCCGATGAAAGTTCGCCGCTTCCGGCATTTTGTCAACTCAGAGGAGGCTGATCCGAATATTGTTCAAGTTGAAGAACGTGGACAGAATCGACCTGTTTATGAACATGAACGGCAATTGATTTCGATTACTCGATCGTAAGCAAAGGCTTTCTGCCCTCACCCTAACCCTCTCCCTAGGGAGAGGGAACAAGAATCTAGCTCCCTTCTCCCTAGGGAGAAGGGTTGGGGATGAGGGCAAATCAAGTTTTTTGCACAGTCGGAATGCTTCCATTTCACTCTCTCAGTCCTTCACCGCATCAAACTATGCAACCTTCTCAATCTATTGCTACAAACTGGCTCACTGTTTGCAACCTAGAAGATATTTTGCCCAATACTGGAGTATGCGCTTTGGTTGGAGGGCAACAGGTCGCGATCTTTCGAGTCGGGCAAGATGAACTTTACGCGATCGACAACTACGATCCGTTCAGCAAAGCTTACGTTCTCTCACGTGGGATTGTCGGCGATCGTACTGGCATTCCGAAAGTGGCATCTCCGATCTACAAACAAAACTTCAATCTCAAAACGGGTGAGTGTTTGGACGACGCTTCGGTGGTTGTTCGCACATTTGCGGTTCAACTAATCGAGAATCAAGTGCAGATCAGCTTAGCCTAATTGCATTCGTACCCACTGTCGAAAAGCCTTCAACGTTTGCCTGCGTCCTTCGGTTCGACTTTGTTCGAGAAATCGAGCAATGTGATCGGCGATCGAGAAATCGGGAAAGTGAGGGCTAAATTCTACATCCTGGTATTGTCCGTTTTGCAACACACTAATTCTCAGTTGTCCGTTCTCAAATCGCCAGAGTTCTGAAACTCCTAATGCTTGATACGCATCTAATCCGGTTTTAGATGTGACATCGACTTCGATCGCCAAATCAGGAGGAGGATCAACGGTTAAATCAAGTCTTCGCTTGCCGATCATGACCGCATGATTCTCAATGTAGAAGCACTGATCTGGCTCAATGCCTTTTGCTAAGTCTTGCCGTTTGAACGTGGTTGAACCGAAGCACTCGTTATCAATCTCAAGTTCTTCGAGCAGGATCTTGACCATATCTCCAATTAGCTCTTTATCGACCTCGTGTTCTGGTAAAGGCATCCGAATCTCTAACACTCCGTCACTATAAGCAATTCGACAAGCGCGTTTGTCCCCTAGCTCATCGAGAATCGCTTCAAATTCGTGCCAGTTGACCTCTTGAAGCTGGACTCGTTGACCTGGATGAACTACCAGTTGTCGAAGCTGAAGCGTGACCATGAGGATGACTGGAAAGGGATAGCCCTAGTATATCGGTCTGCTCTAGTCGTCAGACTCAAAATTGGAATCTAGGAAGTTCAGGGCGTGATTTCTTAGTTGGTAATACTCTGGGGAATTGCGGATTTTGGCACGATCGCGCGGATGAGCAAACGGCACATCGAGAATTTCACCAATCG
The DNA here is from genome assembly GCA_964242045.1 of uncultured Leptolyngbya sp. GTDB lineage: Bacteria > Cyanobacteriota > Cyanobacteriia > Leptolyngbyales > Leptolyngbyaceae > Leptolyngbya. Next base: position 4,651 of record CAXTDB010000178.1, on the reverse strand, counting down.
TCGCTTCAGGTCCATTCGTCATCAACACAATGCGATCGCTCATATAAATCGCTTCATCGACATCATGGGTAATCATCATCACAGCTTGCCGATGATTTTCCCAAATCTCTAGCACTTGTCGCTGGAGTTTCCCGCGCGTCAAGGCATCTAGCGCCCCGAACGGCTCATCCATTAGCAACATTTTTGGACGAGTCGCCAACGCCCGCGCAATTCCAACTCGCTGCTTCATTCCGCCGGAGATCTCGTCGGGATACTTGTCTGCGGCGGCAGTGAGATTGACCATTGCGAGATGCTCGCTCACAATTTGCTTTTTCTCAACCGCAGAGGCATCTTTTAGAACTTCATCGATCGCAAGTCGAATGTTCTGACTCACCGTTAACCACGGCAAAAGTGAATATTGCTGAAACACCATCATGCGTTCGGCTCCAGGCTTGCGGATTTCTCGCCCTTCGAGCAGCACAGCACCCGAAGTCGATTGTTCTAACCCCGCTACGATTTTCAGCAGCGTAGACTTACCGCAGCCAGAGTGACCAATGATCGAAATAAACTCGCGATCGGCGATCGTTAAATTAATATCTTTGAGAATTGTAGTTTCGCGATCGCCCGTTTTGTAAGCTTTATAAAGGTGATTGACCTCAAGAAAGGGCGGACTTGACATTGTAGGAGCAATGTTCTGAACGCTGTCATTGAGCATGTTGAACTGTGTCATGAGGAACCTCTTTAAGATACTTCTAATAGAAATAGATGTTTAAGAGAGATAGATGTTTGTCGATCGACTTACGCGAATATCAAAGCTGTTGAGGTATCCCACTGGATCACTCGGATCAAACGCTTTCTTGTCAATAAATGCCTCGGCAGGTTCGACTTTGTAATCTTCATTCGGACAGGCAATTCCTAACTCTGCGGCAACTTCTCGATAAATATCCGTCCGCCAAGCGCGTTCGGCGAGTTTTTCGGCATCTTTGGGAATTTCTTTGATTTGCCCCCAGCGCGCCGATTGCGTCATGAGCCAGATGCTTCTCGATCGCCACATAAACGTAGAATGCTCGTTCGCGACTTGCGGAACTTCTTTTGGCAGATTGAAGAATAGCGTCGTCGCATCAGATTTCACGGTGCGATTCTTGCCGTCAAAACCGCCATAGTTATATTCACCGACGATCGCAGGTCGGGTGAATTTCGGTTTTGCTCCGGTGTACGATCGACCGGAAATAATCTTGGCAACTTCTTCTCGATTTTGGTCGCAGTAGCGACACGATTCGATCATCGCTTTGAGTAAAGCGCGGTACGTTTTCGGATTCTGATCGATAAACGATTGCATCACACCGAGTAAGCGATCGGGGTGTCCGTTCCAAATCTCTCGCCCTTGAGCAAAGGTAAACCCGATGCCTTCATTGCCAGTAATGGCGCGTGTATTCCAAGGTTCTGCCACCATGTATGCTTGCATTGCGCCGATTCGCACATTCGTCACCATTTGCGGCGGCGGAATGATGATGACGCGAAACTCTTTCAGCGGATCAACGCCTGCTGCTGCTGCTAAATACCGCACGAAATATTCGTAGATTGCCGAACTAAGTACTACTGCCCACACTCGCCGTTCTGGAGGCAATCCCTCAAAGTAGCCGCGAAAGTCTTTGCCGAAGGCTTCTAAGTTGCCGTTGTACTCGAACCACGGACGCAAGCCCGCATTCCACATGGCACGATTCATCGTCATCGCATTGCCGTGATGATGAATCGTCATTCCGGCACACATCGGAGCATGACGCGCCCCTTCTGCACCCACGCGCGCATTTGTGACTGCACCTGCAACCACTGGAGACGCATCTAATCTGCCAAAAATCAAACCATCGCGCGAAGTTGCCCAACTTGCCTCGCGGCTGAGTCGCACGTTCAAGCCGTATTTGCGAAAAAAGCCTTTCTCCCAAGCGATCGCAAACGGCGCACAGTCATTCACTGGAACATAGCCGATCGTTAAATTCGGCTTTTCTAAGTCGCTTGATTTGATCACAGGCGTAATCGACATCGCTGCTTCAGACAGTCCTTGCGGCGCGCGATTCGCGTTGATGGCACAAGATGGTAACGTCGCTGCGATCGCAGAAACTCCCATGCCTGCGAGAAAGTCTCGGCGTGTCCATTGATTTGTCATAGTGGTTTTTCCTACGAGGCGCGGCGACGATGTGTTACCCAAGCTTCAATCTGCGCGAGGGCGAAATCTAACAACAGTCCGGTCAATCCAATGACTAACACCGCAAGAAACACTGAACTGAGATTCAATCGGCTCCATTCATCCCACACAAAGAAGCCGATTCCAACTCCACCTGTCAGCATTTCAACCGCAACAATCACAAGCCAAGCAATTCCTAAACTAATTCGCAAACCCGTAAAGATATACGGCAAACTTGCGGGCAGTACAATCTTGAGAATTCGTCTCCAATAAGGCATCTCCAACACTCGCGCCACATCCAAGTAGTCGTTGGGAACGCTTGCAACTCCGAGTGCAGTATTGATAATCGTTGCCCACAGTGAGGTAATAAAGATCACAAAAATCGCAGACGGATCAGCCAAGTTAAACATTGCCAGTGCGATCGGCAGCCACGCTAAAGGCGATACAGGTTTGAAGATTTGAATGATCGGATTCAAAGTTAGCATCGCTTTTTTGGACATGCCGATCAAAAAGCCGATCGGAATTGCCACGATCGCGCCTAATCCAAATCCAATCAAAACTCGTCTCAGACTTGCCAATAATAGCCAGCCTAATCCCAAATCTCCTGGACCTCGACGGTAAAAAGGATGGAGAATGTAATCCAAATTTGCCACCAGCGCTTCTGGCGGGGTCGGCATCAATTCGTGTTTTGCAAGCGCGATCGCCCACCATACAACAATTACGCCGAGGAACCCTAAAGCCGGGTAAATCACGCGATCGCTCGATACGATCGGTTTCGTTCGACGCACAGTAGCCTGAGCAACAGCGGCAAATACCGCTGCTAAGTTTAGTTGCAGGATCATATTTTGGCTCTCCAGAGTCAAACTCTCAAATGCTGACGGAGTTAGCTGACGGGCTAGGGCTGAGAGACTGCCCCCGATTGGATCACTTAGAAATCTAAGTTCACAACAGTAAGCCCCGATTAAACTGGTTCCTCCGCTTCGGAGTAGATCCCCGAATTAAGCTTACAGACTCGAATTATAGAACTTTATCACCTCTGCTCGATTTTGAACCATTTCTCTTCTGAGAGATGGGGCACTGAGTGAATCGATGCTTGCATTTTCTCCACACAAAGACAGTACCCCTCTGGGCACTGCAAAAACAGAGTTGTTTTTCCACAATTTGAATAGAAAGTCTCACGCAGAGCTAAGCCCCTCTCCTACTATTTACTTTGGAGTTTTTGCATCATGGAAGTTTCGACCTTTGAATTGCTCGTCAAGCGGATTGCTCCCAGAATGGCACTGCCGCCGACCGAGCAGCCTGTTGCTCGTCGCGTTGTGCAAGGTTATTTTCTGACGCTTTCTAATTTGGAAGCGATCGATTTGAGATATCGCTTAGAGTTTCGCATTAGCTTACCGGACGATCCAAGCCAAGCAGATGCAGTCACTCGCATTCTAGAAGGCAATACCTTCTTGATTTACGACATTGCTGGATCAAATGTGATTCTGACTCTGACGCGCGTTGGCACAACAGGACGATACATCAGTCAGGAATTTGTGATTCCGTCTCAGAAGACCGCTTCGATCGAGTTGTTGCCAGATGTCGCAAGGTTTGCGGCTGAGGACGATCCTGCGCTGGAAATTCGTGGCTTTGCTTCGCTATTTTTGCCGCGTGTGTTCACAGGCGCAACGCCCGGAGAGAAATTGATCGGCAGACCTCAAAGCCAGCGCCCGGTTAAAGTGCTGCTTAATGCTGAAGTTCGCGGCACGTTCTTGCCAAATGATTTCCCAGCAAATCCTGCTAGCACTGATTTTGATCAAATCAATTACTCGCTGGCACTTGCAAGCGGTAAAGCGTTAAATGAGCTTACTTCTGAGCCGCCTAGAATTTTGGTTCCGGGCAGTCCGATCGGGTTGGAGCTTGCTCCGGGTGCAGTTAGGATGACCACTGCTACAGCAGATAGTCCTGCGGTAGATCTGGGGACAATGCTCGCTGGATTGCTCACAGCTAGCAACGGCAATGGTGCAAGTCTGGAGTCATTCAATGGATCGCTAGCGGAGTTGAATCTGCCCTCAACTGTCGTGGGAATGTAGTCAATCATTTGACCTGACAGTGATTTTTAGGTTCGGGAGTCTAGCTAAACGGTTGACGGTGAATGGTTGCCGTCAACTCTTTTCTCTAAAGGTGTACGATGCGCGAATTCCACTTCAGACCAATTCATCACAGTTGGGTAGCATTGCATCCTCATCCTAGAGGTGTTGTTCAGTTTATCGGTGGTGCTTTCTTCGGATCGTTTCCAACCGTTGCTTATCGATATTTGCTGCAAACGATCTTCGAGGCGGGTTACACGGTTGTTGCATTACCGTTTCGATTTAGCTTTCGTCATTGGTCGCTGGCGATCGAGCTTCTAAACGAGCAAGATGCACTCAGACCAGAACTTACCGCGATCGCACAGCATCTCAACTATGATCACGAACTCTATCAAGATAAAACGAACTACTCTTGGGTAGG
>CAXTDB010000177.1:8580-10015 GCA_964242045.1 uncultured Leptolyngbya sp. | reverse complement strand
TAGCGCTCAGTGCTGTAGGAGGGTTTCCCTCCGTAGGCAACTGAGCAAGAAGGCAATGTTAGACAGGCTTCGCCTGCGGTTGCTGTTTGACCTTAGAATCCCCCGTCTTTCAAGCGGGGTAGTATGTCAAGAGATGGATTATGCCGAGATTGCCCAAGCCATTGTCACCCTCCTGGCAATTCCCGAACCCTGGGTGCTCTCGATTGACCGCACCGACTGGCAGTTTGGCGATTGTGTGTTCAACATCTTGATATCGACCCATCTCACCAACGCCGAGCGCTTGAGTAAGCTGCTCGCTTTGCTCTCATTAGCCTTGTGTTGGGCGATTCTCATCGGGGAGTGGTTGCATCAACTTGACAGGTATTTCATGAACTTGCTCTCATTTTAGCGTAGTGAGAGTGATGAAAGAGGGGTACTTTAATAGATTTGCACGCTAATGCTGTTTTGAGCGAAGATGAACGCTGATAAAAATCGATCGCACTTCCTAGAAAGTACGATCGATTCATTCAGCCAACACCGATACAATCGAAGCAATTCAACTGAACAGTGCTGAACTCAGCTAGAGCGCATAGCGCGGCGCTACACTTTTTCTGCCACCTTTGCTTCCTGCTTCTTCTTGCGAAGCACGGCTGCGCCCATACCTAGAACAGCAGGTAACAGTGCTGGAGTCGGGACGGGTTTAGGCTTACCTTTACCTTCATCTTCACGTTTGTTAGCCGACACCCCATCGTTCTGGGAACTAGGGATGTTACTGCCAGCAGTAGCAACATCAGGGTTGGGGCCTAAGCTGACCGCATGAGCAGGATTTGCTTGAGAGAACGCTGCTAAGGTTAAGGTACTCGCAGCCAGAACACCAGTTAAGAGTTGTCTTTTCATTGTTGTCCGATACAAATTGTTGATTGAACAGAGCGATCCTGGTGGGGGCATCCAGAACGACAACCCTTGAGTGAAAAATCAATCAGGTGATGTCGTGAATTTGGCAAATTCTGAAGACCACAGACAGAGATCACTTGGAACGATCGCACCCAAAGCTGTGGTAGAAGTTTAGCGCTTGATTAACTAATCCCTATTTTGAAAGCCTAGAACAAATAGCACCGCACTCTGATGTACTTTTCAATACTTGTTAGCTTATATCATATTCACTCGGCAATATCAATTCTACGTTAAGAGTATTTTTGAAAGCTTTATTAGCTCTTCGTTTGTATGTTTATCGTTGAGACAAATTCATCCACGATCGCTGATTGCTTCTCCAGTATGCGGCTTTGATTAATACATCGGTCGCCATTACAAGCAAATGACGGGAAATCGATCGTACTTCTCGAAGAAGTACGATCGATAAGACTGAGCGATCACACATTCGGTAGAAAGGTTCAGACTAGAATGTGTAGATACTCACCGAGAGTTGACTAGAGGGTGTTATGCACTTTTGTTAGAC
>CAXTDB010000177.1:0-8570 GCA_964242045.1 uncultured Leptolyngbya sp. | reverse complement strand
AACTTCGATTTCAAAGTGCATAACACCCTCTAGGCTTTTTGTGTAACCTTTGCTTCCTGCCTCTTCTTGCGAAGAACCGCTGTACCCATGCCCAAAACTGCGGGTAACAATGCTGGGGTGGGAATAGCAGTTGGAGTACCAGACCCGGTTACGCTAACGTCTTCATCCTGACCTCGGATGTTGTCATAGCGGATACGGAAGTTGTTAAGAGTTAGACCGTCTTTGAGCGGGTTAGAACCATTGAACCGCAAGGTCAGGGTAGAGTTGCCAGCACCATTTCCGCCACCGCCTCCACAGTATCCCAAAGTATTGTCAGCAAGGCAGACTTCTACTTTAGAACCATTTGGGAAATTGATGCCGCTATTGCTAACAGAAATAGCAGAGAAAGCACCTCCTACAGATGAACTGTTATTGGCAGTAGGACTGGTGTCAAAGCCAAGTCCAGAGAGCGTAGACGTGCGCGTCGATGTGTTGGTCAAGTTAAGGCTAAACTTCGCTTGAGTCGTAGTAAAGTCTGTCAACGTAAAACGTGCTTGCGATGAAAGTCCAGAGATGCTGCCACCGAAGTTGACCAAGAAGGATTGATTCAGATCACGAGAATTGACGGTGACATTATTGTCACTAAAGCTCAACGCATGAGCAGAATTCGCTTGAGAAAACGCTGCTAGAGCTAGAGTGCTCGCAGCTAGAGTACTTGTTAAGAGTTGCCTTTTCATTGTTGTCCGATACAGATAGTTGACTAAACAAACAGCGTGATCCTGGCGGGGCATCCAGAACGACAACCCTTCAGCGAAAAAATCAATCAGGTGAATGTCGCCAGCTTGACACACCCTGAAAACCACAAATCACCTGTCGCGATCGCACCTAAAGCTGTGGTAGAACTCTGACGCTTGATTACTTCGTTATCTTTTCAACAACGCGAGTAAACAGCGCTGCACTCTGATCGCAGTGCGATACACTTAGTAACTTATATCACAACAATCTCAGTAGAGCGATTCAATTGTCAAACTCATCTAATTTTCATATTTGTAAACAGAATCACGCACTCTAAGTATCATTCACAGCGATTCCCAAGACAGGAATGCCCGAAGTGGATAGATTACTCAATGTCTTCGTCACCAGTCGCCGCTCGGTCTTTTGAAGCCGAACAACCAGAAGAATTCCACCGGTGTGCGGTCCAAGCAACACTGCATCCGCGACATCATCCAGAGAGGGTGTATCATAAACGACAAAATCGAACATCTGAGTAAACATCTGCTTTAGCTCAGGCATTTTTGGAGAAGACAACACCTTCACCGGATCAAAGACATCTGAGCCTTTGAGCAACACAAAAAACGGCAAATCCGCAAACGGTTGCTGAATCGCTTCTTGCACAGGCAGATTGTCAAACAAGACTTGGCTCAGCCCAATTTCACTTGATAGCTGCAACCGCTGCTGAAGCTGCGATCGCCGAAAATCCGCATCTACTAGCAACACCCGCTGCCCCATTTCCGCGATCGTCTGCGCCAGATACAGCGCGATCGTCGATTTTCCGTCTGATTCTGCAGGTGAACTCACTACAACTGATCGGAGCGGATGACTCGGATTGAGTTGCTGAAGATTCGCCCGCAGGACTCGAAACGCTTCGGAAAACTCCGATACTTCATCCGGGTCAATCTCCTCACGCAGTGCCGTAATCGGCATCGCCAACAAGGTCGAAGCGCTCGTTTCAATCCGTCTCAGTTTCGGACGCTTTCTGCCTTTTTTCGCTTTCTTCGATCGCTTTCTCAGAAATACCCGCCATTCGCGCTCGGTTTCAATGATTGGCTCATGCGGAATTTGACCCAAAATCGGAACCTTGATCGCTTTACGGAGATCTTCGAGGTTCCGATGGCTCGCATCTAATTTCTCTAGTACTAGAGCCGCCCCGATCGCCAATGCCAATGATGCGATCGCACCTGTCATTAGTTCCTGAGTGGAGTTCGGAGAAACTAAAGTCGCTTGCGAGGGCGGCTCCATAACTTGCCAAGGAATCCTTTTCTGAGATGCCTCAACTTGCAGTTTCTCACGGGTCTCTAGAAATCGCTCTAAGCTAGTCGTCGCAATTTTGAGTTCTCGCTGAAGATCCGTGTACTGCCGCGATAGAACAGGGAGTTGCTGAAACTCTTGACCTAATGATTGTTGGGATTGCGCGATCGCTTGCTGCTGTGCTTGTAAGCTTTCAAGCTGTGTCAAGAGTTCCGCTGCCTTCGCACCTACTACATTTCTCGCTTCTTGGCGCAGTAATGCAAACAAATTCGCCCGTTTATCTCTTAAGTCTTGAATTACCGTACTATCATCCCCGAATCGAGTCGATTCTAATGCAATCTTTGATTCAATTTGGCGCATCTGCTCCACGATCGATTGATAAGCGGGACTATTATTCAACGTCACGACTGCGCCCGTTTCTTCCCGAAGACTGTTTAACGATGCCTGCGTTTTTCTGATTTCTTGCTCCAGGGTCGATCGCTGTTGTCTGAGTTGATCGACTTGTCCGGTGACTCGCCCTCCCTGGCTATCTGGCTCGATCAACTCATATCTTTGCCGAAAAGCTTGAAGTTGCCGCTGCAATTGATCGACTCGTTTTTGCGTAGAATCAACTTGCGACTCCACAAACTTCAAGCCTTGATTCAAATCGGTCTGCCGCTCATTAACGCTGTAGGCAAGATAGTCTTTTAGCAATTGGTCAAGCACAGCCCGAATCCCAGGCGCATCTGAACTTCGATAACGCACTTCCAGCAGCTTTGTTCTCGGAACCCGGTTGATCGTCAATCCACTCCGAATCGTGCCATAGTTGATTCCGGGTTGGAAAGATTGCAGCTTTTGTGCGGAACGAGAGAGTAAGTCAGGACTTTGTAGCACCTGAATTTGCGTGTCATAGTCATAGTCCTGATTCGGCGCACCATCATTCGTGAGTCCCGCAATACTACTACGTTGATTGAGTGGCTCGACTAGTAAGCGAAAGCCCCCTTCATACATCTGTTGAGTATTGACTGTTTTCCAGACAAAGAACGATAAGGCTGCAAGTCCGACTGTAGACATTGCCAGCCAGCGTCGCCGTACTATCTGTAGATACTGGCGGAAGTCTTTTTCCTCTCCACCCGGACCCCCAGTTGGTGCAGGAGATTGAGGCGGCTTTGGGGTGCTGCCATTGAGGTGGGTAGATGGCGAATTCTGCTGAGAAGATTGCATGATGTCAGAACAAAAATTGGAGTGGGAGCAAGCGGAAAATCGGTGACAAGACATCTGAAAGTCCATCTGAGAATTTGGTGAAGCCCGATCGACCTACCACAATCACATCATTGTTCCAAAGCACCGGATTGTTAGCAGGATCAATGCCGCGACTGAGATCGACACGAATTGATCGACGAGTCACTGTTCCGTTCGGGTTGAGGCGAATCAGTTCTACAGATTTTGCGGCGCGTCGATCGAGTCCACCCGCAGTAAGAATCGCTTGGTTGAGGGTAGAACCTGGAGAAATTTGCAGCGGTCCGCCCCCTTTGATTTCACCGACGATCGTCACACGAATCGTACTCGGTGAAACATTCGCGGCTCCCTGCTGAATCAAATCCTCCGGACTCATCTCAGGCGCTTTGGCTAATCGAATCGTGTCACCTGACTGTAACAGCAAATCTTGGTTAAGATCGCCTTCGCGAATCAGCTTCATCATATCAACGGTAATTAAGCGAGGCTGACCGCTGCGGGTGACTCGTCGAATTTGGACTTGGCGCAAATCGGCTTGAGAGGTAATTCCGCCTGCTTGTTGAATCGCTTGGGTGAGGGTGGCACGACTGCCAGACTCTTTTCCACTTTCGAGTTTATACGCTCCGGGTCGAGTGACTTCACCAACCAAAGCAACGGTCATCGATTGTCCGGTAATGGCGAGATTACTGTCAGCAAATTGTCCGGTTGCAGCAAGATCGATCGAGTCCGCTGCTGGAATATAGATCGAGTCACCATCGCGCAAGTTGAGATTCTGCGCTAAATCTCCAGCCTGAGTCAGATCAGAGAGATTCACCATCATTCTTTGAATGCCATTAGCGCGATCGCGGCGACGAATTTCGATTTGTTGCAGATTCGCAGATAGAGTAAGTCCCCCTGCGGCTTGAATCGCTTGAGCAATGCTCGGAGCTTGAATCGTGTCAGCGGTGATTGTATAAAATCCAGGCTGCTTAATTTCTCCAGCAATCCCGATCCGGAGCGGTCGTGCCTTTAACACCGTGACTAAGATCCGGGGACGACGCAGTTCACGAGACAGACTTTTTGCGATCGTCGCTTCGGTTTCGGGCAGGGTCAATCCTGCAACCGTCAACCGTCCTACCACAGGCAGCAAGATCGAGCCATCCATGCCTACTTGCTGTTGTCCGCTAAATTCCGCTACGTTGACCGCAGTAACTTGAATTGTGTCGCCTGCTCCTAAAACATAAGGTGTATCGATCGTGGGTGTAGTGGGGGTAGGCTCCAATTTGCTCTGAATCTGGGTTATTCTCGGTGCGGAAGGCTTGTCTATTTTCGTGCGTGTTGCGGCAGTTGGAGTATTGGAACGCTGTAACAGTGAAGCGGGCAATGATTGCTTGATGACTCGATCCCAAGTTGAATCGTTGAGAGTGGCAGCAGCAGTCGATCGATCAACGGGTTTTGCTTGAGATTTCACCCTTGGCGCTGAACTAAATTGAGGCATGGCGATCGCGCCAAAACCGGGAGCTTCTGGAATTGCGATCGTTGGCACCGGGGAAACAATCTGATACGATTGGGGCTGAGTCTGTGACCCGCGATCGCGAGTTGGTGGATTTGAGGAATGTACGGGTTGGCTGTCTACTTTAGGTAGCGCAAACAACAGAAGTGGGCAAGTTGCGGCGGTAGAAAGCTGGAGCAGAGTGAGAAGGCGCATCGGTATATAGGGGCAGATGGAGACAACATCAGGTCACTATCCAATTTATACAGCAGCCTCAATCTCAATCAGGACTCCTTACGTAAAAATTTTGAGTCGTTTCTGGTACTGAACTCAGTGTGGAAGGGATTAAAAGAAAGTTAATAAATTTAACGCTGATTTGCGGATTTCTCGGACGTAGATCTCGTTTTCTGAATTGGATTTAGTGGGAAGGTTAGTAAATATAGGCGAAACGGTTATCGCTTTATTTTATCTTCATAGAAGTAGAAAAAACCGTAAAGGTACGATGTGTAATATTACGATCAGTGTTTCTTCTCATGGAGATCCCGTATATTTAGCTTTATGCAGCGCTGGAATAGTTCAGTTTCAAAGCATCTGTCCTCTTTATCCGGTCAATTTGAATCAGAAAAATTGGATTCGTCTAGAGAGTTTTACAGCCAAAGATTCAGGGTTTCAAAGTTCGTATAGATTTCTCGTGGAAACGATCGTTTCAAGTTGTGCCTTTGCTACAACTGCCTCAGTTTTGAATCGCGCTAAATGGCACCCTAGAACACTGTGACAAGAGTGGTATTTCAGGAATGTGATTTAGTGCTGAATCGTTTGCTTGCTCACGTTTTGCCCCGAACTGCAATGCTTTCACTTTGGTTTCACTTAAAGATACTCTGGACGCTACAAAATTTCATCGAGTCGATCGAGTCGCTGCTTATTCCGTTCGCGCTTCGGAAAAGACCAGAAAATCCTCGTCGCTACAGTCTACGCTTCTTCCGGATAGACTTCAAAGACAGTGAATTTCGTTTCAGTGAATTCACGATATCAGTTTTTGTGTAGTCTCTAACTAGTATTCAGGCAAGGACATTGATCGATGATCGGTGTTCGGTCCAGGAGATCAGGTTTTGGCTTCTACCCCTGTGCATCACGCTATCGAGGCGAGTCATGATATGACTTTGCCTGGAATTGAGGGTCAACTCAGTTCTCGTTCGTTACCTTCGTTGCCCTGAATAGAAGTGATATGTCTACTTCTTGATGCCTTGGTAGCAGTTTGGTTTTGGAAATACCGAAGTTCATTCACAACAAAGTAAGTAAAGACCATGAAGTTCAAATCAATAAGTTTTGGGGCGGCGATCGCAGCCAGTGTGGTTGTCGGATCGATCGCGACAGCAACTCCTTCTTATGCTGCTACTGTTCGGGCAGGCGATCGTCTAAATTTTGGCGGTGGTGCTACCTTAGTGGATGCCACTACTCCGACGACTTTTCTCAATTTCTTCATCGATACTCCTATTCCTGGAGTGGGGACTGTTAGAACAAATGAAGCAGCAAGAAACACTGGTCCTAGCTCATCGGTGTTTGATAATCCGGTTTTCGGTATTCGTAACCTAAGCCTGCTTAAAACGGATACAAACAGCTGGACACTGAAGGGAGGACCCGTCACTGATTGGCTCTCTAAAGTCAGTTTACTTCCAGCCCCGGTCTCCAATTTCACGCTCACCTCGTTCAACTTGCTCAGACAAGTTACATCTGAGGGCGACGTTTTCAGGGCTAGCTATGGTGGATTTTTTACGCCACCTACTACTGGAACGCCTGGTGTTGGATCTTTGACTTCTCAAGGGACGTTGGAGTTTAGCGGTTCTTCTTACTCATCCACAGTTACAGCCGTTCCAACTCCGGCATTGTTGCCTGGCGTGATTGGTATGGGAATTGCTGCTTTCCGCAAACGTAAAGGGGAAGCAACGACTGAAACAGAGAAGGTTGAAGTGAAAGCTTAACCGTTCTATCTGATTGCTTGCGCGAGTAGTTTGTCAATCACTGCTCGATCGAATTCGTTCAGTCCGCATCAGTAGACTCTTCTACTCGATGCGGCTGCGCGGCTCCCCTCTCTTTCTAAAAGTTACGGCTTCTCAATCTTGTCCTCCATCGATTTCATCCTTAACTTATGGCTTCCCTTTCTAGTACACCGCAAAAAACCGCGTCGGCTCCTACAGGTAGAGGCATCGCTCAGATTGTTGGTCTAGTATGTCTAGCTGGTTTCACATTGGATATGCTGATCGTGCTGCTTCCGCCTCAAATCGGTAACATCGAGTGGCGCATTGGATTTTTGCAGCAGTTCGGCGATCGTAGTCTCATTTTTATCCTCGGTGCTGCACTCACCATCTTCGGAGGCACTGGAAGCCGTCGCCGCCTCAGACAGTTTTCAACCTTCTGTTTAGCGATGGGCGTGGTCTTTGTCTTATCTTGCTTTCTCGTGATTGCTGATACTTTGTCGCTCCAGCAACAAGCAACCGCCGCGATCGATACCCAAGCTTCCCAACTTCAAACCCAACTCCGTAACGCTCAAGGCAATCCGACCGCGCTTGGTGCCAACGTTAAACTCGAAGACATCAAACGAGTTGCGGATCAGCTGAATACCCAAACCTCAGTTGCCAAGCAAAACGCAAAGCGAACCGTGATCAAAACCGGAGCCTCTAGCGTCAGTAATTTAGCAGTCGTCGGCTTAGGCTTACTCGGTTTAGGACGAATCGGGATGCAACTGAGCCGCAAACAACAGTCTTAGTTTGAGAGTTGAGAAGCGTAATGAACTGGCAAAAAGCAAGCGCGACCGGATTAACCAAGACAAAAGCGATCGCTAATCATCTTTGGCACGCCAGTCTCAAGACGACTCATTCTCGGTTCGTCGCCAGTGGTCTACTCGTCGGAGTTGCCTATTTTCCCAGTTGGTTGATCGATCTGGTGATTAAAACGGTGGGTGGCTCTGCGAGTATCTTGATGGTCGCGATGACCGCATTGGGACTATATCGATTCTGGCAAGTCCGTCAACCGATCCAGCACCTTGAGGCATCTGAAGACGATCGCTGGCTTGGACATCTAATCATCATCTGTGGAGTTGTTCTGTGTCCATTGGGCTTTTTTACCAACTGGGGACAGCATCTCGTGTTCCTGCTGATTCTATTTGGAATTGCGTTGAGTTCTTGGGGAGTCGTTCTCTTTCAACGCTATCCACTCTCGATCGCGCTGGTCGGTTTGGGACTGTTTCCTCAACCCACCGCCGTTGCGAAAACGCTGTGGGAAGTGTTCACACCCCAGAAGATGCTAGAGAACTTCATGGCATGGAGCGGGGGAACTGGATTAATTGCGATCGGACAACCTGCAACCGTCAACGGGGTTTACATTACCCTTTCTGGTAAAACAGTAGAAGTCTACTCCGGATGCAGCGGGTTCGATATGGCGACAATTCTGGCAGTTGCGAGTTTTGTTTTGGCATTGTTTCTAAAGCAATCTCCTCTTCGGGTCGTGCTCATGGTGGTGCTGGGAGTTGTTCTTGCACTGCTATCGAACATTCCTCGAATTATGTTACTCGCTGCCTCTCAAGCCTATTGGGGACAAGGAACCTTTGAGTTTTGGCATGGACCTTGGGGAGGACAGATTTTTTCGACGATTTTATTCACCATCTACTACTACATTGTGATGGCAATTGCGAAGAAAAAATCAGCTAAATAGCGGTTGTATTCGGCTAAAGCCCTACTTAAGATAGATGAAGCTGAAGAATTTTCTAGCTCGATCGCCTCATTCATCTCAGGTTGACCGATCTTTTCTGAATCTGCCTTGCTTGTGAATTACACAAATTAATTTCTCGAATTCAAGCTGCATTCAATTGCGCCACGTAGAA
>CAXTDB010000176.1:8038-10019 GCA_964242045.1 uncultured Leptolyngbya sp. | reverse complement strand
TGAAGCCAGAGCAGAAATTGATCGATCGCAAGTTCTGCAATCAGTCCTGCACTTGCCGCGATCGCTTGATACGACATGGCGCGATCGTCAAATTGTTGATCGGCTCCCCAAGTTTCCCCGGCTTCTAGCACTGCCGCTGGAATCCCGGAGCTAATCAGGCGGACTCGCCCTTGACAAACGATCGAGAAAGCAGTCGTATCAGCGGTCAGCGTTTCCCCTAATTGAACCTCGCGCAGCGAAAAGGCTTGAGCGAAACTAACTACCGCTTGAGAGCGATCGGACAATAGAGCAGAGAGAATTTCAGTCAGGCGATGATTAGTACCATCAGAATGGGTCGAAAGCGGATTGCTCGCGATTTTTTCCATCGGTTTTATAAGGGGCGAATTGAAAACGCATGATGTTGTAGGAAGTATCAAATGAGCAGTAGTTCTTCCTATATCAGTGCAGCTTTCACAAATCCCCACGAAAGTTAGAAATCTTAAAGCAACGATGGTTTGACCAAAAACGAGAAGATTGCAAGCCAAATCGTAATAAGCGTTATATTTTCACATAGATTGACATGAATCGATAATGATCATTGAAAGTCGATCTAAGGAGAGGATTTGCTTCTTTCTAGCTTGAACTCAGTGTGACACTGAGTTGCATTTAATACAACTAAATCCGCAAGACTTCCTTATTCATTCAGAAGCTTATAATTTCAATTCGTAAAAACGGCTGTATTGTCTTTCACAACCTTGCAAAAAGGTGAGTATTGGATAAATTGAGTAAAACGGCTAAAACCTGCTCTGCCAAAGGTAGTTTAGATTCTGTCTTAATTGATTAAATTCAAAAACATTGGTATATCAGACTACATTCAGTACGAATTCCCCACAAATGTTACTTGTTATTTGGTAAAGTTATCAGTAATCTATTGATGACTCTTAGTACTGAGGATCTTGATGCTCGGTTCTCTAGAGATATCGCAAGTCACGCTTGAACTTTAACCCGCGCGATCGCGTCGGGATTGTAATCATCAGGAGGATAGTCGCTAGTTTAGTGAATAAAGATAGTTGTGATACAAATTGGCTGATTGCTTGTTTTTCACTGGAAAAAAGGTTTGGAATTCAATACAGACTAACGAACTGTCTCTGGCTTAGATAGTTCGGAATCTTTGTATTCTGAAATCTCATTCTGAAACTAGAATCTCATTCTGAAACTAAAATTTAAGTGTGAGGAAATGTCTCTCCCTTTATCAAGTTTCGGTTAAGATGATACGACTGTTCTCAGTACTGATACGCTTCCTATAAGTAGGTTGCCATCAGCTTTTCCGTTGTTTACGAGATAAATTTGTCGATGAAAAATGCGATCGCAACGGGTGTAGAAGCGCGCTTCATCTCTCAGAAACTTCGCTCAATGTTTATGGTTAGCCATGGTTAGTCACAGACCGTTTCAACGCCTTCAACCGCTATCGTTGCTGGCACAACTGATCAGCCGTCAAGTCGATGGGTGTTTGCAAATTGTGAGCGGGTCAACCTCGTGGTTACTTTACCTCGATACAGGTCGGCTGACGTTTGCGACCAATTCGACTCAGCCATTTGAGCGGCTCGATCGCGTTCTAGATCAAATGAGCGATCGAATTCCCACGCTCAAGCTGCTGGATCGATCGCAGTTGCGTCAGTTTGAAACCGCGCCTGGAAACCACCCCGCTAATAGTGCTGACTATCAAGCAATCCGCTGGCTCGTCGATCAGCGATTGATCGAGCCAGCGAGCGTGTGTGAATTGATTGAAATGTTAGCGATCGAAGTGCTGAAACCATTTCTCAGTGTGACTGAGGGCATATATGAGGTGATCGCAAAATCGAACTTTTTAGACTATCCGAATCTCTGTCGGTTAGATTTACGCCCGATCGTTGAGCGCTGCCATTTAGAACTGCGGCAAGTTGCGATTCCGAAAGCAGCCAGTCCCGATGCTGTACCGTTACCGAGTCCGGTTCCGAGTGTT
>CAXTDB010000176.1:3573-8013 GCA_964242045.1 uncultured Leptolyngbya sp. | reverse complement strand
CAGCACACCGAGCAATACAACTCCCGTCGCCGCACCGACCGCGCAATACACGATTGCTTGTATCGATGACAGCCCCACGGTGCTACAAGCGATCAGCACGTTCTTAAATGACTCCAGCGTTGCGGTGATTATGATTAACGATCCGGTAAAAGCCTTGATGCAGGTAGTTCGCAGCAAACCGGACATGATTTTGCTCGATGTCGGCATGCCCAATCTCGATGGATATGAACTTTGTTCGCTGCTGCGTCGCCATCCCAACTTTAAGCAAATCCCGATCATTATGGTGACCGGACACACCGGATTTATCGATCGAGCCAAAGCCAAAATTGTCGGTGCATCTGGCTATCTGACGAAACCTTTTACCCAATCGGAACTCGTGAAAACGGTGTTTCGATATCTCAACTAGCTTCGGAAATGCCCTTTCTATCTGCTGTGAAACGTTATGAGCCTAACATTAATGGGAACGGTTTTAGTCGTTGAAGATACGCCCTCGGAAATGGAGCTGCTCAGCCATTATTTGCGCGAAAGTGGCTACAGCGTCATCGGAGTCGTAACCGCTAAAGATGCCTTGAATAAAGCGATCGAGATCAAGCCGGATGTGATTATTACCGATGTGGTCATGCCCGAAATGAGCGGATTTGAACTGTGCCGCAGCTTAAAGAAAAATCCGGTCACACAAAAAGTTCCGATCATTATCTGTACCTCGAAAGGACAGGAAATCGATCGCTTATGGGGAATGCGTCAGGGTGCCGATGTTTATATCACGAAGCCATTCACACGAGAACAACTGATTCGCGCCGTGCGATCGGTAGGAGGATAACCCGTGGATCACTCAGCATTGACGCTAGCAACGACTCGAAGAGGCGAAATTGCTCCCCAGAATCTGGGAGAAAGCTATCTCAAATTTGAAGTCGGAGACGGCATTCAAGTCGGACTGCCGATGAAACAAGTCCAGGAAGTGCTGGTACTACAGCCGCGCTATCTGACTCCGATTCCCAATTCGATGCCCGGACTATTAGGATTAATGCACCGACGCAGCCGCGTACTATGGGTGCTCGACTTAGCGATGCTGCTCGATGTCGGCAGGCTCGATTACAGTCCGCAGCAGTACGACATTGTGATTTTACGAACAGGCTCGATCGCGGTTGCTGCCGCTGTGAAGCGAGTCGATGGTATTGCTTGGGCACTGCCGGAGAGCTTGCAGCCTGTTCCAAGTCACGTCACCAAAGGATTAATTCCTTACTCGCGCGCTTGTATTTTACAGTCCCAAGATGTTGTGTTCATGCTGGACGGCGAAGCGATTTTACAATCACCGCTGCTCCAACACGCTTAGTTTCGGTTGCTTTGGATTCATCAGGCGATTTGTGCATCTACTTCTCATCGACCTTCACTACCCGTTTGAGAACTTTAACTTATGGTTGACCAATTAAACGCAGCGCAACGAGATCAGCCCGTCGATCGCGCTTCTGAGCCGAATGCGATCGCGCTTTCGTCTAAGCCTGCTGCAGCTCCGAAACGGACAGCGCTGCCGAATTCCTCTGGAATGGCAGCTTTGAGAAAGTTGAGTTTGAAGACCAAGGCAACTGCGATCGCGATTGCGATCGGAACGCTGCCGGTTTTGGGAATTGGCGCGATCGCATACTCGTTTGCAAATGCTTCGATTACTAGGCAAATCGTCGCGGCTGAAGAAACCCTAGCCACAACGCTAAGCCAGCGAATTACAAGCTTTATGGCAGAGCGAACCGCAGACGTGCAAACGCTCTCCAATTTATCTGTATTCACCACTCCATCGGCGCGAGATCAAGTGTCTCAAGACGATCGACGCGCCCTTTTAGAACGATTCATCGAGGCGAACAGCGTATATGAAGGAGTGGCACTGTTTGACCTCAACGGCAATGTGGTGCTGCAAAACGACCGCGCTAACATTTCCTCGCAGGGCGACCAAGATTATTTTCGATCGGCGGTGCAGTCGAATCGCGTCTTGATTAGCCGTCCGGTGCGGATCAACAACACAGACAATTATGTTGTTTATATTACGGCTCCGGTGCAAGAAAACGGCTCGAATCGCCGCATCGGAATCATTCGGGCGGTGATGCCGATTAAGAGCTTGGCAGCGGAACTTCAAGACTACAACCGAACCGGGGCAGAATTTAGCATTGCAGATGCGAACAATCAGATTTTTCTGTCGTCTCAAGAAGTGAAAGTCGGTCAAGCTGCTGCTTCGGTTTATCCGCAGTTTTCCGAAATGCAGTCGCGTCGAGCGGTGAACTCACGCGCAATCAATAGCAAGATTGGCAATGATACGCAGCGAGTTCTCGCAAGCTTTGTGCCCTGGACAGGACGGGATCGCTTACCCGACTTGGGCTGGGATGTTGTTCTTTCTGTTCCGACCGAAATTGCTTACGCGCCGCAGCGACAGTTACTCTGGACATTTTTACTCGGAACCGGAGCGGCAGTCGTGATTACGGGGCTACTGGCGAAATGGTTAGCCGATCGCGCCACTCGTCCGATTTTGGCGGCGACAAGCGCGGTGAAAGATCTCGGTGAAGGCAAGTTAGATACGCGCGTCACGGTAAGTAGCGAAGATGAAATCGGGGTATTAGGACGCAATATCAACTCGATGGCGGGACAACTGCAAACTTATGTTGGGCAGCAAACGGAGAGCGCTGAACGGGCGCGCTTACTCAATCAGATTGTCGTGAAAATTCGGCGATCGCTGTCTCCAGATGATATTTTCACCGCCAGCGTCGATGAAATTCGCGAGTTTATGAAAGTCGATCGCGTGGTGATTTACCGTTTTGCTCCAGACTACCTCAGCGGCACGATTACGACTGAATCGGTTGCTCCCGGTTGGACAAAGGCATTAGGCAAAATCATCAACGATCCGATGGAAGCAACCTTGGTCGATCGATATCGCGACGGGCGTGTATGGTCGATGGACAATCTGCGCCAAACGAATCTCACGCACTGTCACTGCGAGATTTTAGAGCGGCTGGAAGTGCAGGCGAACATTGTGGCACCGATTCTGCAAAACAAGGAACTCATCGGGTTAATTTGCGCGCATCAGTGTGCGAGTCCGCGTGCTTGGAAAGCCGAAGAAACCGACTTCTTCGGACAGTTAGCGGCTCAAATCGGGTATGCGCTCGATCAGGCGATTCTGCTCGACCAAACCGATGCCGCGAGAAAAGCAGCCGAGCAACTGTCAGAAGAACGCCAGCAGCAAAAAGAAGAATTGCAAATGCAGCTAATCGATTTGCTCAGCGATGTCGAAGGGGCGGTCGATGGAGATTTAACCGTGCGGGCGGACGTGACGGCGGGAGAAATCGGCACAGTTGCGGACTTCTTTAACTCGATCGTTGAAAGTCTGCGGCAGATTGTGACGCAGGTGAAATCGGCAGCGGTTCAAGTCAACGATTCGCTCAACACCGATGAACAGTCGGTACGGCAGCTGTCCGAAAACGCGATGAAACAAGCTGATGAGACGACGCGCACGCTGAATTCGGTGCAGCAGATGGTGCGATCGATTCAAACCGTTTCTCGCAGCGCTCAGCAAGCCGCAGATGTCGCACGCGAAGCCTCTTCGACCGCAGAAGCGGGTGGAATCGCGATGGAGTTAACCGTACAGAACATTCTCGGACTGCGCGACACGATCGGTGAAACGGCGAAAAAGGTCAAACGATTAGGCGAATCGTCGCAGCAGATTTCTAAAGTCGTTTCGCTGATTAACCAAATCGCAATGCAAACGAACTTGCTGGCGATCAATGCTGGAATCGAAGCCGCGCGCGCGGATGAAGGATCACAAGGATTTGCGGTCGTGGCGGAAGAAGTCGGAGAACTCGCCGCGCGATCGGCAGCGGCAACCAGAGAAATCGAACAAATTGTCGCCGCGATTCAGCGCGAAACTTCGGAAGTGGTCGAAGCGATGGAGCAAGGAACCTCACAGGTTGTGGAAGGAACGCGGCTCGTAGATAATGCCAAGCAGAGTTTAGAACAAATTCTCTTGGTATCGCGGCGAATCGATGACTTGGTGCAATCGATTTCTGAAGCGACTGTCACCCAGGTACAAACCTCGGATGCGGTCACTCACTTGATGCAGGAAATCGTGGCAGCAGCGGGACGGACTTCAACCGCTTCGCTAGATGTTTCACGATCGCTGCGGCAAACCGTGGATGTTGCAAAAGAGCTACAGGAATCCGTCGGCGCGTTTAAGGTGAATTAAATGAAGCAAGATAGAGAACTTGAGATTCGCCGCCAGTTTTTAGATGAGGCGCAAGAGTATTTAGATACGCTCGATGCGACGATTTTGGGTGTAACGAATCATCCGATCGAGTCGGCGAAAGCGAATGCAGCACTGCGGGCGGCGCATTCGATCAAAGGCGGAGCAGGCATGATGGGGTTTCAGGTTCTCAGCGAGCTTGCCCATCGGCTCGAAGATTCCTG
>CAXTDB010000176.1:0-3563 GCA_964242045.1 uncultured Leptolyngbya sp. | reverse complement strand
GAAAGTGCTGAAGATCGATAAATCGATCGTGGTTACACCCAAGCTAGAGAATCTATTGTTGGCGGCGGTCGGATGTTTGCGGCAAGTGGTGGCGTTCGATCGCGAATCGATGCAGCGCCATCAGGCTTCTTGTGTCGATGCCGAGTGGCTTTCGGTTGAAGCGTATCCGGTGTTTGATGCGCTGCATTCGGAGTTGGGCGATCCGCAAGAAGAAAATGCTGCATCGGTGTTGTCGCCAGAAGAAGGTCAAGACATTGTACCGCTGCTGTTTGAAACCGAAGTCGAAGGCTGTTTGCAGCGATTAGAAGCGGTTTTAGCCACACCGGATCAGCCGTGTTTGCGCGAGGAAGTTTCGATTTTGGCGCAAGAGTTGGGCGGACTCGGTGAAATGCTGCAGCTGACGAATTTTATTCAGCTTTGCCAATCGGTTTCGCATCAGATTGCTCAAGCAGATACGGATACTGTGGAGACGGCTGAAAGCGCGCTGAAATCTTGGCGAATGGCTCAAACGTTTGCGATCGTCGGACAGTATGATCAGATTCCAAACTCGCTCAACGGCGTTGTGCCGGAACTTGCTGATTTTAACGAAGCGCCTTCGATGCTAGAACCCAGCGTCGGAGATTGGTTTACCGAAGCGCTAGCGGCAGATGGAATCGATGAAGTGGGCTATACGGATTTTCAACCGATTCCGGCTCCCGCAAGAACGGCTCCTCCCGAAGCTCAAGTCACCGATTTCAAAGTGCTTGAGGCTGAACCCGAAGCGGCTCCCGTAGCGGAAGATCAAGACACAACCGTTCGCGTTCCGGTGCGTCAACTGAATCAGTTAAATGATTTATTTGGTGAATTAACCATTGATCGTAACGGTTTGGATCTTTATCTCAAACGAACGCGATCGCTCTCAAGAACGCTACACGAACGGGTGCAGATTCTCGATCAGGTGAATTCAAAACTGAGAATGGCATACGATCGCGTTACTTTATCCGGAGCGCGATCGGACAATTCAAGTCGTCGGGCGGGATTTGACGCGCTGGAACTCGATCGATATAGCGACCTACACTTGCTGTCTCAACAAGTGATGGAAACAATCGTTCAGCTTCAAGAAGTGACCGAAGATATTGATTTGAGTTTGGATGATACGGATCAATCAGCGCGCAACTTGAACAAGACCGCAAAGCAAATGCAAAACGGTTTATCTCAGTTGAGAATGCGCCCGATCGCGGATATTTTGAACCGTTTTCCGCGCGCGCTGCGGGAATGGTCGTTGCAGTACGGCAAACAAGTGCGATTTGATATGGCGGGTGCGGGGACGTTAATCGATCGTAATATTCTCGAAACGCTGAACGATCCGTTGATGCACTTGTTGCGAAATGCGTTTGATCACGGAATCGAACTACCGAACGTGCGGGAATCGAAAGGAAAATCCCCGGAAGGCGTGATCGAAATTCGGGCATCGACCGAAGGCAATCGTACTGTGATTACGGTGCGAGATGACGGGGAAGGGATTCCGATCGACAAAATTCGCGATCGAGCCGAACAAATGGGACTTGATCCAGTGCTGCTCAACGCGGCGCGCGATGAAGAACTGTTATCGCTGATTTTTGAGCCTGGATTTAGTACGAGTAGCCAAGTCACTGCCCTTTCCGGTCGCGGAGTCGGAATGGATGTCGTGCGGAGCAATCTCAAGCAAATCCGGGGCGAAATTAGCGTCAATACAAAAGCAGGACTCGGAACGACCTTTACGCTGTCGGTTCCGTTTACGCTTTCGACGGTGAAAGTATTGCTGGTAGAAAGCGCCGGAATGCTGCTTGCTTTCCCGACTGACGTGGTTTCAGAACTATTTCTGCTGCAACCGAATCACATTATTCAAACTCCCGGCAGCGAAGTGTTGAACTGGCAAGATCACATGGTGCAACTGGTTCGCCTGCAAAAATGGCTCCGGTTCAACTGTCCTCAAATTCCCCACGGCTTTGAAACGCCACCGACGATCGCAACTCAAAGCGTGATCATTCTCGAACAAAATTCGCAGTGGTTTGGCGTTCACATCGATCGCTGTTGGGGTGAGCAAGAAGCGACGATTCGCAAAGTCGAAGGTAACTTACCGCTACCGACTGGATTTAGCGGCTGTACGATTCTCGGTGATGGTCGCGTTGTCCCCTTGGTAAACGCCACTGAACTCTTACGCTGGATTACAAGCTGTGAGCGATCGCAAACCGAACCGGAGGTCGATCGTAATTTCCGCGAGCAACTCAAAGCTAGCTTGACTCAGCACCCGGAACTGCCTGCAAGCTCGGTTCCCACCGTTTTAGTTGTGGATGATTCGATTAACGTGCGGCGGTTCTTGGCGTTGACGTTAGAGCGATCGGGCTATCGAGTCGAACAAGCCAAAGACGGACAAGACGCGATCGATCGACTCGAAGCCGGGTTATCGGTGCAAGCGGTGATTTGCGATATCGAAATGCCGCGACTCGATGGCTATGGATTTTTGGCAAAAATGCGATCGGATACTCAGCTTTCCCAGCTCCCGGTAATGATGCTGACTTCTCGAAGTGGCGAAAAACACCGAAAGCTTGCTGAGAACTTAGGCGCGTCTGCTTACTTTTCAAAACCCTACAACGAACAAGTTCTTTTACGAACGCTGGAAAATATGGTGAAATCAGCAGTGGCGGTTTAGACGCTTTAATTTCTGTCTCAGAATTAGGTCTAAGTTGTCAAACTCACTACCTGAAGCGACATTACACCCTTTGTAATACTCTTGAGGAGTGAAAGTTACTTGCGTGCAATTCCTATGTTAGACAGTCCTTCTCAGTCCTCGAAATCTCGCTCCACTTCTGAACCTCCGATAAGGTCGAATTGGTTTCACAACTTATCGATCGGGCGAAAACAACTCGTCGCGCTCCTCGTTTGCGAACTGATTCCGATCGTTGGACTCGGCATCGGTTCCTCGATCGTGCTAACCAATAGCTTACGCACTCAACTTCTAGCGCAAGCGAAATCCGAAGTTGCTGTAACCGACACCAACTACAACATCAAAGTCAATCAAATGGGTTTCGGAGCGCGGGGACAGTCTGATAATCCTGCGATCATTACGGCTGCAAAAAACCATCAGCGCAACGAAAACATTTCAACCGATTTGCAAAACCAACTGCAACAGATTTTGCAAAATGAAGTCAAAGCGCGCCGTATAGAATACGCAACGTTAGTCGGCAAAGATTTACGCATCGTTGCCAATGCCAATAATCGACGATCGAAAGAAACCGTCACTTCCGCCGGACTGGTTCCTTTGATTCAGCAAGTTCTAAAAGATGGGCGACAAATTAAAGCGAGTACGATCGTAAATTGGGATGAACTTAGCAAAGAAGCGCCGCCCTTGCCGGATGGATTTACCAAACAAGACGCACTGATTCGCTATGTCGTTACACCCGTTCGCGATTCTGAAGGCTCGAACGATATTATCGGCGTTCTCGTTTTCGGAGATATTGTCGATCGCAAACTTCCGATCGTCGAAAATACCCTAAAATCATTCAGCGGTGGCTACAGTGCGGTTTACCTACGACGCGAAAACG
>CAXTDB010000175.1:0-10021 GCA_964242045.1 uncultured Leptolyngbya sp. | reverse complement strand
TTCAGAATCCATGAACAAATCAGAACCAGTAGAACGCAGATCAGAAATTGCGATGATAGCCATCGGTACAATCCTCCATGACATTCAAACAGGTATTCAAAAAAGCGAGGTTACTTCATGCGAGTCGCAACTACGCTCCCCACGATCGCGCCGCCAACCATTGCTCCGATAACATATTCAGAGCTAACTGCGATTCCCCAGATGAAAATTGGGGTCAATCCACCGTTGATGCTATCTAGTTCACTGTTGTCCAGCACGTCTAGAAAGCTTTCAGAATCCATGAACAAATCAGAACCAGTAGAACGCAAATCAGAAATTGCGATGATAGCCATTGGAAATCTCCTTTTAAGAAAAGTTGCTCGATGAGAATCAAACTTTTTCAAATGGTTTCATTCTCACCTTCCATTAGATTCTAAAATTTGAGTTAGTAAGTCAAGTAATTCAAAATGAGTTTTCTGACGTAACTAAACTGTTTGTGTCTCTACAAGTCTTATTAGCAATCAAACATACAAACTGAAATCTAGCAAGTCAAGTATTTAATCCTTCTATTTTTGGTTATATCTGAAGTAATTATGTCTTCAATCTACCTGGTTTTATGATGATGTAGCAGAGCCGTAAAACTGATATAAGCTGTACCGGAAACAATTCTCGCGCTTTGTGTTTGAAAAGACGTAATTGTTCGACTTGCGTCTCTATGACGGGCAATCTAATTATTTTTTATACTTATTATTCTTGATCTCTTGTGAATGAAATCTACCCGTCTTATGTCCTTGTAATTGAAAGCGTTATAGGCAGACAGAAACGACTATTTAATAGCAGTCTATATACCAGCAGTCTATATACCATTGGTGTTATTCAATGGCAGGGTCAGCAAAATAGAAAGCAACGTCCAGCACTTCACACAATCCACGCTCTCGAAGTTCGCCGCTGAGCTGCTCAAGGGGCAATAGCAAGCTAGCTGCTGCCATTCTTTATCCACTGAGTCATTGCAGTAGTTGGGTTAGCTCAGGATCTCGACGTAGCGGTAGCAGACCTGTTAGCCATCACCACTTCAGTTACTCAGTAGACTCCTCTATACTCATTAGGTTTAAAATTAGCTTCTAAACTTTACAATTAGAGATACGCTATATATGGGAATTCAACCCTAATTTCTAAACTAGAATCCGCATATCTAGAGGAATGTTCATCTTTAACCATAAATTAAGCATAGATATTAAACAATTTTTAGTGAACTCTTAACTTTTGAATTAAATAAATCATAGTAGTCTTTGTAGAAGTTAAGGAAAGATGCAAAACGTTGACACGTAATACAACGCATTTTCTAGATAGGAGAGTCTTCCTATCAGTTTTTGTGCAGTTAAGTCAATCCCGTTTTCTATTTTTAGTAGCATCGATCCTTCGGCTTTCAAGGGATGCTAAAAGAGTTATCTAACTCTTTTAATCTAAAACTTGTTAGCTCTAAGAGTGAATTCATTCTGAAGATTAAACTTATGAATTCAATAAGAGCAAAAGATGACTGATGTGGATTTAACTTTATTTCTAAAGGTTTGATTCATTAACTCAGTTAGACTCAAGAACCATCTGTAGTGGTAGGAGGTATTACTGTGGAAAATCAGGGATATTACCTGACATCTTTTCAGCGAAAGCTGCTGCTCAAAAGTTTACAAACCAATTTGCGCCCTGAGTATCGTCGTCGCATAGAAATTATGTTGTTGTCAGACCAAGGACAGTCGCAATCACAAATTTGTGCAGCGCTAAATTGCTCTCAAGAAACTGCACGTTATTGGATTCGGATGGCAGAGGTCGGCCAGGCCCATCAATGGAGCGATCGCCCGATGGGACGCCCCAAAGCTGTTAATGATGACTATCTAACTCGCTTGAGAGAACTGGTAAGCCAGAGTCCGCGCGAGTATGGCTACTCTTTCCGGCAGTGGACAGCACGATGGCTCAGTCACCATTTGGCACAAGAAATGGGAATTGAGGTGAGCGATCGTCATATTAATCGGCTGCTTAAGGACATGGGACTCTCAACTCGACAAAAGAACAAACCAGTCACAGAAGCCGCGAATTCGCCAGATTACAAAGACTCAAACATTGCCATTCACGATCTCGGCTCATCTTCGCCCTCAAATCTGCTTTGGTCACTCAACTTAATTAAGACTAGCTATTGAGCGAATCAGCATTCAAATTGCACAATCTGAATGCCACAAATGCAGTCTTCACGAATGTCCTCATCGTAGAACGATTTACTGAGTTCTGTCCCTCAACTTTTTAGGGGAGATATGGTTCAACATTCATCCGCGTCTTTAGAGCAACGGTTGGCTCAACTGCTTGCCCAAACATTAGGACAGGCACTTTCCGAACCGGAATTAGCAAACTGCTTGAAGCAAGTTGAAATTTTGGAACCAAGCGCAGGTAAGCGATTCTGGCAAGCCGCAGATGCTGCTCCTGGAATTCACATAATCCTGGCGGGCAAAGTGCGGCTGTTAGATAGTGCCGATAATGTCATCGCGTCGCTAGAAGCAGGCGAGACATTTGGTGAATCAACATTATTTGCGGGGGAACAATTCCAGTCTTACACGGCTAGAGCATCGGTTAAGCTTAAACTCTGCTATATTCCGGGCGACTGTTTAAGATCGCTCATGCGCCATTACCCCAGTATCGCAACTCACCTTCGTCATCAAGCAGTGCAGCAAAATGTGCTATTGTCGAGCCTGCTTGAAGCGAATGCTGCTCAACTAAGTAGTGAGCCTGATACCCCTAAAGTCGATCGTCTTCACTTGATCGAGCGACCCTTGCAAAAGGTGACTCCTATTACTCCCCAAACCCTAACTCAGGCAGCAGGGAAGAAAAGAATCAGTAAAGCCTACTTTCCCAACCCAACTGTTACGGTAGGGCAGTGGTGGCAACGGGTGACGCGGCGCTATCCCTTCTTCGAGCAGCAAAGCGCGGCTGACTGTGGGGCCGCCTGTTTAGTAATGGTGGGTCGCTATTGGGGTAAGCGGTTTAACCTTAATCGCCTGCGAGATATTGCTAACGTCGATCGCAACGGCGCATCGCTGCGGGGGGTTGCTGCTGCCGCAGAAAGCATTGGCTTCTCGACCCGTCCCGTGAGAGCTAGTTTAGATAAGCTGGCGCAGCAACAGCTTCCCGCGATCGTGCATTGGGAGGGCAAACATTACATCGTAGTTTACGAAGTAACGCGCGATCGTGTGATCGTAGCTGACCCGATCATCGGGCAGCGCACGCTCACGTATGCTGCTTTCAAAGCGGGCTGGACGGGTTACGCCCTGCTTCTTCAGCCAACGGCACTTTTGAGAGACACCCAGGAAGCCAGCCAACCGTTTTGGCAGTTCTTTGAACTGGTGAAACCCCATAGGTTAGTGTTACTGGAAATATTCATTGCCTCGGTGCTAATTCAAGTCTTCGGACTGGTAACTCCTCTGTTTACCCAATTGTTGCTAGACCGAGTGATCGTGCAACGTAGCGACCTAACCTTAACAACAGTTGGCATCGGATTATTAGTGTTTGGGTTGTTTCAAGTTACTATGACTGGGCTGCGCCAGTACCTTCTGGATCACACCGCAAACAAAGTGGATCTGGCGTTGATTGTTGGCTTTATTAGCCACACCTTCCGACTGCCGCTGCACTTTTTTGAATCTCGCTATGTGGGCGATATCATTTCCCGCGTTCAGGAAAACCGGAAGATTCAGCGCTTCCTGACCGGAGAAGCTCTATCCATCCTGCTGGATCTGCTGACCATCTTTGTCTACGTCGGTTTGATGTTTTGGTATAGCTGGAAGATGGCGCTGCTGACGCTGCTGATTGTCCCGCCCTTCGTGCTGCTGGCGCTGTTTGCGACTCCCTTCTTACAGCGAGTTTCCCGCGAAATTTTTGGTGCATACAACGAAGAGACGGGCTATCTCATTCAATCTCTAACGGGCATTCGCACCGTTAAAGCGATGGCAGTCGAGCAATCGGTGCGCTGGCATTGGGAAGAACTGTTTGGGAGGTCGATCAAAAAAACGTTTTCGGGGCAGCTAATCGGCAATAACTTGCAGGTTCTTAGCTCCGCGATCGAGACGATCATGAGGACGATTTTGCTTTGGTTTGGTGCTTGGCAAGTGATTCAAGGCGAACTCACAATCGGGCAGCTCGTCGCGTTCAATATGCTGTTAGGTAATGTCATTCATCCGTTTCAGCGGCTGACCGTTCTCTGGAACGAGTTGCAGGAAGTAATCATTGCGATCGAGCGGATTAACGATGTGATCGATGCCGAACCAGAAGAAGATTTGCAGCAGCAGTCTCGGCAGACTTTACCGCCGATCCGGGGGCAGCTTCGGTTTGAGCAAGTCACGTTTCGCTATCACCCCGAAAGCGATACCAACACGTTGGAAAACGTCAGTTTTACTGTGCAACCAGGACAAATGGTGGCGCTGGTCGGGCGTAGTGGGTCTGGGAAAACGACTCTTTCCAAACTAGTCTTGGGACTTTATCCGGCAACCGAAGGCAAGATTTTGATCGATGGCTACGACGTTTCTAGCCTCTCTTTGCGATCACTGCGGCAACAAATTGGGGTAGTCGATCAGGATACGTTTATGTTTGGCGGCACCATTCGGGAAAACATCGGTGTGGGACATCCCGAAGCTCCTTTAGAAGCCGTGATCGAAGCTGCCCAGCTTGCAGGAGCACATTCGTTCATCAAAGAACTGCCAATGGGCTACGAAACCCAAATCGGAGAAGGCGGCGGGATGCTTTCAGGAGGACAGCGCCAGCGTTTAGCGATCGCACGTGCGCTCGTGGGAAATCCTCGTCTGTTGATTCTCGATGAAGCCACTAGTCACCTAGATGCCGAATCTGAACGAATCATTCACACCAATTTCAGTCAGATTTTGCAAGACCGCACCACACTGGTGATTGCTCACCGCCTCTCGACGGTGCGTAGTGCTGACCTCATTTTGGTGCTCGATCGCGGGGTGTTAGTCGAGAGCGGCACTCACGAACAGTTAATGCACAAGCGCGGTCACTATTTTTATCTCAATCAGCAGCAGTTGATGATTACAGGCTGAGCCGTCTGTTGTAAGTTTCGGAGCAAGAACCATGCCTAATCCATCCAATGTTCAAGAGCAGGTGAACCACAAGGGTCACGATCACAACGGCAGAAATCAGCTAGCAAAGCCATCTGCCAACCACAGTTCGGATGAAAGCAGACTCACTCCGGCAGAAATACCTGTGTCTCAGGGGATCGAGTGGTCTTTTGTCACTAAAGATCTAGTTGACACGCTACCTAGAGTCTGGACGCGCGGCTTGCTGTATTTTCTAGTGACCTTTGCCGCGATCGTCCTTCCTTGGGCAGCGCTCTCTAAAGTAGACGAAACTGGGAGTGCCAGAGGACGATTGGAGCCAAAAAACAGAACTCTGAAATTAGACGCACCGGTTGCTGGAACTGTGACTGCGGTCAGAGTCAAGGAAGGGCAAACCGTCAAAGCTGGACAGGTTCTCCTGGAACTAGAATCGGAGCTAGCTCGATCAGAACTGCAACAGGCGCAAGCCAAGCTGGAGGCGCAGCTCAATCGCATCGCTCAGTTTGAGGGGATTCGCCAGCAGCTAGGAATTTCAACTCAGGCGCAACGCCTCCAGAGTCAGGCGCAACAAGCTACTCAACTCACTCAACTTGATCAAACTCAGCAACGACTAAACGCCAGTAAAAAGGCGTACACCCTAGCAAAAAACCGTTTAGCGAACGAAGAGGTTGAAGTTCAGCGGTATCAGAAGCTGTTGCAAGAGGGCGTCGTTCCAGCAGTAAAGCTGGCAGAAGTTAAACGCTCGCAGGATGAGAGTCAGCAGGCACTCAATCAGGTGCAAGCAGACATGGAACAAACAGAGTATGAAATCAAAAAACAGCAGAGCAACTATGAAGGAGTGAGTCGTACAGGGGAACTCTCTGTTCTTGAGAGCGATCGACGCCTGAAGGAAATTCAGTCTCAAATTGCCGACACACGCGCAGAAAGTGTTCAGACTCAAAAACAGATTCAGGCTCTCCAGTTTCAGATTCAGCAGCACATTCTCAAGGCTCCAACAAACGGTACTGTGTTTCAGCTTGCGATTCAAAACCCAGGGTCAGTATTGCAACCAGGACAAGCGATCGCGCAAGTAGCCCCGGAGAAAACTGAGCTAATCTTTAGAGCACAGATGCCAAGTCAAGAAAGTGGCTTCCTGCGAGTTGGTGCGCCCGTCAAGCTGAAATTCGATGCCTATCCGTTCCAGGACTACGGTGTTGTTCCGGGTCATCTACGCTGGATTTCCCCCGATTCTAAAGTGGTTGAAACTGCTCAAGGCAGGGTCGAAACCTTTGAACTGGAAATCGTCCTCGATCAAACCTACATTCAGAATCAAAACAAACGTATTGTGCTACCCCCAGGGCAAACCGCAACTGCGGAGGTAATTGTCCGGCAGCGTCGCGTGATTGACTTTATCCTTGATCCGTTCAAAAAATTGCAGCAAAGCGGTCTGAAGCTATGAGAATGAGAGCCTGACATCGTTGCAAATCAACTGTTTTACTGCATCCCTAGTGCAGGGTCAACCCTAATTTTTAGGGTTGACGATCCCTAAAACCTCTATCTGCCAATCTTTTCCAAATGTGCTTACCCTAAAATTAAGCTGTGACGCTGCACTAGCCTTCAATTAGCTAACCAACTGCCAATCTCTGCTAACAATTCAGTTTTTAGAATAGACCTGTTGGGATTTAACAGGAAAAATCGCTGAAGTTTTCACCAACATTGCGTTTCAGCCATTTTAGTTAGAAATCGCTGAAAAGCGTATTGAAACTGGGCTTCGGTCTTTTTTGAGTTTACAACCCAACAACTCCAATATAGAGGGATTCACAATGCCAGAAGTTATCACCATTTCTCGTGGCGAGGTTATTCATCAACTCAAGTTATCCTGCCTCATTCCCTCTGTTGTTGAAGGAATTGTGACGCGCAAAATTATTACCCGTGTTGCAGCCGAACAAGGAATTGAGGCAGATCCTCGTGAACTCCAGCAAGCAGCCGACAGCCTGCGCCTACTAAACAAACTTCAAAGCGCTCACGATACCTGGCTGTGGTTGCAAAAGCACAGTCTATCTTTAGATGAGTTTGAAGAACTGGTTCATATCACCGTCATTTCTTCAAAGCTAGCTAATCATCTATTTGCGGATCAGGTTGAACCCTTCTTTGTTGAGCACCAGCTCGACCATACTCAGGTTGTCATGTATGAACTGGCGCTAGAAGACGAAGACCTAGCAATGGAGCTGTTCTATTCAATTCAAGAAGGTGAAATTAGCTTTCATGACGCCGCTCATCAATATATTCAAGATCGAGAACTCCGCCGGAGCGGCGGATACCGGGGTCCTATTCTCCGCACTGATTTGAAGCCAGAGATTTCTGCGGCTGTCTTTGCTGCCACGCCTCCTCAACTGCTCAAACCATTAATTACTGCTAAAGGATCGCTCTTAATCTTGGTTGAGGAGCTAATCCTACCAGAGTTGAATGAATCTTTACGCTATCAAATTCTCTCAAACTTGTTTCTGGAGTGGCTAAAGCAACAGATTGAGCAAGTTGATATGGTCATCAACTTAGAGCCGATCGACCAACTGCTTGTTTGATACGAGGAGCGGGTAGTTCTATTTTGGAAAGGCTAAAGAATAGCCACGTGCTGGCAAAAACCTCACAGGGTGGTTGTGTCGCAAAAATGATAGGGTGGGGAAGCTCAATTTTCTCTGACTTCAAGCTAAATGATATCTCAATCTCTGTTCAAATGGCGGCACTTCTTGCCAGAAATCATCTTGCTGACTGTGCGCTGGTACTGTCGTTATTCCTTGAGTCATCGAGATTTAGAGGAGATGATGCAAGAGCGCGGGGTCGCTGAGGATCATGCCACGATTAATCGTTGGGTGCTGAAATTTGCTCCAGAATTAGACAAACGCATTCGACCCTTTTTGAAGCCCACCCATGATTCATGGAGAGTGGACGAGACTTACATCAAAGTGAAAGGGGAGTGGAAATACCTTTACCGAGCGGTAGATTCGGAGGGCAACACTCTGGACTTCCTGCTCAGCACGAAGCGAGACGGGAAAGCTGCGACACGCTTTTTCGGTCAAGTGTTGAGAGCGAAGCCCACTCAAACGCCACGAGTAATTACCGTCGATAAGAATGCTGCCTATCCCGTCGCGATGGATGAATTGCAGGAAGATAAAACGTTAAAAGCCGAGACCGAATTGCGGCAGAGCAAATATTTGAACAACATGATCGAGCAAGACCATCGGAATATAAAACGCATCGTCAAACCGATGATGGGATTTCAGTCGTTCAACAGTGCGAGAAGAACATTGAGAGGAATTGAGGCAATGGCGATGATTCGCAAAGGGCAGGTGAAAGAAATTAGTCGAGGGGACAGTGTATCTCAAGCACAATTTATTAACGAGATCTTCGGAGTGATTGCTTAAAACAATACGAACGGGACCAATTTGTTTGTCACTTTAAAGTCTTTGCAACAGAACTGTGATAGCGCGATTTTGAATTTGTCAATTAGGAATGAAAGCAGAAAAGAATTCACTCTCTCGCTTCACAGTTCTCCTTTAAAGGCTTTCCCCAGAACTGATGACTGTAAACATTAAATTCAACTTCTGTAAAGCTTGATCATCTCAGTACTTGAGAGACTCTAAGACTTCGTGGTATGGGACAACCCCTGCAACGGCATGACTCACCTGCTGAGCAACTCGCGAGTTTCGTTTCATCAACCAAATCAGCAGGTAATTCATGGCTGAAAATTTTCTGAATGCTTTGATCCGTAGCGCCGCACGCAAATCTGCTTCAAAGTGAGACTCATAAAGATACTGCCAATTCTCTGCGACTGCACTAGGGGTACGACTCATGTTAATGGCTTGCGCGGCGTGAAAGCCACTCAGAACCGCATTTGCAATTCCTTCACCGGTTAAGGGATCAGTCAGATTTGCCGCATCGCCAATTCTGAGGATTTTGCCATCCGCAACTCTGTTTCCCTTCTTGGCGGTCGCCAAAGGAAAAACTTTGGGCATTTGTTGACTCACGGTTTGGGCGAGCATCTGTCGCGTCGTATCGTTGCTTTGAATGAACTGCTTAAAGAGTTGGATAATGTTGGTCTTCAATTTTTGGTATTCATCTAACCAAACGCCAACGCCAACATTCAATTTGATCAAGTCATGCTGTGTCGAAACTGGAAAAATCCAACCGTAGCCATTGACTCCTAAGCTGCGATCGAAGTGGATTTGAGCTTCAACCAGTGCAGTTTCGGATAAATCCTGCCGCTTTACAACCCAGTAAGCCCGGATGCCGATCGCATTGACTTCGCCACTATAAACGCCACGAGCATCAATAATCGTATCAAACGCATCGGATAGTCCCTGATGATGCCAATCGTTTTTGCGAACAGTCTCGGTGATAAAACGACATCCAGCATCGATCGCTTTCTCGTACAAGAGTTGATCAAACACAACTCTAGGAACGCAACAGGCTTCTAGCTTGGTCAGTTCGCTGTGAGAAATTTGGTTTGAGACTCCTAAAAGAAAGCGGTGAATAGGTGCATACTCTGAAGCTGATTTTCTAATGTCTTGCGGATAAATTCCCATCACCGACACTGCCTGCATCGATTCAATACTGATACCATCGCCGCATATCTTGTCTCTAGGGAAACCTTGTTTGTCAATCAGCGTGACAGCGTGACCACTTTTTGCCAAGTGGTATCCTGCCGAACACCCAGATGGACCTGCACCCACGATCGCAATTTTAAACATCCTTTTACCTCAACGAGACTTCAACCTGAACTGGACTGAGTAAACGGCTCCAAAAAAAGAAGCTGGACGGCTCGGTCAGGAAATCAAGTGGTTTATTTAACAACCTGTATACTGTTCTATGTAAGCAGTTTTGTCGTGGACTCGCTTCCTTCTTTACACTGAATTAAAAATGTAGCTTTGCTGGAGTGAGTAGTATTGTAATTGAACTAA
>CAXTDB010000174.1:0-10024 GCA_964242045.1 uncultured Leptolyngbya sp. | reverse complement strand
GTGAATCCCAAAGCCTTATCGAGATTGGAGTTAGAGCGATTGAGTCGGGGATATATCGATGCGATCGCGGATTTTATTGGACCTGATGTCGATATTCTCGCACCCGATGTTTACACAAACGCGATGATAATGGGCTGGATGATGGATCAGTACAGCATCATTCGACGACAAAATACACCCGGAGTCGTTACGGGGAAGCCGATCGCGATGGGTGGCAGTTTGGGGCGAGATACAGCGACGGCAATGGGAGCCTTGTTTGTGATCGAGGCGATGTTACCGAAGTTTGAAATGAAGTCGCAGGAGACAACAGTGGCGGTTCAAGGGTTTGGAAATGCCGGAGCCACGATCGCGGAACTGCTGCATCAAGCTGGATACAAAGTCGTTGCTGTCAGTGATTCTAAAGGTGCAATTTATTCTAAAGCTGGGTTAGACATTCCAAGTATTCGTCAGTATAAAAATTTGAGTCGTGAGATTCAAGCCGTGTATTGTGAAGGGAGTGTTTGCAGCGTTGCCGATCACGATCGCATTAGTAATGCAGAACTGCTTGAGCTTGATGTTGATATTCTATTACCCGCTGCATTAGAAAATCAGATCACCGAAGCAAACGCGAACAACATTAAAGCAAAGTTGATTTTTGAGCTTGCAAATGGTCCGATTACATCGGCTGCGGATGCAATTCTAGAGAAAAAGGGCATCTATGTGTTTCCAGATATTCTCGTGAATGCGGGCGGTGTGACTGTGAGCTATTTTGAATGGGTGCAGAATCGCAATGGACTGTATTGGACATTAAGTGAAGTGAATCAAACGCTCCAGCGCAAAATGATCGAAGAAACCGAGCGAATTTGGTCGATCGCGCAAGAGTCATCAACTTCGATCCGAACTGCCGCGTATGTTCATGCGCTGCAACGATTGGGAGAAGCGATCGATGCCAAAGGCACCCGCAACTATTACACGAGTCGATGAGAACTCACTAGGCTGTAATTCTAGTGGGATGAGCATCGCGGGTGTCTCACCCAGCCGACAGGTTTTTACTTCACGAGTTTTGCGATCGCTCAGATCGAGCAATTAACCATAAAGCAAGGCGCTCCAATCCCACTAATACAGCAGTAATGCCCACAGCTAACGCAAACAGAACCAGATTATTTTCGTTGCCTGCTTTGAGGGCAAAACTTAGCGAAGTGGCAACAGCGGGCGGGTGCATGATGTCGAGAACAATCATCAGAACGATCGTGAGTATCATCGCGCTTCCAGCAGCAGCGTATCCCGCTCCAAATCCCAAAAACGTTAGCCACCCGATTACCGCTGCCATGAGTTGCGCTGAAACTAAAGTCCGGACTGAGTTTGTACCATGCTGGGGATCGAGGTAAATCAGAAATGCACTTGCAGCGAGAGAAGCAAATAAGAGCCGCTGCCGACTCAGCACTTCCACTACAGCCAATACACCCAGAACAACCCCTGTCGGAGCCGTTGCCAGCAATAGCTCTCCTTTAATGCCGAGTCTGCGTCTGAGAGAGCGATTTGCACCTTCGATCGGCTGTAAGCTTTTGCGGTTCTGACTCATCACACCCTCGGTTGTGTCGCTTGGTCCGGAATACGGCTTTGTTCACCTTGTCGAATTTCGCGCTCTAGGAAATAGTTCAGTAACGTTCGTAGCAGTACGATCGCGCCGAGATTTAGAA
This sequence comes from uncultured Leptolyngbya sp., assembly GCA_964242045.1. Taxonomy (GTDB): domain Bacteria; phylum Cyanobacteriota; class Cyanobacteriia; order Leptolyngbyales; family Leptolyngbyaceae; genus Leptolyngbya. The sequence goes on along the minus strand of CAXTDB010000174.1, from coordinate 8,345 downwards.
TATCTTGGCGAGTCGGAGCAACCGCAGTCCGAAGAATGTCACTGGCAACCGTAAACTCTAATCCTAATGCCAGAACTCGTCCCAACTGTAGCCGAATCGTTTCGGTCGAATCGATGTGTTGTCTAGATGAGAATAGCTGCCGTACATAGTGAAGAATGCCGCGAATCACAGCGGCTCCGATTACGATCGCTGCTGCAATTTCCGCTCCAGAGGCTAAATAGCCAACAATTAGCTTCAGCCAGTTCTCTAACGGGCTGCTCGTCGCGTTTTCTGGGCTAGTTTGTCCAGCATTGAGACTGAGTAATAGCACCAAACCTAGAATCAGAGACAGCGGCAAAAGTAGACTCACGATCGAATCTCCCGATGACTCTGGCTTTCTTTTTTCCCAGTTCATATTTTTTCATTTCCCTTGCACCTCACTGAATTAGAAAGGTACGCTCGTGCTGACCTAGCCTAAGGGGTTGTTTGAACGATCGCTTCCCTCTGTCGAATGAATCTGGTCTAAGTTTCGCGCTCGACTAAAATCACATTTTCTGTGACTTTCTCGAAGGTATCATCATGGCTGATCACAAACAGTTGACGGAAGGATTTAATGTTACCGATCGCTTCTGCTAAACTCTCGCGTCGGGGTCGATCCATGTTAGTTGTTGGCTCATCAAAGAAAGCAATATCAATATCGGCTAATACTTTTAGCAATGCAAGTCGTACTGCTAAAGCAGCACACATTTGCTCACCTCCCGATAAGTTAATAAACCTGCGAGAATGTGCGCCCTCTTGCACCACAATTTCATAATCGCGCGTCCACTCTAGGGCAACATTAGGACGATTGAGCAATTCTCGAAATAAGCGATCGGCTTCATAAGAAATGCTTTGAACATAGCGTTCTGTGATTCTCGGTGCCGCTTCTTTATAGGATTTACGTGCAAATTTGATGAATCGCTCGGTTTTCTGTTTCTGTTTGAGTTGTGTTTGTGCGTCGGTTCGCTTCTGTTGGATCAATTGCAACCTAGAAAGTCTAACTTCGCACTCTTCTAAGCGCTTTGTTTCGATCGGTAGAGTCGTACTGAGCGATATTTTTTGGCGATTGGCTTCTTCATACTCAGCATTGATCTGTTTGACTTGCTCTGGATCGTAGGTTTCTTCGAGTTGGGCTTTTTGGTTGGTTAAGGTTCTAAGCTGCTCTTGATGTTGATTGAGTTGTTCGATCGCGTCTTCAAACTGAGTTTTGCGGTCTTTGAAGCTGTTGGCGGATTTTTGGTGTTCGAGGTAGATTTGATAGTTCGATTTGTAGCGATCGCGCAAATTCTGCTGCACTTGAATTTGGTCTGCTAGGTTCTCAAAAGCTTTTAAGGCTTCATCGATCGCGCCGATTGCATCTTGTCCGCTTTTTAGCTCCGACTGAAGTTGAGCGAGTTCTGCATCGAGTCCAAATAAAGCTTTTAAGTCTCGCGTCAGGTAGCGACTGCGATCGCGCGGATTTTCTAATACTTCTAACTGCTCAGCGATTTTAGCAAGTTGCGCTTTCAGTTCGGGTTCTGCGACCAGTTGGGACTGATGCTCTGCAATCAGCGATCGTAGTTCTGCAACTTCAGCATCAAGCCTTTCTTCTTGGTCAAATTTAGCTTCAAGTCCGCGATATTGTGCTTCTTGATCGCGAACGGTTTTTAGTTGGGTTTGAGTATCTTGTAGAAGTTGTTTTAAGCGATCGACCACTAATTGTTCTGATAAGTCATCGAGAATGCCTTGAAGATCTTGCATTAAATGACGATTGAACTTTGCACCGTTGGCGATCGTCGTTAACACCGTTTCGATTCGAGGTTGCCACAGCGGGCTTGTTTGTTGCAGTTCTTGTAGAGTTGCAATTGCAGTTTGAACATGATTTGATTGGATGTCTTCGCGCTTTTGAGCGTGCAGCATGATTTGTCGCAAATCTGTCTCGAATTGGGTCGCGGCTTCGATGCGGCTCAGTTGTTGTTGGTAGCGCTGTTGTTGTTCTTCGAGATGAGGAATTTGTTTGACGATCGCGCCCAATCCTTCTAAACGCTCAATTTCGTTGCCCAGTTGCTTCTGGCTCTGTTGAAGTTGTGCTAAACGCTTCTCGTCGCGCTGAAGGGTTTGTTTCCAGCTTTGGCAAGCTTGGAGTTGTTCATTTAGCTGCTTTTGTTGTTGTTCAAGTTCAGATTGTTGTTGAATTAAAGGTTCTAACCGCTTTAAGTCGGCTTCGATTTGCGATCGACGTTCTCCTTTCTGAGTCAGAACCGCTAACTTTGACTGATGTGAGCTAAGCGATTCAGTTAGCTTTTGGCGATCGCGTAAGTGTTGTTCTTGCTGAGTTCGATGCTGCTCGAATTCTTGCAGTGCTTGATCTGCTCGCAAATAAGCTTGATAATCGTCACGCCGCTCTGTGCAAGTTCTGACCGATTTCTCAGCGGTTTCTAGCTCTAATTTGAGGCGTTGTACATTCACTTCCTCAGAGCGAATGCGACTGGAAACCGTTTCCAAACTTGTTGTTAACTGCTGAACTTGAGCGGCAATTGCACTATTTTTCTCTTGATCTGCTTTGAGTCGATCGTATTGTTGTTCCCAGTGTTTCAGATCGGTCTGAATTTGTCCGATCGTTCGGTTCAGCGCATTTTTTTGCTGTGTGAGTTCATCCCATTCTTGCAGCGATTCGTCATATTGTTGAATGTCGCGTTCTAGCTTCTCGGATTGAGCTTTGGCAAACTTTTCTAAATCCCCCAGTTCTTTGAAGACTTTCTTATACTCTTCAACTTTCAGAATCGGGTCAAAGACTTTCTTGCGTTCTTCTGCGGTTCCGAGAAAATCAACTGTGAATGTACCTTGTGGAACCCCGATCGTATTGCGAAACAACTGTCCTAAATTTGTCCCGGCTGGCACTCCTAAATGTTCTCTCAGCCACGGTAATACGTCTTCTTTTTTAGAGTAATCGAGCTTTTCACCGAGTTGTGGATCATAAATCGTATAGCTCGATCGAGTACAGCGACTCACATCATAAGTCCGCTGATCTCGACTCGAAACAAAGCTCACCCGCACTTGGGCACTATTGGAACCATTGCGAATTAAATCTTCTTTCGTGTATGCACCAGAATAGTCAAACAATACCCACGCGATCGCTTCAAGAATGCTCGTTTTTCCAGCACCATTTTCGCCACAAATCGCATTCGTTCCGGGCTGAAACGAAAAGGCGCGATCGCTATGAAACTTGAAGTTTTTCAGACTGACCGAGAGAATTTCCATACGATGATTCTACGGCAGATCAGATGTTCTGATCTCAATCGGCAATGGAATCGATTTTAGCGTCGATCGTTAGAACCGCGTCTGTAATTTGCCGATTTGAACTATTGATCGCAGGCTGTCCAGCGCCAATCAAAAAGACTGTGTTTGTGTGCTGAACTTCACAAGTTGGGCACGATTGTAATGAATCGTTGAAATCTATGCAGAAAAAGTGTCCTGAGACAACCGACATTTGCTGGATTGTAGAAGAATAAGTTTAGCTGCTCTGAGTGAATCCCCATGTACGACTTAGCAAATTTCACCAAAGGCGAGATGAGGCACTGTGCGATCAAACTCCGTAACATGGAGGAGCGATCGCAGAGTATGGAAGAAACGGCAAATCGAATTGTTCGCTATCTCTATGAAAATCTAGTCGATCCGCGTACAGGTAAAAGTGCTTGTGCGCTGGTGCGGTTTTTCAAAACGCATCCTTATGGTGATCTCAGTCCCGATCTGCAAGAAGCGGCTCAGGCAATTCTTAAAGGTCGATCGATTATGCGAGCGACGAAATGCCTGACTTTGCTGGCAACAGCAGGCGATGAACGGTACTGGAACGCACGACAAGACTCGACCGGACATCAAGCAATTCCACTGATCGATCAAGATTTTGTTTATCGCGCTCCGATGATTTTGCAACTGATTCAGCAGTTTGGTTTAGAAGTGAGTGCGGTGGTTGATACTGCTCCGACTTTGATTACAAAGGTGTCACACAAATCATTCAATGTCTTTCACGTTCCAGAAGCGCTCGGAAGTCCACACATTCCGGCGCAAGCTCAGTTTGTTCTTCCGTATAAGATTCAATCGGTTCTGGGATTTGGCGGCATGTTGCCGTCTGGAAATTTGTTTGCCGTGATTTTGTTTAGTAAGGTTCCAATTTCTCTGACTACAGCAAGTTACTTTAAATGGATTTCGGCGTATGTGCGGATTGCGGTCGAACCTTTCGATCGTACAAACGTCTTCGCTCCAGTTCCGCAGCCGACTCTATCTACGGTTTGATAACTAGAGTCCCAAATCGACTGCAACTCGATGGGCACAGGCGAATCCTGAGAAAGCAACCGCATTTAAACCCTGTCCTGGGAAAGTACTATCGCCCACACAGTAAAGATGCGCGATCGCCGTTCGATTAAATGGCATTCCCAACAGTCCGAGCAGTTTGCGCGCGGGAATCGGTCCGTAAGTCCCGTTCTCGCGTCCTAAAAAGCGACGATGTGTTCTCGGTGTGCCGACTTCTTGGCAATCTAAACCGCGATCGAGATCCGGAATGATTTGAGTTAAGCGATCGATTAAGCGATCAGCGGCTTTCTCTTTTTTCGAGGCATACTCGCTCGGAGAGAGGTTTTCCCATTCCTGCATCCAACTCGGCGTAAAGGTATGAACAATATGGAATCCATCGGGCGCTAAACTGCGATCGAGCAGCGTTGGAATTGATACAAAAATCGTTCCTTGCTCTGCTTCCATGTCATCCCAATTCTCTAACAGAACGTGATGACATTCGATTCCCGCAGGTAATGATTCAGCTTTTACACCAAGATGTAAGCTAAGGAAACTCGGAGATTGTTGATAGCGTTGCTGCCATTTTTTCTCGGATGTTGGCTTTTGCGATCCAGGAAGTAACTTATCAAAGGTGTCCCATCGTGTTGCATTTGACACAATTCGCTTGGCTCGAAACGTTTCGCCAGATGCTAACTTAACGCCAACTGCACGATTATCTTCGGTTAAGATTTCTGTAACTCTTGCCTTGTATTGAATCTGACTTCCAGCGTTTTCTAATCCTTCAACTAATTTCTGAGCGATTTGACCTACACCACCTTTTGGATAGTTGATTCCGCCGTAGTGTCGATCGCTAAATACCATGCCCGCGTTGATCATCGGAGTACGATCGGCAGGCACAACCGACCAGATATAGCACTCTGTATCAATAAATTTCAGCAATTGCGGATCGCGGATATACCGACGGGCAATATCTCCGGCGTTCTGAGGTAAGTACTTCACCAAACCCAAACACGCAAAGGGATGCTGGAAAAACACGCGCGTCAGATATCGCGGCTCTTCGAGTGAAAGCAATTCCATTGCGTTCAAGCAATTAAATACCTTCCAGCATTCATCGTAAAATTGCCGAATGCCCTTTTCTTCGTGCGGGAAATAGGCGATCAGTTCTTGCAAAAACTTTTCGTAATCTCGGTGAACTTTGAGATCCAAGCCATCGGGTAAGTGATAGTGAACCTGAACCGGATCGGGGATTGTCTCGATCGACATTTTCACGCCATCGAGCGCGCGCGTAAGTAAATTCGTCGTTCCCTTATCGCCAAATCCAAAGATCATTGATGCACCCACATCGAAGCGGTAGCCATCTTCGCGATCGAAATATCCAGCACTGCCGCCCGGAATCAGATACCGCTCTAAAACTAAAACGCTGGCTCCCTTTGCTGCAAGTTGAGTCGCGGTTACTAGCCCGCCAATGCCTGACCCAATCACAATTACATCGTAGTCGGTAGAATTCATGAAAACTGCGATCGCTCAATTCATAGATCCCAGTGTATCGAGATTCGGTGACACTCCACCAACTCTCGAAATGTTACCGACGGATCTCGCTCCAGCCCTTTAAGCGAATTCTCCAATACACTAAGATACGTGAGCCACTTTGAATCCTCTGCGTTAAAGCCGTTATGCAAGCCCGCCGAATTTCCCGTGAACTGGCGCTTTTGAGCATCAGTCAATTGTCTTCAGACCTTGAAAAAGTCAATCAACAGAGAATCCAAGACCTCGTGCTGGCATCGATTCGGACATTAGCAACCGAAGCTCGCGACTCACTTGAAACCGCTGCGGCTGAACTTCAGCGCGGCGATGCCCAACTGCTCAAAAGCCAAACCCGCGCCGCAAACGTTGATACGGCTCGCGCAATGGTACAAGACGCGATCGCACTTGCCCAAACCGCGATCAATCGACTCGGAGGCGCGATCGAACTTCCCGAATTCATTCAGCTCGCCAATCAAGCCGAAGTCCGCGCCTACACGATGGAAATTATTACGCGGCTTCAAATCGAACGCGCCACCATCGATAAATTACTCAACGAAATTCTGGTCGATTGGAACGTCGATCGATTAGCGATCATCGATCGCGATATTCTCCGCATTGCTACGGTCGAAATGATGTTTCTCGGCGTTCCCGATCGAGTTGCGATCAACGAAGCCGTAGAACTGGCGAAACGCTACAGCAACGAAGACGGACATAAGTTTATTAACGGAATTTTGCGCCGCGTTACAGAGTCGATCAATGTGAATCGCTAATTTCCATTAAAGTGAAGTGAGGCGATCTGGAATTTTGGTATGACGTTTAATTGGTTCAATCGGTTCAATAAAAAAGACGAAGAGCAGCCACCCGAACCGACTCAAGCGGCTGAAACATCGAGCGACGAGGAAACTCCCGCTGAAGAAACGACGACCGAAGATGAGCGGATCGCCAACGCAAGAGCGATCGTCGAAGCATTCCGACGAAAACAGCAAGAAAAAGCGCAACAAACTGCTAAACCGTCTGCTGCGATCGTCGAAGAATCTCCAGTCGCCGAAACGATTGTCGAAGACACACCGGAAGAATCAACGATCGCAGAAGTTCCCGAAGCGATCGAACCCGCGTTGTCTTCGACGCTTGCAAGCGAGTCCGCAGAAATCGAGCAAGCTAAAACTGAACTAATCGAACAACTCGACGAAGAACCTGTTCCTCAACCTGCGCTGCCGCTCTGGGCACAAGCCGAAGCCGATCGCCAAGCCCGCCTCGAACGCCTCAGAGCTACTGCAATCGAAGAACCCGTTGAACCCGAACCCGTTGCCGAAGCATCTCCAGCACTGCCCGCTTTTACGATCGACGAAGGTTTTCTCTGGTCTGCCGATGTCTTATCAGCGATGGGTCGTCGCGCCGAAGATGTCTCGATCGAAGAAATCACCTGGCTCAAACGTTTACGCAAAGGACTTGATAAAACTCGTCGTAGCTTAGTCAATCGATTAAAAGCGATCGTCGGTCAAGGCCCGCTCAATCAAGATGCCGTTTACGAAATCGAATCGCTGCTACTTCAAGCGGACGCAGGCGTTGAAGCGACCGACAAGATTATCGAAGCATTGCAAGCAAAACTAAGACAGGAAACCTTACCGCCAGATCAAGCGATCGCTTATCTCAAACAAATTCTGCGAGATCTACTCGATCAACCGCTGCAAGGATCACACAGCGCCTTTTTTGCGCCAGAAAAAGATGTTTTGAATATTTGGCTAATGACAGGCGTGAACGGTGCGGGGAAAACAACCACGATCGGAAAACTTGCTCATATTGCAACTAAATCTGGCTATAAATGCTTGATCGGAGCGGCTGACACCTTCCGAGCCGCAGCGGTTGAGCAAGTGAAAGTCTGGGGACAAAGAAGCAACGTCGAAGTGATTGCCAATCCTGGACAAAATACTGATCCGGCAGCAGTCGTATTTGATGCGATCAGTGCCGCTCAATCTCGTAGCACAGAATTACTGCTGATTGATACAGCAGGACGACTTCAGAACAAAAAGAACTTGATGGATGAACTGAGCAAAGTTCGTCGCATTATCGATAGAAAAGCAGGAGATGCGAAAGTCGAATCGCTGCTGGTTCTGGATGCAACGTTAGGACAGAACGGATTGCGACAAGCGGAAGTGTTCGCGCAAGCGGCTCAACTGAGTGGCGTTGTTCTCACCAAACTCGATGGCACGGCAAAAGGCGGGATTGCGCTTGCAGTGGTCGAGCAGCTTGGATTGCCGATTCGCTTTATCGGAGCCGGAGAAGGCATCGAAGATTTGCGCCCATTCTCTAGCTACGAATTTGTAGAAGCTTTGATCAGCGGATAGGCGTAGTAGACTGAAGCAAATGTACTTTGAGGGCGCGATCGTCAATGCTACAGTCCCCCTCACAATCGAATTCACAATCGAATATCGTTTATCCAGAAAGCGACGGCAAACCGATGGCTGACACTACGCTACAATTCCGCTGGATTGTCACCATCAAGGAAAATCTAGAATTGCTGTTTGCGAATGACG
>CAXTDB010000173.1:0-10032 GCA_964242045.1 uncultured Leptolyngbya sp. | reverse complement strand
GGTATCGCCAACACACCCATCCCGATGGGATTCGGTTTGAGATTCATGAAGCGCTCGATCGATTGTATACACAAGGCTATCGTGCGACTCGTGTAATTATTGCTCAGCGGTACAAGGATTTGATTAGTACGTATTTGGAGCGGAGTACGCCTTGGCGCGGACAGTCAGATTCTCCAAAGCCGAGACTTTACGGATTGCCTGTGGAATTTAGCCCTGATCCAAAAGATGATCCCTGCTGGGATGTGATTAATTTCGATTTGGAAAAAGAACCGGGTGCGCCTGTTCGATATCCCTATTTTCGACTGTTTGAATAAGCGTTGACGTAAATCCATATGAGCGACAAAAATTCGCGCAGTCCCTCTTGGACGAACTGGAAAGCACTTGAAGCAATGGAAGACGAGACGATTAACTACTCTGATATTCCACCCTTAACTGAGGAATTTTTCGAGAAAGCGACGCTGAGAGTTCCTGCATCTCAAGAGCGACAGTGGATTCAGATTGATCTAGCCGTTCTAAAATGGCTTTAGGTAGTGATTTAGAATTGCTACAGCAGGCGAATCCAAAGCCGAAATTAATTTGGTGTTACGCGAATATATTGAGGCGAGTGGCAAATGCTCAGCTTAGAGAAGTCTTATGCACCACGTTTCGATCCGAACGGCGGATATTTTCAGGGCGATCGCATTCTATGAGCAGCTAGGATTCCAAGTCTGTGAACGCTTCCAAACGGGCTACACGCTGGCATGTTGGATGGAAGGCTTAGGCGGTCGGATTGAACTCTTGCAGATTCCAGAACCGAAGCCTGCTCCAGATGCGTTCAACGATGAGCATTACACTGGGTATTATCATCTGTCGTTTGACGTGACGGAGTTGGCGGAAGACTTGCCACAGTGGATTGAATCGCTGAAGACGAAATTAAGCGAGCAAGATCAGGCGTTAACCGTGTTACTAGAGCCGACGCAGCAGATGATCGGCGATCGTGTATATGAAGTGGCGTTTATCGCCGATGCGGATGGATTAGCGATCGAATTTCTGAATCGGTTGAAGTAGAGTACCATGCTCTCACTTGCAATCGATTGGTAGATATGCGCGCGGAACTTTTTCTCGATAACTGGACGTATCTCAAAGTTGAATTTAATTGGCTAGAGCGATTGTTATTGACCGCTGTGGCGAAACAGCGAAAGGAAACGAAGACGATCGAACGAGTGTCGCAAACGGTATCCGATCGCGCAACAAGCCACTGGTGGAAGGGCTTAATCAGTCTAGAGGAAACGATCTCGTCAGATTCTCCAGTCGAGCGGCGTAAAGCTGCACCTGTCGTTGGTTATCAGCAGCAATTAGAAGATCGAATTCAATCGAGTCGGCAGCATGGGATTGGGTTAGCGTTGCCGATGTTATGCGATCGCTTAAATTTAACGACGTTTGAGAAAAATGTGATTTTGATTGCACTCGCGCCCGAAGTTCACCGTCGATATGCTCAACTGTACGGTTATTTGCAGAGCGGCGAGAACGTTTCAGAGCGACCAACGATCGATTTAGTGTTGCGATTGCTTTGTCGAACCGATGCAGAATGGCGAACAGGACGATCGAGCCTGATCGATTCGAGTCGATTGATGCGATCGGGACTGATTGAAGTAGAAGAAAATGATCGATCGTCGTTTCTCGCGCGATCAATTAAGCTTTCGGATGAATGCGTCAATTTTCTACTGAGTGAGCCAGCGGAATTAGCTGAATTAGAGGAGCTAATGACGCTAGAGATGCCTGCACAAGTGGCAATCACACGATCGAAAACGCGATCAATTAATTTAGTTCTGCCAAAGACGGTTCAAGACCAATTAGAGCAAGTTTATGACCAAATTCGATTCGCGCCGCAGCTACAAGCTTGGGGATTTGGCGCATCGACGGGTGTGACTGCATTATTAATTGGGGCAAGTGGAACCGGAAAGACGATCGCCGTTCAATCGATCGCCCAAAAATTAGCCATGCCGCTGACTGAGATTGATTTAGCGATCGTTGATAATTCATCCGACTTAATCGAAGATTTAATTGCCCAACCGCCCGTATTGTTATTGATCAAATCGGCGGAACGGTGGTTAAAGCGATCTGCTCCAATTTCGCAAGTGATGGAATTGATCGATTCTCGACGCGGTTTAACTTGTTTCAGCGTGCAGCATCAGTTGGCGATTTCAATGCACTTACGATCGCGCATTCAATTCACGATCGAATTTCCCAAACCTGATACTGCGGCGCGTGTTCAACTGTGGAAGCAAGCTTTTCCGATGGAAACGCCGATCGCAGAAATTGACTGGCAGACATTAGCGAAAAAGCACGTTCTAACAGGCGGAGAAATTCAGAAAATTGCAGAGATTGCCGCGATCGCAGCCCTATCCCAGAATGCGACTGAAATTCAACTGCATCACATTCTTAAAGCAATCGCCCGACTTTGCCGATAAGCGGAAGTGCGATCGGTTTTCGCTGCCATAATTGCACCATGAGAAAAAGATTCAGCACAAAGTAGCCGGAAGTCATAAAGCTCGCGGTTAATAACAGCGGCAACTGAGCAGATTCGGACGTGAACGCACTCGCGCCCATTAATCCGTACAGAACGAGCCAACCGAGCGCAAATTTCACCACAAATCGACTTAATGCCCGCTCTTGCCGACTGCTTGATCGACGATACAGCGTCCAAACTGCCGGAAAAAATCCAAAAACAGGTAACAGGTAGAAAAATAGCTGAAGATGCCGAATTGCATCAGGTTCTAAGCGATCGAAGTCATTCATAGCTACAAGGAATCACAAGGAAGGAGGATGTACCGCAAACCAACGCGCGATAATAATAACTAGAGACTGCCCAAAACGATCTCGTGAGTTACTGTTGTTAGTTGTTGCATCATGCCTCATCGCAATAAGCTGTGGATTTGGTGGGATTCCCTTTCTCCCGTCTCAAGAGCGATCACCATTGCCTCTTTTATGCCGCTTCTGGTGTTAAATGCTTTGGCGATTTCGTCTATTTTTGACTATTTTCATTCTTTATTAGCGATCGTCATTGGCGCATCGTTGCTGACTTTTTTGCTGAACTATCCGGTCAGCTATATGCAGCAACACGGAACCACACGAGGACGTGCTGCCATTATTGTTTTTCTATTCACGATTTCAGTGTTGCTAGCGATCGGAGTCACGCTCGTCCCTTTAGCACTTCAACAAGCTCAACAATTAGTGGTTCGATTGCCGGAGTGGATCGACTCAGGACAGCGACAATTGATTTTGCTGAATGATCAAATCGAGAAAGCAGGATTTCCGATTAGTCTCGATGTGTTAGCAGACCAAATCACCGCACCATTGAAAAATCAATTGCAACGATTGGCAGGCGACATTCTCGGTTTAGCGGTGATTACTGTTACCAGTTTGCTCGATTTGCTGTTGACGCTGGTATTGACGTTTTATTTGCTGCAACATAGCGATCGACTGTGGCAAAGCTTGGTGGAATGGTTGCCACAGCAGATTCGAGATTCATTTAGCGAAACGCTGCGCCTCAGTTTCCAGAATTTCTTTTTCAGTCAGTTGATTTCATCGACCTCGATGGGCTTTGTGCTGACGGTGATTTTCCTGACATTGCGCGTTCCGTTCGGATTACTGTTTGGATTAACGATCGGGACAATGGCGCTGATTCCATTCGGTGGCTCGGTTGGAATTGCTTTAGTGTCGTTGCTGGTAGCACTACGCGATATTGGTTTAGGCGTTGAAGTGTTGATCGCGTCTTTGATTGTGCAGCAGATTATTGAGAATTTAATCATGCCGCGCGTGCTGGGCAGTTTTACCGGATTAAATCCAGTCTGGGTGTTTATTTCGATTTTGATGGGGGCGCGAGTCGGCGGATTGCTGGGTGTCGTTGTGGCAGTTCCGATCGCGGTTGTCGTCAAAAGTATTTTGGTGGCTTTACGATCGCCAAGCTCGACGATTTTGGTGGCAACTGATGCTCATTCGGTGACTGTTTCGCGATCGGAACCCGCAGAGCTGTCAAAAGCTACCGAAAGCTAAGTCGCATATCGTCATATAAATTAAGTAAGGTTACACCCCTTGTGGAATGCTAAACGTCAAGAGAGCCGCAGTGCGTCGCTGGCGCACTGCTTTGACCAATTGATAGCGCGTGTACTGACGACACTCGCACTCGTGCGCCTTATGCCGAAAACGATTTGCCGCAGCCGCAAGTTTGATTCGCGTTGGGATTGGTGAACTGAAATCCACCGCCGATCAGGGCTGTGCTGTAATCCAACATCAAGCCGTATAAGTAAAGTAAGCTTTTCGGATCGCACACGACCTTAAATCCGTCGTAATCATAAACATGATCATCAGGGCGAACATTGTTCGGGTCTTCAAAGTCCATCGTGTAGGACATGCCAGAACAGCCGCCGCCGCGCACTCCAACTCGTAAACAAAGATCTCTACCTTGCTGTTCTCGGAGCATCATCACGTGCTTCAGGGCAGTTTCGCTCATTTGGATGCCGCGCTGCGGTTGTGTAGCTTGAGTAGTTTGAGTCATGCGATCGCTCCTACGAAATCCCGATTGAACCTTACCGTCTAGTCTAGCAATTTCTCAATTTCATCGAATATTTTCATTGCGATCGCGTAATCTTTTCTAATGACGAAAATTAATTGTGAATTTCAATACATCGATCGATTCAGTGTTGCTGTAGACCAAATATATTCTTGAGCTTTGGAATGCTATGCCTACTCTGCTGATTAAAAATATTCATACTCTGGTCACAATGAATGCAGACCGCCAGGAAATTCGCAGTGCGGCTCTGTTTGTCCGAGACAATATGATCGAGCAGGTGGGAACGACGCTAGAATTACCTGAAACCGCAGATGAGGTTCTAGATTTACAGGGTCGCTTTGTTGTGCTTCCCGGTCTTGTGAATACGCATCATCATTTTTACCAGACGTTGACTCGTGCTGTACCCGCCGCGCAGAATTGTGATTTGTTTAACTGGCTGCAAACCCTGTATCCGATTTGGGCAAATCTCACGGCGAAAGCAGTACACATCAGCGCACAAATGGCAGCAGTCGAGTTGATTTTATCGGGTTGTACGACCGCGAGCGATCATCTCTACATTTATCCCAACGGCAGTACGCTTGATGATGAAATTCGGGCGGTGCAGGAGGTGGGACTGCGATTTCATGCGAGTCGCGGCAGTATGAGCGTCGGGCAAAGTCAGGGAGGACTGCCGCCGGATTCTGTGGTGGAGAAAGAAGCGGATGTGCTGAAAGATAGTCAGCGACTGATCGAGCAGTATCACGATAATGCTCGTCATGCGATGCTGCGAATTACGCTTGCGCCTTGTTCACCTTTTACAGTGACTCAAGATTTGATGCGAGAATCGGCGGCGCTGGCTCGATCGTATTCTGGGATTCGATTGCATACGCATTTAGCCGAAAACAAGTCAGATATCGAGTACAGCTTAGCGACGTTTGGCATGACACCCGGAGACTATGCAGAGTCGGTTGGGTGGGTGGGCGATGATGTTTGGCACGCTCATTGTGTGCAGTTAGACGATCGAGCAATTCAACTATTTGGCAGAACTGGAACCGGAGTGGCGCATTGTCCTTGTAGTAATATGCGGCTCGCAAGTGGGATGGCTCCGATTCGTAAAATGCTTCATCATCGAGTTCCGGTTGGTTTAGGAGTCGATGGATCGGCATCGAATGACACCTCGAATTTATTAAATGAAGCTCGAACTGCGTTTCTAATGGCGCGTGTGCGTGAACTTGATGCGGCTGCGATGACAGCGCGTGAAGCTTTGGAACTGGCAACATTGGGCGGCGCAAAAGTACTAGGACGAGATGATATTGGATTTCTCGCGCCCGGCATGTCAGCGGATTTCATTGCAATTAATCTCGATCGACCTGAATTTGCGGGGGCGCTTCATGATCCGGTTGCAGCAATGATTTTCTGCCAGGTGAATACAGTCGATTACAGCTTTATTAATGGGCGAAAAGTCGTGGATCAAGGACGAATCACCACAATTGAAGTAGAAACATTGGTTGAAGAACACAATCGATTTGCTCATCAGTTAGTGAATGATTAGCTTTCGGTTAACAGTTCGATCAATGCTTGAGTGATTGGGAATCCGGTTTGTTGCTCGAATGCGATAAAGGCTGGATTGGGATTCGCTTCGAGAAATAGATATTCGCCTGCTGGAGTTAATCGCCAATCGATCGACATCCATTCTGCATACAGGGATTGCGCGATCGCGATCGCTTGATTGCACATAGCTTCAGGAAAGACGATCGGAATCAGTTTGGCTTCGTCGTCGTGATGAAAATCCAAGGCAGCGCTGCAAATCTCCGCCGCGTAAACCGTGTCACCGATCACATACGATCGTAGATTCACTCCCCCAACATATTCGCGCAGTGTCACGGGTGCAATCTTCAAGCTCAATCGCAATCGCTCCGGGTTCAAATGTTCCGCCGCGATTAACTGTGTTGTTGCACCGCCGTAAATCGGTTTGAACGTCGTTTTCGCATGGCGGTAAACAAAATCTTGCACCGCGATCGGATCATTAGTGACGATCGTATCGGGCACTCTTACCCCTAACTGATGCACTTTACTCAGTTGCAGTGGCTTTTCGCGTTGGAGTTGATAAGCTGGCAGCGGATTAACCCAGTGAATTGAGGGAATTTGCAGCAGCGATCGGACTAATGCGATCGCGTCTTGGTGTGCGGCTCTTTCTACAGTCTCATGCGGCAACTTTGGAACTTTAACCCCGGTAAAATTGCGCCAAAATACGCTGCGAATTTGACTCATTGCCATTTGTCGCCCATCTGCTAAGCGTAATACGCCTTCTTGAGTCAACGGCGACCAGCTAATTTGTGCCTGCGTTGGAAAGGTTGCCACATCCCAGTAGTGACACAAAATTCCCAAGCGCTCTAGTGCGCGATAAATGTGAGCCGCATGGCGATCTGATGGATGTCCCAAAATCAGAACAGTCATGATGTCAAAGTAAAAGGCTGACTTTCAGATTGCGCCAATGCTCATCATCAATTTAGTACTTCTTTCTACGATTGCACTGCTGTAAATCAGGGGGATTCTGAATTCTGGATTGATTTTTGGTAGGTTAGAAATAGCATTACGGGGATCATCATGACAGCGATAGTCACTCAACCGAACTGGCAAGCGATCGCGCGCGATTTTGAAGCAGTGGTGGGAAAATCTGGGGTCGTGCGGAAACGTGAAGAGTTGTTGGTGTACGAGTGCGATGGATTGACGAGCTATCGAGAACGTCCCGCGATCGTGGTTTTGCCGCGCACCACCGAAGAAGTTGCGGCTGTGGTGAAAGTGTGCGATCGCGCCTCCGTTCCTTTTGTGGCAAGAGGTTCGGGAACCGGATTGTCAGGCGGTGCGTTACCGATCGAGAATTGCGTTTTAATTGTCACTTCGCTGATGCGGAAGATTCTCAAGGTGGATCTAGAAAATCAGCGAGTCGTAGTTCAGCCTGGCGTAATTAACAGTTGGGTGACTCAGAGCGTGAGCGGTGCGGGCTTTTACTATGCGCCTGATCCGTCGAGTCAGATTATTTGTTCGATCGGTGGCAATGTCGCCGAGAATTCAGGTGGAGTGCATTGTCTCAAATATGGCGTAACCACCAATCATGTGTTGGGTGTGAAGATTGTGACACCCGATGGGTCGATCGTCGATTTAGGCAGCGAAATCCCTGAAACGCCTGGATATGATTTGACTGGAATTTTTGTCGGCTCTGAAGGAACACTCGGAATTGCCACCGAAATCACGCTCAAAATTCTCAAAACACCCGAATCGATTCGCGTTCTTCTCGCTGACTTTACGAGTGTTGAGGCGGCGGGTGCAACCGTTTCCGACATTATCAGTGCAGGCATCATTCCCGGCGGTATGGAAATGATGGACAACATGAGCATCAACGCGGTTGAAGATGTGGTCGCAACAGGTTGTTATCCGCGTGATGCTACGGCAATTTTGCTGATCGAAGTCGATGGCTTGGAAATCGAAGCGGAAATGAACAGTCAATTCGTTGCAGAGATTTGTCGGCAAAATGGGGCGCGCAGTGTTACTGTTGCCACCGAAGCCGATGAACGCTTGACGATTTGGAAAGGTCGTAAAGCAGCATTCGCGGCAATGGGTAAGGTCAGTCCAGATTACTACGTGCAAGATGGGGTAATTCCCAGAACCAAATTAGAATATGTGCTGAGTGAAATTGAAGCGTTAGGAGAAAAGCACGGATACAAAGTTGCGAATGTGTTTCATGCAGGAGACGGAAACCTACATCCGCTGATTTTGTATAACAATGCGATTCCGGGTGCGTTGGAGCAAGTCGAAGAATTAGGCGGCGAGATTTTGAAACTCTGCGTCAAGGTCGGTGGTAGCATTTCGGGTGAACATGGCATCGGAGCAGATAAGCGTTGCTACATGCCGGAAATGTTCACACCAGCGGATTTGGAAACAATGCAGTGGGTGAGACATGCGTTTGATCCGAAAGGCATTGCCAATCCGACGAAGCTGTTTCCGACTCCTCGGACTTGTGGAGAAGCAGCAAAAGCGTATGGACAAAAGACGTTTGAAACCGTCGATCGCTTTTAGGTTTTACAATTAAGAAATGTAATGTAATGCGGATTGGGTCATGCAGGTCGCTTCTTCGATCGAGTCGGTTCCGGGACAGTATTGGAATTGGCGAAACGAGCCAGTTTACTATGTGCGAATGGGGGAGCGGAAAGATCGCCCGCCGTTATTGTTGATTCACGGATTCGGAGCCTCAACCGATCACTGGCGCAAAAATGTGATCGGATTGAGTTCGGAGTTTGAAGTTTGGGCGATCGATCTAATGGGATTTGGGCGATCGGCAAAACCAGACTGGCGCTACAGCGGCGATTTGTGGCGCGATCAGATTCATGAATTTATTACTGAAGTGATCGGCGCGCCTGCGGTGATTGCTGGCAATTCTCTCGGTGGCTATGAGGCGCTTTGTGTTGCGACTCAGCGACCAGAATCGGCGGCAGGATTAATTTTGATCAACAGTGCAGGCCCGTTCACTGATATTCAAGGGACAACGAAACCTGATCCGATTCGGCAAGTGATGGGCAGCTTTGTAATGAGCTTGTTTAATCAAGATTGGGCGAGTTGGCTATTGTTTCAGTATGTGCGGCAGCGCTCGGTGATTCGGAACACGCTGCAAAAGGTGTATCTCGACCAAAGTGCGATTACCGATCGCTTAATCGAAGAGATTCAACGCCCTGCTTTTGATACCGGAGCCGAGAAGGTTTTTGCTTCTGTGTTTCGGACACCGCAAGGGGAAAAAGTCGATGTGTTGCTGCATGAATTGACGCGCCCGTTGTTGATGTTGTGGGGAGAAGGTGATCCGTGGATTAATGCGCGCGAGCGTGGTGCAAAATTCCGCAGCTATCACCCACAATTGACTGAGTATTATCTGAATGCGGGACATTGTCCGCATGACGAAATCCCCGATCGAGTGAATGAATTGATTCGAGATTGGGTTCTTGCACAAGTGGCAAATTAGCTACCAAATTGAGTATTTCTCTGATAGAGAAGACGTTCAGATAGAACGTCTTCTTTTGGCGATCGTTCAAGATTTGACCAAAGCCTGACACATCCTCTTACAGCCGTTCAAACAAATCCAATCGATACTGCTCTGTGCGCCACCCTTTAAGATGCCGAATGTGATCCGGTGTTAATCCAAAAAAGGCTTCATGCACTTCATCACCGCTTAGCGGATAGTCTTTTGCGTACAATGTCCAATGCACTAACAACAAATGACCATCCGGTTTTAGAGCCTTCATGATCGATTGTTGAGCCTTTTGCATGTCTTCTAAACCCCAGTAATAACCGACTTCAGACACCAGAATCAAATCAAAAGCTCGATCGGGGAATTGTTCCGGTACGCGCATCAGTTCAAATTCGACGTGCGGTAAATGCTGACAGCGCTGAATCGCTCGATCTTGCGCTAGTTGAGAAACATCGATCGATAAAAGCGATTCGCATTTTGCCGC
>CAXTDB010000172.1:1873-10051 GCA_964242045.1 uncultured Leptolyngbya sp. | reverse complement strand
TTGCCACAACTGAACTCCTCTAGGGTGATCTGGAAAATCGCAATTGAATCGGTGGACTCGCCGGAAAACGATGCGACAGAAAAAACTGCACGCTCGACCGAATCATTCAGCAGAAATAAGGATTGTCTGTTCCGTGCTAAATGTTACTTGATTTAGCAAAATACGGACGGCTTTGGCGCTCAACTCCAGTCAGTCTCTCCCCTTTATAATGATGAACAGGTAAAGAAACTTCATACTTTCCGCTTCCGGCTTGCGACAATCTTCATCGAACTGACCCTTAGCATTCCCTGGTTTATGTCATCTCAAACGAATCGATCTGCAATTTCTAATCGTCGCGCGTCTGTAATTTCTGATCGCTACGCGATCGTATCCGCGATGCCTAACTGGTTACGCCGCTCGATCGGGAATGCCAGCGAGATTTCAACCGTGCAGCAAATCATTAAACAGCGGCAGATTCACACGATTTGCGAAGAAGGACGCTGCCCGAATCGAGGCGAATGTTATGCCCAAAAAACGGCGACATTTCTGCTCATGGGTCCGACTTGTACGCGATCGTGTGCTTTCTGCCAAGTCGACAAAGGACATGCCCCGATGCCGCTCGATGCCGATGAGCCACAAAAAGTCGCTGAATCGGTACAGCTTCTCGAATTGCGGTATGTCGTATTAACCTCGGTTGCGCGCGATGATTTGGCAGATCAAGGAGCAGGCTGGTTTGCTGAAACGATGCGGCAGATTCGTGTGCTAAATCCGCAAACTCAGATCGAGGTGTTAACACCGGACTTTTGGGGTGGACGGCAAGAAGGAGTTTCACCCGAAGCATTACAACAACAGCGAATTGCAACGATCGTGGCTGAAAATCCAGCTTGTTACAATCACAATATTGAGACGGTAAAACGTCTACAGGCTCCAGTGCGACGCGGTGCGAAGTACGATCGAACACTCCAAGTTCTGCAAACCGTGAAAGATCTAAATTCGAGCATTCCGACAAAATCTGGCTTGATGTTGGGACACGGAGAAACAGAAGCAGAAGTGATCGAAACTTTGCGGGATTTAAGAGCAGTGAAGTGCGATCGCGTGACGCTTGGTCAATATATGCGCCCATCGTTGGAGCACCTTCCCGTACAGAAATATTGGCATCCTGACGAATTCGAGCGACTGGGAACGATCGCTAAAGAACTCGGATTTTCTCATGTACGATCAGCTCCTTTAGTCCGAAGTTCCTACCATGCAGGCGAAGAGATCTAAGTAATGATGATTAAGCGATTAAACGAATCCCTACCGTTTGGTAGATGTACCGGGCGTAAACGGATTTTAGGCCGTTAAATAACTAGAACTTCATAAACGCGAAATATGCGGGGTGTTAGATCGAGTCGCGCAAGAAGGATCTAGGTTGTTAGAAATAAATTTATCAGCCGTAGATTTCCAGCAAAACTATAATGAGCGTGAGAGTCAAGCATCGTCTGCGTGATCTCGCATCATTTGTAGAATTAGGAAGCTGTTAGAGAGCGATCGTGCTTCATTAGCACACTGCATATGAGTGATTCGACCCGCAATCTTGGCGAGTGTGGTTCTATTTAGCTACTCAGATTTGACTTGTATAGTTCCAGCGACATAATTCCCGCCAGTGTTCTGATCCCCCGCAGGATCGATGCTAGTTTTGCATAAAGATTTTTACACTGAGCGGAAAGTTAAGTCGCGCTCCTCATGGCTCCCTTGGCAGATTTTGCTTGCGGCAATCGTCGCTTGCAAGTGTGCCAGGGCGTTAGTTATAGTCCTATCGTAGAGTCAGCTTTAATGGTGCCAGAAGAAAGTCCTACTTCAAGGAAGTGTGTGAGGAGACAGCCTGTATTCCGCTGTACTCCATTGGAGAACCTGAAACAATCAAGGCGGGGGCATCGTTTCTCAACGATCGCATTTACGCTCTCACTTGGATGGTTGACGAGCAGTTTGGCGCTACCTGCGCGGGCTGCGGATTTGTCGATCGGCAACGAAGGCATCCGAGTCAACCGCAATGCCACCTTAGAAACCGATTTCGTTGAGTCTCACGGTGCATACCAATCCACGTTTGGAGTGATCAATCTAACAACTAAAGAGAAAACACCCCTTCTGATCGAGACAAAGCCCTCGGATACTCCAGAATCAATTTTTAAGCCATCTTCAAAACGCAGTCATGTTGGAACGCGAGAAGATTTTTTGGGAACACCCGGAAACGCTGTACCTCAACCGCTTGCACGGTACAACTTCCAACCCAACAATGATTACGTCTTTTACTTAGAGTCATCTTTCAACGGGCGACCAACGGGGATTTTGTACTCGACTAATCGATTGAACCCGGATGCGGAGCAGCACGTCAAGTTCATAGGTAACATTAGTAATCTATGTCAAACGGGCGGTATGACACTCGGCTGGGATGATACCGGGTCAAGAATTGTTCGCAATCGTGCAGCCCAAGACCGCGACTACGATGATTTCATTGTGCGGCTGCGAGATACTGCCTGTCCGATTGGAGGCGGTGAACCCCCACCAGTCGTATCGCCGATTTCGCCCGGAACTCCAGTTGGTCAACTACCCCCTGCTGCTGCTGCACCCGGTGGTGGTTCATTCCTACTGCCTGCCTTGCTTGGTGCGGGCGCGATCGCAGGATTAGCGTTTGGACTGAGCGGTGGTGGAGACAATGGCGACTCTTCAACCTCGATTGGAGGCGGTGGCGGAGGAACAGGCGGTGGCGGCGGTGGTATTACGCCCCCCGAACCGATTCCCGAACCGTTAACGATTCTTGGCTCTAGTGCAGCAGTTGGATTTGCAACACTGATGCAGCGCCGTCGATCGAAGAAAAAGAAAAAAGATTAACGCTACGCTCAATTGCAGATGCCTCTTCTCAGATAGAAGAGGCATTTTTTTGCGCTAAATTCTCGTGCTGGAAACCTGATCGCTCAATATCATGTCCAAGATAGAAGCAAGAACCGAACCTGAAATTTTATCTTCAGGCATACGGTCTGAATTTAGCGATCGAGGCAGAATGTTTTGGGTTGAAATAGTATTGGTGTTCCTGATTTTGGGATCGATCGCGTTTTATCTTGCCTGTGCTTGGTTCACGTACCGATTTTTCTCGGCGGCTTCAGGCAGCAGTGCTACTTGTGAAGAACCTGTATCGGTATTAGTTCCGATTTGTGGACTCGATGAGGGTGCAATCGAAAACTGGTCTTCACTGTGTACTCAAGCTTATCCCTGTTATGAAGTTTTGTTTGGCGTAGTTGACCCAAACGATCCAGCAGTTCCGGTATTGAATCAACTGCAAGCACAATTTCCGAATCAAGTCCAAGTGTTCGTCGGGCTTCCTCCACGGGGTATTAACCACAAAGATAGTACGCTTAGCTATCTGCTAGAGAAAACAAAGTATGAAACTCTGGTTTTTGCCGATAGTGATATTCGGGTTCCGCCGACATACATCCGAACGGTAACTGCACCGCTCGATCGCGTAGATGTAATTACCTGTGCTTATGTTGCTCACGATCCACAATTCTTCACGTCGGCTGTGGCTTCGTTAGGGCGATGCTGTGATTTTATTCCCAGTGCTTTAATTGCGCGGGCAATTGATCGGGGATTGCAGTTTGCGATCGGCGTGACGATCGCGCTTCGCAAAACAACCTTAATGAGCTTCGGTGGACTGCATCTCAATCGGATCGGATCGGATCACAATTTGGGAAAACGCGCCGCAAAGGCAGGATATAAAGTTGAACTTTCTCAGCTTGTTTTGGAGTCTGACACCGGAAAGGAGCGCATTGACGATTTATTTCAGCGCGAGTTGCGATGGTCGAGAACGATTCGATTTAACAAAGGTGCGATTTATTACAGCATGATCTTTTGCTACGGTACTGTATTCTGTCTACCGCTGCTTTTAGCTTCAGGTTTTTCGGCTTGGGCGATCGCGCTGTCAATCTTTACCTATGTAGTTCGTTATACACAATCATTGTTCGCAATATTCAGTATGAATTGTCCTAATCTATTGCGTTGGTTATGGGCATTACCATTTCGAGATGGATTGAGCTTTGTAATTTGGGCAGTTGGAGGCATCGGACGAGAAGCCTACTGGCGCGGGCGACGACTGCGGATCGAAGGCGATGGACTGATTCAACAAATTGATGCGTTCGATCGCCTTTGAAGCTTTCATCAAGAAAGGGGAATTTTAGTCGAATCAGCGATCGTGTGTGCTAAAAATTAAGCCATATCCCTGTTAGGAATTGTGCAATGTTTGGCTTAACCAAGTCGCGCGCGATCGTCTTTGGAATCTCTGGAATTGTTGTAACAGGCGGACTGATTGCGCTTGCGAATCAAGCAAAAGCACAACGCCTGATCGCTCAACTTCCCCATGCTGCGCCCGCTGCACCTGTTACTCCGGTCGCTCCCTTACTGCCTGACCCCTTCAACACACGCAGTCAGGTAGGAATTCCCACGACACCTTCTGTACTTGCTCCAAGAACACCCGCTCGCGCAGTTCGTCCAACTCGCCGCATTCCGATCGAGCCTGTCCCGATGCCGGGCGATGTTCGTCCACCCATTCCTGCTTTACCTGCAATTCCTGACATTCGCCGCCTACCAGCCTCAGACGCAGCAACATTGAGCGGCATCACTGGTACTGTGATTCTGACTCCGATTTGTTCGATCACGGCTCCCTCTCTTACCTGTCAGCCTCGTCCTTATAATGGAACGCTTAAGGTTTACAACGCTGCTCGCGATCGAGTAGTTCGCGTCGCTACAGGCGAGCAAGGTACGTTTCGAGTACGTCTTACTCCTGGAATGTATGTGATCGAGCCTGATGATCCCAACTTCCCGATCGGAACGGGTCAAACGGTCAGCGTGGTCAGCAGCGTGATGCGGCAGATGGAGCTTAACTTTCAAGGTGCAGTTCCACAAGCTGCAATCCAACAAGGCGCACGTCCTCGCTAAGGATTGACTTCCTCAACTGTCCAAGTTTCCTCTAGATGATATCGATGACGATTCTGGGGTTCGCCGCGTAGTTCTAGATGATCCACAGCGGTTGGATTAAGAAGAAGTAAACAAAACTGATCGAGTGGATCAGTCTGGCTGGGGGCTGGAGGTGAAAAGGTTTCTAAGGGCGATCGAGGTTGTCCTGGATGTGCCCAAGCAAATTGTGTTCTGGCACTATCTGATAATTCCTGCCATAGAAGTTGTCGTGCTTTTTGTAGCGATTCATCAGGGTTTGTATGGTCGATTAGGCTTAATTTTCCTGCAATCCGAAACTGTTCGCGCGTCGTTGGAAAATACCAGCAAACTTCTGCCCAAGGACAATACTCAATCTGCTCAGGCTTCTCGCTGCGATCGTCGCTGACAAATTTAAGCTGGTTTGTGTGATCGAGAAATCCCCGAAAGACAATCGTGCGATTTGCGGGTTTTCCAGTTGGTCGGACGGTTGCAAGCTGAACATATCGGGCGTAAGGAAGAGAACGATTGCGATGAAGGGCACGAGCGAGAATGGAACGCCAAGGAGCTAGGGACATGGAGGGAGTTCGATAAAATGCTTTAGGATCTGATAAGAATCGTTTCTATTCTTTGCATTATGGCGTTGCCGACTGTGATTTTGCCAGGGTATCTTGCAGGTGCGATCGACTATCGCGAAATGCAGCAAACGCTAATTGATCTAGGAATTCCAGCGGTGACCGTTCCTTTAGTTAGGCGCGATTGGCTACCAACCCTAGGTGGGCGATCAGTGCTGCCGATCTTAGAAGCACTCGATCGCACCGTTCAGCAAGTTCGGCAAACTCATAAAACTGAGAAAATTAATTTAATTGGACATTCGGCAGGCGGTTGGATCTCGCGGATCTATTTAGGTGAGAAAGCCTACGATGTGCATGGGGTAATGAACGATCGCATTTATGTTTGGCAAGCTCATCAGTTTGTTTCAACTTTAGTCACGCTAGGAACACCTCAAACAAGCTATGAGCGCTGGACACTGAAGAATTTGAACTTCGTGAATTTCACTTATCCAGGTGCGTTTTACCCACAGGTGAAATATGTCTGCGTCGCGGGAAAGTCGATTTTTGGCGCGCGTCGGATTGGCAATTGGTTAGCGTATAGCAGCTATCAGCTTACAGGTGGACGGGGCGATACGTGGGGTGATGGAATTACTCCGATCGCAGCCGCTCATTTAGAAGGCGCAGAAAATTTGGTGTACGAAGGAGTGAGCCATTCTCCTCGATCGCTGGGACTCTGGTACGGTTCGGCTGAAATTGTGAAGCAGTGGGCAACGCATCTAAATTAACGCACGAAAAAGAGGGATGCGTTGAACATCCCTCTTTACGATTTAGATCACGCTACCAAAGGGCGCGAACGCCGCCAGAAGTTCCACTGCCATTCGTTTTAGAAGGCGCTGTAGTAGAAGGTGCTGTAGTAGAAGGCGTAGTGGTTGATGGAGTTGTATTTTGATCAGGTGTGGTTGAGGGAGTCGTCGAAGGAGTTGACGAATCGGGAGTTGTGGTAGGTGAAGTTTGAGAAGGAGTCGATGAGTTAGGGGTAGTTGTACTCGGTGTGCTGCTTGGTGAGCTAGTTGAACCCGACGAAGGAGTGGTCGGAACGACAACATCGCCTGAAGGACTCGAAGGATTGGTACTCGGTGAAGTCGGACTGGTCGTTTCTGGAGTCGGTGCGAGACCAGGACTTTGAGTATTGGTTGGCGTGTTCGTTGAAGGTGTGGTTTGAGAAGAGGATGGGGTTGAGCTACCTGCATCACGGGGGCTAGCTTCGGTCGGAACTGTTGAAGGATTCGATCGCGGTGAAGTCGGTTGCTGTGCGGTTGTGCCGCTGGTTGAATTTTCCGGAGTCATCGAACTGCTGGGCATTGTGCTGCTTGGAGACGACTCAGCCGAAACCGAGGAAGCTCGATTGTAGGGCGCTTCGTTGAAAATGCTCGGATTCGGATTGACTTTTGCTAGCGATGGCGTTGAGTTGCGGGGAGTGCTGCTCGACGGAGTACTCATCGGCATCGAGCTATCTGGAGTGGCTTGTGCCAGCGTTCTCGTGTAGGGCGCTTCGCTGAAGATGCTTGGATGCGGATTCAGCGGTGATTGTGCCATTGCAGGCAGCGACAGCAAAGAACCAAAACCCGCAATGCCGATCGTTCCTGCCAACTTTTTAATCTTTCCGTTCATCGGTATCTCCCTTGTGCTTGATAATTTACAAGTCCGGTTCGCAGATTGAAACCCACCGAATGGGCGGAAGCGAGAATCCGATTTGGACTCACCACCACAGGTTGCAGTGTAGAGATTGTCGATCGCTTACAGTCTCTTCCTGTGGTTCGATTTGTGCTTCGATTTGTTTGTAGGCGAAATTTCCTATTACGTTCAGTTTTTTACCACAACTTCTGTCCCTAGACTGACCTTGCTAAAAAGTTCTTCTACATCGTGGTTGTACATCCGAATGCAGCCATGAGAAGCCGCAGTGCCGACAGACTCTGGATTGGGTGTGCCATGAAATCCGATCCAGTTTTTCCCATCTGTCCAAAATCCGATCCAGTAGCGCCCTAGCGGATTTTCAGGGTCGCCTCCTGGAATCTTTTCCCCGTTTAATGGATGAATCCACTCAGGATTGCGAATTTTCTGCTTAATCGTGTAATTGCCGATCGGGGTTTCCCATCCAGGGCGGCCGACTGCGATCGCATAGCTTTTCACTTTCTTGCCGTCTTGATAAACATTGACCCGCCGCTGTTTTAAGCGAATTTCTAGTCTTACAGGTTGAGTGTTGGGCTGTGATTCTCGAATTGGCTCGGCTACAGGAGTTGAGGAACTCGGTTGGGGGCTGAATAGAGTTGCACAAGTCAGCAAGATTCCTACACACCAGACTGTTTTTCGCTGCATCGGTTGTTAGGACAAAACTACATTCAAGACAAAACCAGATCGAGAAAGGTGGGTTCATCTGTCGAAGGTGAGAGATTCGATCGCTTGTGTTCGAGGCTGCTTGATCTGTTACTTTCTCCATTAAATGAACGGATTGTTCATTCGAGAGTACGATCGGCAAATATCTGTAGCTTCACCCGCACGACTAAGCCCTTGCAGCTTTTTAGATGATTAAAGTGCTTTAGTCTGTCGCGCCTAGAAATCAGAGTGCGATATTATCGGGATCAGTGCATGGGAGAGAAGTTATGTCTGAGTCCGTGAGTGAAGC
>CAXTDB010000172.1:0-1863 GCA_964242045.1 uncultured Leptolyngbya sp. | reverse complement strand
CTTTTTCGCCTGCGGTAAGCGATCGCATTTGCAATCACATGAACAAAGACCACAGTGATTCGGTGCTAGTTTACGCGCAGTATTTTGGCAAGGTGAAGGATGCGACTGCTGCCGAAATGAAGTCGATCGATGCGAAAGGCATGGATTTGTTGGCACAGGTAAATGAAGAAACGGTTCCGGTGCGGGTCGGGTTCGATCGCACCTTGAAAGATGCAAAAGAAGCACACATCATTCTCGTGGAAATGCTGAAGCGCGTTCGACCAAGCGATTAAGCGGCGAATTGAAAAATTCTCTGGTTCCTGAATTTGTGCGATCGCGCTCCTCATTTGGGCATTTAAAAAGAGGGTAATCTGATGCTCTTCTGGGCGGACTGCGGTTCGCCCTTTTTCCTGTATATGCCCCATCCTCATCACGTTTTCGTTTTTCTCGAAGTCTTCTCGTGTGAAGGCGGAATCCAGTCTTACGTCAAAGATATTCTGCAAGCGTATTCGCAACTCGATACGGTTGCCGATGTTTTCCTGCTGCGAGATCGCGCCACGGTTGAGCATTCATTCGCATCAGAGCGATTGCGGTTCCACTACTGCAAAGCAGAATCGCCCCTTGTGGGACGAGCAAAGTTGGCGATCGCTCTTTTCATTCATCTCTTAACGCATCGACCACAACGAGTCTTCTGTGGTCATATTCTCCTCGCTCCACTGATTCAAACGCTCTGCAAACCGTTGGGAATTCCCTATACGGTTTTGACCTACGGGAAAGAAGTTTGGGAACCGTTGCCGAATCGAAAACAGCGGGCATTGCAAAACGCCGATCGCATTTGGGCGATTAGCCGATATTCGCGCGATCGTGCTTGTGCAGCAAATGGAATTGAGCGCGATCGAGTTGATTTTCTTTTTTGTGCGGTTGATGGAACTGTCTTTCAACCTCAAGCAAAAGATTCGGTACTAATCCGAAAATATCGGCTTGAGAATTGTAAAGTTTTGATGACCGTAGCGCGCTTGTGGTCAGGCGATCCGTACAAAGGCGTAGATGTGACAATTCGTGCTTTGCCGCAAATTCTGAAAGTTTTCCCAGACGTCAAATATTTGGTGATTGGGCGAGGGGACGATCAGCCTCGATTAGCGAGGCTTGCAGAAGAATTGGGCGTTCGCGATCGCGTGATTTTTGCTGGATTTGTGGCGACCGAGGAGTTACCAAAACATTACAATCTGGCGAATGCGTATGTTATGCCGTCACAAGAAGGATTTGGCATTGTGTACTTAGAAGCAATGGCGTGCGGCATTCCAGTTATGGCGGGCAACGCAGATGGCTCATCTGATCCCCTACAAGATGGACGGTTGGGTTGGCAAGTTCCGCATCGGGATGCAGATGAAGTTGCGATCGCCTGCATCGAGATGCTCAAAGGAGACGACCAACGCTGTGTTGAACAGTGGTTACGGCAAGAAAGCCTTGCAATTTTCGGTAAGCCTGCGTTCATTCAGCGTTTAAGACAACTTCTAGCTGTTTAAAAATCTGATGAAGTTCACGTCTGAGGACGTAGAAATACTGAGAAATTGATATGGTTATCGCTAAGCCTCTCGCAAATTAGCTCAATGTAAGCAGCTTATCTTGACATTTGAGCCGATTTAGTATGTCTTACCCCGGTATTCTTCAGCTCAGTTTACCTGTTGCCACTGCCGCAAGAACGTACGGCATCGCTCGAAACCCTACTCTTAGTCTGTTGGCTCCACTCGTAGTCTTCACCTTGCTTTTTAATTTCTCTCGCTAATCGCTTAGATCTGACCTTACTGTTCTCTTCGTCAAGGAGACTTATGATTGATTTTACTGTCGCGATTCGCACCTACAATCGTGCAACTAATTTGCCAT
>CAXTDB010000171.1:0-10058 GCA_964242045.1 uncultured Leptolyngbya sp. | reverse complement strand
CGATCCTGCCATGAATGGTGAGCCTGCAAACCCATTTGCAACCCCGCTCGAAATTCTGCCTGAGTGGTATCTGTACCCTGTATTCAACATTCTCCGCCTCGTGCCGAACAAGCTCTTGGGTGTGGTGTTGATGGGTTCTGTACCGCTGGGCTTGATCGTCGTTCCGTTCATCGAGAACGTCAACAAGTTCCAAAATCCTTTCCGTCGTCCCGTTGCAATGGCAGTGTTCCTATTTGGAACTTTCGTCACGATGTGGCTTGGAATTGGCGCAATCTTCCCTGTGAGCCAAGGTTTGACCCTCGGCTTGTTCTAGATTCTGATTTGAACAAAAACTTGATGCCTGCTAGATGGTTTGGAGCGATTCAATCTATTTGGCAGGCATTCTCTTTAGACGAATTGAAGAAGTTCTGATGATTGAAAAATCAAATTTCAGCGGTTTTTCTATTGCATGTTGTTACAACTACTTCCCGAAATGTGCATTTTCGTTCACATTGAGGAACTATACCCTCAGATAAGGAGTTTTCACACAATGTCTTTATCCGATACTCAAGTTCTGATTGCGCTGGTCGTGGCTCTCATTCCGGGAGTTCTCGCATTTCGGTTAGCAACTGAGCTTTATAAGTAGGTTCTGACAAAAGCAGGAAGCGAGCTTTAGAAGCAATCTCGCAAATCGCGGAAAGAAAACTGTAAATTCAGTGATCATTTTTCGATTCAGCAAGTAAACTATCTAGGCAAGTTTCCTGCCTGAATGGGTTCTTCTCAAACAGGTAGGCTTGGAAAGCTACTAAAAGCACTGAAAAAGCGAAATCTAAGACCGTGAAAAAGCGAAATTCTCAGTTTTAATTTCTTCTTTTTTTGTTGTTAACCGCGCTTAGTTCACTCGTACTTCTTGATTTTGGGTTCCGAATTTGCAATCTTGGATAAGTTCTACTAACAATAAATCAAACTTTTGAACTCAAATTTTTGATGAATTTAATATTCTTCGCTTGCAAGAGGTGAAGAATGTGGATCAGGCTCCATTTTGCAAATTGCACGTCGCCACCTTGAGTGAACGCTTTTCGTGCTTGAGTCGCTTACGTTTGCTGTCACGCTGTATGAACCCATGAATGCACTTCCCCTACCACAGCCTCCAGAGTCTCCAAGATCTCGCCGCTCACGCTCCCCAAAATCGTCGCGCCGCTCTCGTCAGCCGCATCAGCGTATTTTGGCAGCGGAAGCGATCGTCAAATTGGGAGTTAATGTTGTCATTTCTAGCGCTGCGATCGCGGCTTTGGCTCAGCTAATTCCTTATAGTGTCAATCAACAAGCAAAACTAAAAGAAATTCAAGCTGAAGTTCAGACCGCAGATACACGAGTTGCGCGGCTGAAAACTGAATTTAATCGTTATTTTGATCCGCATCAAGCAACGACGATCGTTCAGGAACAAACGAATCGGGCTGATCCAAATCAGCGCTTAGTTGTCCTTGGCGATTCGGAGTCACCTACCCAAGTTACTCAAGCAACCCCGACTCAACATCCCTGAGTTGAAATCAATAGGATTCAAGCGTCGAGATCGGTTTGGTCTCGGCGTTTTTGCATTAAAAATCGCACTCTGGTGTGAAGTGCGATGCTTTCGAGAGATATAAGCGTGACTAGAATCTTAGACAAGAAATCAGATTGGAGACACTGATACTTCAGGTTCGGCATCAAGTGGCTCAACGACATAAGTGAATGATTTACCTTCAGCGCTTGTTGCTGCTTGCAGTGCGCTATGCGTCCGCGCGAATGCTACTTCACCATGCCAAACCGGAAGTTCCGAAAACTCCCAATCTGGCTCAAAAATTGGAGTGGCTAAAGAACAAGATTTCCAGGTACTTTGAACAGCCACATTGAGTTGGCCACAGTGTCCGCCGCGTCGTCCTTGGGGGGAGTAAAAACGACAGTGGCGACAAATCGAAGTGAAGGCATCGTTACTTTTCATGTCTCGGACAATTTGCAATGAATACGAAACAGTAAGGGTGACTTTTTGAGAAAGTCTTTTGTTTTGTTATGAAGAGAATCAGGTTGAGAAACGTTAGGTGAAACTGACTTAGTTCAACTCATATTGAGGTGAGTAGCAGAAATTTCACAGTGGGGGCAGTCTCTAATCTCTATTGTGAATGGAGTTTTGAGCCAGATGACGTGATAAAAAGCTTGAAAAACGTTACTGAGTCTCGATTCTGGAGATTAGGATTGAAAACGGCATTTCATATTGTTTTTATAATTCGGGGATCGCTCTAAAGCGTGAACAAGCTGTTCTATAAATTTGAGAAAATTGACCTGCTGATATAAAGAACAGATTGGGGATCAGAGAAAACGCAAGGGAAGCATTCCTTTCTATAATTAGCCATCCCAAAACCGATCGAAGAACAAAAATTTTTTCACATTCTGAAATCGTCCTAATTTGTAACTAGAGTTGTAATTTAAGTATCTTCAACGACATCAATTTGCTCCTCTAGAAAGAGGGGGAGATTAATGCCCCTGAGTGGACGGTTTACAAAAAATCAAGAATGTGTATTAGTGGCATAAAATGAAAATCTCGCTTTAAGAAAATTCCAAAGGAGGATGTTGTAATTCAAAAAAGTTGATATCACAATTAAGGAAAAAATCGAACTAAATTGCTTGAAGCTGTAACTTCAAGCAACCTTAGCACAGGTAATGGCTGCCGAGGATTTTCAAGAGTGTGACATCTGGAAACGGCTAGAACAAGGACGACGAGCAAAAGCGGAGCAAGGCGGATATGTGAGCTATGGATCTCCTGCGTTTGGACAGCGATCGCTCAACGGCGAACTCGTTGAAGATCCAGATGAGCAGCAGATTATTGAACTGATTCGACGACATCACAAATCCCGCAGGTTGCTTCAGCAAGTTGCAGACTGGCTTAATCAAAACGGCTACATGACTAAACGTGGGCAACAATGGCAGCGCATTTCGGTTAAACGAGTTTTAGACCGATTGTATGGACGCACGCCAAGAATTTCTAGTCTGAAGCCGCAGACGCTTCAGAAGTGCAACAAGCAACATTGTTAACGATGCGCTCAGAACTTCAGCAGGTTCAGCATTCGCTACAAATGAGATCGCAGTGAATCCACTGTTTCTTTGACACAGAGAGCGGCTCGATCGATATCTTCTTCAGCGTTAAACCGCCCAATCCCGAAGCGGATCGAAGCAAAGGCTAACTCATCAGGAACGCCGATCGCTTTTAAAACGTGCGAAGGTTCAATTTTTGCAGAAGTGCAAGCGGAACCAGATGAAACCGCGATCATTGATTGCAATCCCAGCAGCAAAGCTTGTCCGTCTACCTGCTCAATGCTAATGTTCAAATTTCCGGGTAAGCGCTGGGCGGGGTGTCCGTTGAGATGAATTCCATCAATGTTCAGTTGGTTCCACAAGCGATCGCGTAACTGTCCGATTCGGATTGCTTCAGATGTCGGATCAGCGAGTCCGATCGCTTTACCGAGTCCAACAATCTGAGGCGTGTAGAGTGTTCCCGATCTCATCCCTCGCTCGTGTCCGCCACCGTGTAGCTGTGCTGAGAGTTGAACTCTCGGATTTTTTCGCCGCACATACAATGCACCGATGCCTTTTGGCGCATAAAGCTTGTGTCCTGTGATCGACATTAGATCGATGTTTTGAACAGTAAGCGGAATTTTTCCGATCGCTTGGGCTGCATCGGTGTGAAAGAGAATGTTTCGACTATGGCAGAGTGCGCCAATTTCGTCGATCGGCTGAATCACACCAATCTCATTGTTCGCTGCCATGACTGAAACTAAGATTGTGTCGTCGCGCATCGCTTTTTCAAGGTCGGTTAGATTAATCAGACCGAAGCGATCGACCTTCAAGTAAGTGACTTCAAACCCAAGCGATTCTAAATATCGACAAGGATCTAAAACAGCATTGTGTTCGGTTTCAACGGTGATTAGGTGTCGTCCTTGATTGAAATAAGCTTCTGCAACCCCTTTGATTGCTAGATTGTTTGCCTCAGTTGCTCCGCTAGTGAAGATAATTTCCTCGGGTGTAGCATGAATGGTTTCTGCAATGATTTCGCGCGCTTGTTTCACGGCGGCTTCTGCTTCCCATCCATAAGCATGAGTTACGCTCGCGGGATTACCGTAATGCTCGGTGAAGAACGGCAGCATTGCAGCTAAAACGCGATCGTCTATCCGTGTGGTTGAATGATTATCGAGATAAATAGGTCGCATCTACGATTTACACATACCTTGCAATTCTGAGATGAACTACAAACAACAAGTGATTGATTTCTACAATGCTAGAACAAATTACGATAATGATGTGACTCGGAATCGCGCGATCGCACTGTTTGATTACGCAATTCCGCAGTTTGGTCAATCCATTTTAGATGTGGCAACGGGAACTGGAAATATTGCGATCGGAGCCGCGAAAAGAGGTGGTGCAAACGGTTCTGTGATTGGAATTGATATCGCAACCGAATTACTCAAGATTGCACAACAGAAAATTCAGCATGAAAATTTATCGAATGTTCAATTGATCGAAGTTGATGCCGAAGTGTATGAGCCTCCACATCCGTTTGACGCAATTTATTGTTCTTTTGCGATCGTGCTTTTCCCTAACATTCTTAAAATTCTGCACCAGTGGAATCGCTTTCTTAAACCAGACGGATTTATTGCATTCACCTGTTCATCTGAGGATTCTTATTCGGCATTGACGGTCGTAGAAGCCTGCGCGAAACACGGAATCGTACTTCCGAATTTACATGAGCCATTAGGAACACCAGATCGAATTGAGCATTTATTATTTCAAGCTAACTTCAGCCGAATCGAAATTTATCCGCGACAGTTAGGAACCTACATGATGTTAGAGAAAGCTCAAAATCGATGGAATGGGCGGTTTTGGCTGCATCAGAATAATCCGCTGTTGGAGTTAGAACCGGAGAAAATCCGGCAGATCAAAGCGAGTTACGATGATGCGATCGCGGACTTGGAAAACGATCGCGGCGTTTGGCATGATGAGCTAATTTATTATGTTGTCGCTCATAAGGTCGCTGAGGATTGAATTTTCTGCATTGCTCCTCTCTGCGGACAGACGTTAAACCGTAGAAAGATCTGATTGGATCAATAAGCCAAAATGCAGGAAAACAGCATGAATGAGACAGTTAGCCTAATTGGTCTAGGTAGCATGGGACTACCGCTTGGCATGAATCTACTTGAATCGGGCTACAAGCTGCGCGTTTACAATCGAACGATCGAAAAAGCGCAACCGCTGATCGACAAAGGAGCGCAATTTGCAAACAGTCCAGCCGACACCATTAGTTCCGATGGCATTGTAATCACAATGGTTGCTGATGATGCAGCGCTCGAAGCCATTACTCTCGGTTCGTCGGGACTTGCCGAAAAGTTAGGAGCAGGCGGCGTTCATGTGTCGATGAGTACCGTTTCTCCAGCGATCGCAGAAAAGTTAGCCGAACAGCATCAACACAATGGAGCCAGCTATCTTGCAAGTCCGGTGTTTGGTCGCCCTGATGCGGTTGCTGCTCGGAAAATCTGGATTTGTTTGTCGGGCAATGGAGATGCGAAAAACCGAGTCAAGCCGATTCTTGATCAACTGGGGCAAGGTGTGTTTGATTTCGGCGAAACAGTTGGAGCCGCCAATGTTGTCAAGCTATCAGGGAATTTCCTGATTATGTCAGCCGTAGAAGCAATGGCGGAAGCGTTTACATTGGCGGAAAAGAACGGCATCGATCGAACTCGGATGGCTGAGTTGTTTGGTCAAACGATATTCAGTTGCCCAATCTATCAGAACTACGGGCGGATGATTGCGGAGCAAAGATATGAACCCGCAGGATTCAAACTGTCGCTAGGGTTGAAAGACATCACTCTCGCGCTGCAAACGGCACAAGCGCAACAGATGCCAATGCCGCTAGCGAGTTTATTGCGCGATCGTTTATTGGCATCTGTTGCCCAAGGGCGTAGCGAAATTGACTGGACTGGACTTGCGCTAAAAGCATCCGACGAAGCAGGGCTTTAGAAGATTTGGTAGATTAGGACGAGTTATGGCAGTGCGATCGCGGCTTTAGAAAGCGATCGGAGTGTTTGGCACGAAGAACCTATCTACTACGTTGTCGCTTGGAAAGTTGCTCAGGACGGTGAATTGAACTCGTGATCCTGAGCAA
Organism: uncultured Leptolyngbya sp.; assembly: GCA_964242045.1. Classification (GTDB taxonomy): domain Bacteria; phylum Cyanobacteriota; class Cyanobacteriia; order Leptolyngbyales; family Leptolyngbyaceae; genus Leptolyngbya. Next base: position 3,889 of record CAXTDB010000171.1, on the reverse strand, counting down.
CATGAATCAAGCCGATCGCTCAATCCAATCATCCATTTCTGAAAAATCATTACATCCGGTCACTTCCATGATCGTTTGCAGCATCGCGAGATCTTGCTTTTCCCATTCCGCTAAGATTGAGTTGCGATCGTCTTCCGGTGGAAAGTATTTGTAGATTCGCAATCCGCCCCGTCGTCCGTCAGGCGCAACCGCACGACCTGTACAAGTGAGTTTGACCCCGATTTTGCTGAGCAAGGTTTGAACAATCGCGATCGGTGCAAGCTTCTCGGTCACGGTGAAGCTGAACAGCGCTTTCATATCATCACGGCACTCTAGCGCAGTCGTGGCAACGAATTGAACCAGATCATCAGTGGCAAGAATCTTTTCGCCAGGTTTGAGAAACTCTAGAATTTTGAGCGATCGTAATGCCTCGACTTGAGCGGTTAACAGCTTGACATCTTGAACCGAGATCTTTCCATCTCCGCGCTCTAGATGGTCTTCAAGCTCTTGCATGTCGTGAAGTCGGACGTATTCAGGATTGCGAGTGAGATAGTAATACAATCGCAGTTGTGTATACCAGCCATCATCATCTTTCAGTTTGATTTCTGGTGTAATTGTTTCAACGTTGTATTTACGCTTCAGTTCGTGTTTATGTTTGCTATGGCGTTTCTGAATGGTTTGATTCGCTTGCTCTTTGAGTTCGTAATATTCTTCGGGTGTGATTTCTGGAGAGTCGGAAACCGCGATCGCTTCGGCAGTTTGATTGCGGCTACGAATTGCGGAGATGACTTGAGCAATGCGATCGCAAACTTTCAAATCGTGCCGCGCTTCCAAAAACTCAAATCCCGGAATGTTCAAAACGCCCGTTTTGAGTTCATGGTGCATTTGATCAGTAATCGGCAACTGTCCGAAGATTTTCGTTAAATCATCTGTCACCAAGGTCACGGTATGACCTTCGAGCAATAATCCGTTACGAAATTCGCGACGGTAGCGCCAGAGAGACGCATTCACCCGCGCCGCCATTTTTGCCCAAGTCCGCAGCGCGATCGGGTTACTTTGCTCATCCAAATCAAAATCGATATCCTTGAGCAATGCAATGTTGTAGCGAACCGATTTCGTGATCGATTGCGCCACATCCCGATAGTTACAGCTCCCATTTCCCACTTTTCCAGGACCAAAATGCGCTGCCCAGATGTATCGCGGGATCGGTTCGCGTACCCTCGCTAATGCTTGCCGTGATTCAGAATCTGGTGTGACACCTTGGAAAATTCCAAATACGCCTTTGAAATGATTGCGGACATCGATCGAGACTCCAGTGCCGATCGTTGGTGTCGCTAACACAATATCGTAATTGCCAACAACATCGTTAATGCGTTCAGCAATGTGATAAGCCGGGTGCTCAGGATCAGAAACACTTTCGCTATCAATTCGGAGAATTTGCTTTTCGGGAAATTGCAATCGCAAATAAGTTTCTAAGTTTTTGGAACTCCAGCGACCGCGCACTTTTTGAGAATCGACGCAGACGAAAACGGCTCCGGTTTTTAGAACGGATTCCATACGATCAATCAACGGCGCAGGATTCTTCGTGTCGTACATTGAAACATTCCAAGCAACTTCAGGCTTCCACTGATTCACCACAACCCAAGGTGTAATCGGAGTTCCTGCCAATCCGCGCAAATAATCGATACTGACATCTGACAAGTCCGCGTCTTGTGCAATGACCAATCCGCCTGTTTCTAGAACAATCTCGATTAGTTCGCGCAGGGTTTCCAAGATTTTGACGCGCTGATGATAGCAAGTTGCGCTATTGAGCGCGTGCCACAAGACTTGCTCGACTTCATCGAGAATGACGATCGCGCCTTCCCATTCTGCCGGATTAAATCGGATGCGCGAGTTCGGATGCAGTGAGTCGATACACAATCCATAGCTGTTGGGATCTTCAGAATTTAGCGCCTCGGTAATCCAATCAATCCCGATACTGTGGCAAATCGCTTTACCGAGTTGAATTCGATGCGTGATCACAAGAACTTTTCGATTGGAGTTCTTAATCAATCCTTGTAGCGCCGTTGTTTTTCCGGTTCCTTTTGCACTTTTAATACAAGCTAAACCGGATTCTGGATAAGGAAGATTTCCTAAATACGGCTGATTGAGTGTCAGTGAAGGTGTATAAGTTAATGACCATAATTGTGATGCTTGCCAGAATTCAAGCTCGATCGCTGATTCATACAGTCGTGTAAACGCATCATGACCACGAGCGATAACGAAATCATCAACGCCCTTTTCAGCACCCGGCAATGCAATAACTTTAACTTGACAGCCAGCATGGTTTAACAGTTGTCCTAAACGAGAAGTGGCAAGAAAGATATTTTGTAAGGTTCTCGGCTTCGTCTCGTAATCGAAACAGATGTGAACGGATCGCTGAGCCGTGGCAAAATGCGCCAATTCTGCAATCAGTTGCCGAGTCTCGCGCCGATAACCACTGAAAATTCCTGGAAGCGCGATCGCGGCATATCCTAAACTCAGCAAACAGCCCGCTTTCTTCTCGCCTTCGGTGAGTACGATCGGCAAATTGTTTCGCCAAACCCATTCCCAGAAGTTCGTCGCGCCCGCAATTCTAATCTCGAATCGTTCTGCAACTTTCATCCAAATCCGCATTGGGACATCGAGCAGAATCAATCGACTCGATCCTTTACCCAGACTTGGACTGAGGTATTTTGCAGGCTTGTTTTTCTGATGATCGACGATCGGCGTATCCGGTTTAAATCGTCCCCAATCCATCCGCTGCCAATTGTTCAGCGGATCGACTCCGCTCACCCACCAGCCTCGAACCGATTCGCGCGCTTGCTGTCCAAACCGCGTGACTTTCCAGTTCAGCAGTTCCGCGATCGGATAACTCGCTTCGTGGGTAAACGGATCAAAGTCAGTGTCTTGGAGCGATCGCACATTCCGGTGAATAATCTCCGGATCGACTCCGCTCATCAACCATTCCTGTTCGTGATCGAAAGCGAGATCACCGTCGATCGGTTTTGCTGCTCCAGAAGAAGCAATTCTGAGGGAAGTCACCATCAGTTCTGCTCCTTCTGAATGAATAAATTCGCACGCGAACCTAGCGCAGAATTGCTGCACCTGATACAATGTTTAGACATAGAAATCAAGCCCAATCTTTTTGGGCAAACAAGGTTATCAACCCCTTTGGCTGACTGTGGTAGGGAAGCTTGAGGGGTTTTGCTTTGGGAAAATCTAGATTGGCAGACTTGAAGCGGTGGTAGTCGCCTAAGCGCGCAATCTATTCGAGACAAACAAGGTGCGTCGATTCATGTGGGTTAAACCTGATCGACGTGGACAGAGATTAACACCGATTTCTCACAGGCTCAAGAGGGGGTGGATCAGTGATCCGCTGGAGTTACGGGTGATCCATACGGGCGGGTTCGGAGGGAAGTTGGACGGGGGAGGGATAGAAGGCAGGAAGTGGGGAGGAGGGGAGATCAGGAGTTTGAAAGGAGATCGATCGCGTAAAATAAGGGGCACTGATCGATCAGATCAACGCGAGAGTTACAGGGAGAAAATCGACGCGGCAGTTACAGAAACCGCGATCGAATTCAGACGCAAGCGTTACAGAACTGCGTAAACTTACTACTACCAATAGGGCTAGATTGGGACGCTCCGGCACTAGACCCCCAGATATAGCGTTTTACCTCTAGACAAATCTCAAAGGGTAGGGCACTATGTGTGGGGTTCACAATCTCACCAGCGATGAAACAACTAGAAGCAGCCTTTCCAGTCGATAGCCAACTTTTGATGGTATTGCCCAGAGCCGGGGCATCGGTGCGAAATCCAGATGTGCGATTGCCGATCCTGCGATCGGATGTCGACGGGTATTACTTGGAAATGCGGGTCGAGGCGGATGTCC
>CAXTDB010000170.1:0-10085 GCA_964242045.1 uncultured Leptolyngbya sp. | reverse complement strand
GATCTGGATGCAAAACTAATCGAACTCCGAGCCGTGTTGCTTGCTCTCCAACTAGCCCCATGCCTTCGGTAAATTCGTCTAAAACCGCTGCTCCCATCGGATCATCAGCAAACGGAAACAACCCTGAACCTAATCGATAAAGTCGAATCTTATTGCTGGCACAAAACTCGATCGCAATTCCCAATCTTCGCAAATTTTCTGCATACAATTCGCGCAGCAATCGTTCTTGTTCGACTAAATCAAATTGAAGTAAGCGCTTGCGTGTAATTGTTTTGAACCGCACCGTTTTCGATGCAGAAATACACACTAATCCAAGTTCAGGAGTCATAATCGTTTATTTATCAGGTTAAGGGTTGCGATCGCCAGAAATTAGGGCGATCGCTCGAATGAATTATTTATCTTTTAGCGGTTCATGTCCCCAGTTCTTCAGCGAATAGCGCCAGCGAGTATGCTCGATATCGCCTTTGGGTTTTTCTGCTAAGTGCCGATGAATATAGCTAACGACGCGCCGCATGTGGTTAAAATCAGCTTCATCGTAGTCTGATTTTTTCTGGTGTAAAAGCTCGATCGTACGTCGACCTGACTGATGTCCAGTTGATTCGGCATCCTCGCTACTTTTCATGCCGACTGAAAGCGATTCTTCGGTTTTTAGCCAAGCTTCTAATTCTTTGGCTGACATATTGACCGCTGCTTGAAACTCTTTTAGAGTCTCTTGATTTTGAGTCGCAGTATGCTGCGCCATTACTTTTTCTCCTTTGTTTTTTTCAGTTGTTCGCCTTTGTGAATGGCATCTTTTCCACTCTTATCGCTCTCAACTAAATACTCAGGGTTTTCTTTAGATGCCTCAAAGTGGTGGTTCTTAAAATCAGTGGGTTCTGTGATGATTTCTTTAACTTCGCCTTCGGTTTTACCACCAGAAGTATTCCACTCCACGTGGTCGCCCTTTCTTAATTTCTCGCTCATGATTTCGCTGCTAAAACTTCGTTCTAATTCTAAGCAGCTTAACTTTTGTCATCCTCTATCTACGGTTGCCCTTCGCTTGTTTCAAACCTTTCTTTTGGTAGTCGAAATTGAGTTCTGACTTCATTTACGCTCCAGCTACAATCGGAAACTAGAACCATGACCTACGACTATGATTTATTTGTGATTGGGGCGGGACCGGGTGGACTCTCTGCCGCAAAACGAGCCGCAACGTATGGTGCAAAAGTCGCGATCGCAGAACGTTCTCATCTCGGCGGAACCTGCGCGAATCTCGGCTGCATCCCGAAGAAACTCATGGTTTACGCTGCCGATTTCGCCATGTTCGCCGCTGCTTCAGAAGGATATGGCTGGACACAAGAACCGCCCGAATTTAGTTGGCAACGCTTCAAACAGGTGCGCGATCGCGAACTCGATCGGCTCCGCCACGTTCAACAATCAGCACTCGAAAAGAAAGGCATTCAAATCATTCACGGTGCGGCAACGTTGATCGATGAACATACGATCGCAGTTGATGATCAGAAGTTCACCGCAGATAAGATTCTCATTGCTGTCGGTGGAAAGCCTTCTAAACCAAAAATTTCAGGCATCGAACATGCCATCACTTCTGAGCAGATGTTTGATCTTGAACAGTTACCAAAACGTTTAGCAGTAATTGGTGGCGGCTACATTGGAGTTGAATTTTCCAGCGTAATGCGCGGCTTCGGAGTCGAAGTGGCGTTAATGAACAGAGAAGACTGCATTCTTAGCGGATTTGATGACATTATCAGCAGCACGATTAGAGCAGGACTGATTGATCGCGGAATTCAAAGCTACTGCAATACCACCGCAGAGAAGATCGATCGTGTTGGCGATCAGATTCAAGTACAGCTAACAGGTGATAACTCAGCTCTTCTCACCGTTGATACTGTACTGTGTGCGATCGGACGCGCTCCGAATCTTGATCATCTCGGCTTAGAGTCGGTTGGTGTTGAGTTTGATAAAAAAGCGATCGCAGTAGATGAATTTAGCCGCACGAATATCCCCAACATTTACGCAGTTGGAGATTGCACCAATCGCAAACAGCTTACTCCAGTCGCGCGCGCCGAAGGAAAAGCTTTTGCGGAAACGGTGTTTAACAATCAGCCCACTCAGATCGATTCATTGATTCCTTCTGCGGTCTGTGCCCGTCCTGAAGCTGCAATGGTTGGCATGACCGAATCCGAGGCACGTGAAAAATTCGGAGATCGCATTCAATGTTATCAATCAGAATTCACGCCGCTTTTTGAAACATTAAGCAAACAGAAGTCTAAGAGTGTGATTAAGTATGTGACGCATGACGATCGCGTTCTGGGAATTCATTTCGTTGGAGAAGATGCTGCCGAAATCATTCAAGGATTTGTATTAGCAATGAAAAAAGGGATTACGAAAAGCGAGATTGATCATGCGATCGCGATTCACCCCTCATCGGCTGAAGAACTGTTCTCAGTTGATTAGAGTCAAATAGCAGCGCGTCTTGAGGCTAGCAAGACATCCCCTTTTTGGCACGGTACGCAGCAAGTTCTGCTTCTGAGCATCTACCTCCTTCGGTAGAGGTTAGAAGAGCCGATTCATTAGAACCTATTCGCAGGAAAGTAAAACCGTCGTACAAAATACAGAATCATGCAGTCGAAAAGCTTTCCTGAAACTTATCGATAAACGGGTTCGCATCTACCTGTGCAAAGGTTTGGTTCTTCAAACTTGAGTAGCACGTTCAGATTCGTAGCACAGTGTAGAGGCTTGTAAATGATGTGTAATTTAATGAGTTCAGACGCAGCAAAACATCGTGGATTAACTCAAGCTACCCATGCTAGAGGTATTTCACCGAACAAGGGGCTGCCTTCTGATGTTCTCGGTATGACTACTCCTTCTACCTTCAACAAATCTAGTTCTAATCCATTGATCACAGGGAACGGCGCGGGAACGACCAATCCTAAAAATGTAGCTAGTTCAGGGCTTCAAGACCGGAAGGATCTGGCTGAAGAGGTATTCAAGGATGTCAACCAGTACCGCACTGGAAAAGGATTGTCTCCACTGAAGTGGGATCAAGACTACTACAACGAAGCAGACAGTCATAGCAATGATATGGCGCTTGGCAAAGTACCCTTTGGTCATGACGGCTTCGATACTCGCGCCAAGGATCTTTCCAAAACCGATCCTTGGAAACAGCTAGGTGAGAATGTTGCCTTTAATTCAGGCTATTCAGATCCAGCTCAGACTGCTTTTGATGGCTGGCTTAAGAGTCCTGGGCATCTTGCAAACATTGAAGGGAAAGATTTCACCACGACCGGAGTTGGGGTTGCTGAACTGAACGGAAAATACTATCTAACTCAAGTGTTTGGTCAAGATGCCAATCCGACAGCATAGTGTTGTTTAGTTCCAAATGGTTAAGAGATCTGTGAAGCAAAATCCTCCGATTCTCTCGAAGAATCGGAGGTTTCTTGATGGGTAAAATCAGCAACAGATGCGATCGATCGCTAATACCAAATCAATTTCAGTTTGTTCATGCTACAGATTCTTCGCCCCCTAAATCCCTCATTCTGGGGAACTTTGAGAATGGGAACCTTCTTGGCTTGAAGTCCTCCACTCGTGGGGGATTTAGGTTGCTCTCTAAGATCTGTGGCGCTCAAAAATCAACTTGGTATACCTTTGTGAGAGCGATAACTTATCCATTGATTGCTGTAACAAATGGCTTCTCCGCCTCGGTAAAAGGTTCCATCTGTTGCTGAGTTAGAACCTCGATCGTGGCATCAGAAACATCGCCTTGTCGCTGAGCAACTCGATCGCGCAACACTTCTTCTGGAGCCTCACAATACAAAATCTCGATCGCAATTCCACGCGACTGTGCTTGCTCGATCACCGGAGCGCGCAACGCTTGTCGATCGTATTTCGCATCGAGAATGACTGTGTAACCTTGAGATGCCAAAGTCACACCGAGATCGAGTAAGCGACCGTATGTTTTCTGCGTCATCTCTGGACTGTAGAGCGAGGCATCGCCTTTTTGATCGAGTGCAACACCACCCAAATGCTTACGAACCGCATCTGATCGAATTTGAATTGCTCCAGATTCACGTGCGAGTTTTGATGCGATCGTGCTTTTCCCAGATCCCGATAGTCCCGACATTAAAATAATCTTGCCTTGTTTTGGCTTGGTATATTCCCAAGACAAACGGTAGTAACGGCTTGCAGTCTCTTTTGATTCTGCCTTGACGGATTCTGGAACACTTGGATCACTCAGCAAAAACGATGTTACTTTTGCCCGGACATAAGACTGACGACTGTTGTAGAGTGGTAGAACTTGCAATCCTTCCCAGTCGCCTGATTGTTCAAGATATGAATTCAAGAATAGATTGCTGAGATCAGAGCGATTGCGAGCATCGAAATCCATGATGATGTAAGCAACATCGAACATCGTATCGACAAAGCGGAATGGCTCATTAAACTCAATGCAATCGAACAATAAAATCTTGCTGTTCCAGAAACAAATGTTTCTCAAGTGAACATCACCATGACACTCACGGATGAATTTGTGTTTAACTCGACTTTTGAATAATGCTTCATTCTCAGCAAATAGCTTATCCGTGTAGGCTTTCGTTTGATCGAATTGTTCTTGAGTTTGAGCAACTCCAATATATCCAACCGTTTGATCATAGTTTTCGTCGATCGCTTGTCGAATCTGCGACACTTCCCCAAAGCTTAGAATGTAGTCATTCGTTGGCGCTGCCTTGTGAAACGCTGCTAGAACTTTTGCTAAATCGATCAAATGCTGTTCGGTTAGTTCTCCTCGATCGTACATTGCACTTAACAGCGTTTCTTGTGGAAACTGCTGCATTTTCACCACGTAATCCACAAGCTCACCTTTTCCACCCAGAATGAACTTGTCACCGTCTTGAGCGATCGGTACAACACCCAAATACAATTCTGCTGCGCCTCGTTGGTTGAGCCGCAATTCCTCATCACAGAAATGTTTGCGCTTCTCCAGCGTGGAATAATCCAAGAAACCAAAATTCACGGGCTTTTTCAGCTTGTAAACGTAGTCACCTGTGAGAAACACATAAGAAACGTGCGTTTGAATTAACTCGATCGCACCCCTAACCGGATGGTCATAGAGTGCAGGATTGAGCAAAGCTTCAACGATCGGCGGAAGAGTCGTAGTCGTCATAATTCACATTCACTAAAAAAGCCAGGGATCTCTCCCTAGCTTTATATACATTAAATTGGTCAGCAAGCAGTCATGAAATCCAGAATCTTCAAAGCATCGCAGAATAAAGGTGCGATCGCACTTCTTCGTTTGTTCTACTCAATGAAAATAAAGAGAGATCGCTCAGAAATAGATACTGCATTTAGAATCTTTTGAGCTTCCAAGTATGATAATCGCAGCTTTTACTCTCAACGCGATCGATGTCTAATCGAGATTTGTTCCATTTCGCAGTTAAACGAGCATTACAGAAACAAGGCTGGTCAATCACAGATGATCCGCTAATTCTAGAAATTGAGGAAATTTTAGTCAAAATCGATTTGGCGGCAGAAAGGCTGATTGGGGCAGAACGGAATGGAGAAAAGATCGCGGTAGAAATCAAATCCTTTGCAGGAGATTCAGCGATTAGCGAGTTTCATACTGCACTCGGACAGTGTTTGGACTATCAGATTATGCTAGAAGAGAACGAGCCTGATCGAGTCTTGTATCTAGCTGTTCCAGCAGATACTTATCAAACCTTCTTTCAGACTCGATTTGCTCAGATTGTCTTGAGGCGCTATCCATTGAAATTATTGATTTATGAGCCAGTTCTGGAGGAGATTCTGGAATGGAGAAACTAGAGTACTATCGGCTATTCATTCAAGACCTGCTGACGTGCTATATCGCTGAACTTCCAGCAAACGCGGAAGTGGAAAGCCAGCTATTGATCGACACGCAGCGAGATCATTATCAATGGATGCGTGTAGGCTGGAAAGGCTCGCAACGAATCTATCATGTCGTGATCCATCTCGATATCAAAGATGGCAAAGTGTGGATTCAGCAGAATACGACTGACACGGGCTTGGTGCAAGCTTTATTAACCGGGGGGATCGATCGCGAAGACATTGTGCTGGGACTACAACCTGCATATAAGCGAGAATTGCCTTTAGCTGCATCTAACTAAAAAAGCCAGGGATTTCTCCCTAGCTTTGCAAATATCAACAAGCCGCAGCTTACTTCTGAGCAAAGAAGCTGATGTGATACAGCGAGCCTCTCCAGGGATGAGTTTGCACTTCGCGCATCACAGTCTTACCATTCCAAGACAACTCCGGAATGTTGACTTCAACTACAGAGCGATTCGGTGCAGCATCGCGCACTAAAAAGCCCGCTTGTTTCGCATCCACCACGAGTTGAATTGACTCTGTGCCATTGTGACCATACAAAGTTGCAGGAATTTTGCCATCGCGACGCAGCGCATTCGGCTTGCTTCCTTCGGGACGTTTTTGAGCTTCGATCGAGAACGGCATAATATGAACCTAAAAGTAACTAAACGTTAGCGGGTTGGGGCGTTCCGTTGGTGTACAACAGCGCCCGTTTTGGGCCATGAATGGGATCTTCGACAATAATCGTTTGATCGCGTTTGGCTCCCAAAGACACGATCGCGATCGGCACATCCATCAATTCTGCCAAAAACTTGAGATACTCAAGCGCTTCTTTCGGCAAATCGTCGAGCGATCGACAGTCTTCGGTCGATCGCTTCCATCCAGGCATCGTTTCATAAATCGGCTTGCATTGAGCAAACAAGCGCGAATTACTGGGAAAATCTTCGCAGCGCTGCCCATCGATTTCGTAGGCAACACACACTTTGATTTCGTCCATTGCGTCTAAGACATCGAGCTTGGTAATCGCTAGACAGTCTAGACCATTGATGCGAACGGCGTACCGTCCAATCACTGCATCAAACCAGCCACAGCGCCGTTGTCGTCCGGTGGTTGTGCCAAATTCGGCTCCACGATCGCACAACAACGCGCCCATTTCTTCGTGTAGCTCGGTCGGAAAGGGGCCTTCTCCGACACGAGTGGTATACGCTTTCGCAACTCCAATCACGCGATCGATCTCCGTCGGGCCAATCCCCGTTCCCACACAAGCCCCACCGGATACCGGATTCGAGGATGTGACATACGGATAAGTGCCGTGATCGAGATCGAGTAATGTTCCTTGTGCGCCTTCAAACAGCACATTCCGCTTGCGGCGAATCGCATCGTAAATCTTCAGCGAGCTATCAACCACGTGCGGACGTAACCGTTCTGCATAGCCCATGTATTCCGCAAACACTTGATCGACGTTGAGATGCGGCAGATTGTAGAGTTTTTCGAGGATGACGTTTTTTTGTGCGATCGTCCATTCCAACTGTTCGCGAAATCCCTCCGGGTTCATCAAATCCACGATCCGAACGCCTGTCCGCTCTGACTTATCCGCATAAGTGGGACCAATTCCACGTCCAGTCGTGCCGATTTTATGATTTCCGCGCTGTTCTTCTGCGGCTTTATCGATCAAGCGGTGATACGGCATCGTTACGTGAGCCGTTTCTGAAATCAGCAAGTTTCGAGTCGTAATGCCGAGCGCTTCGATTTGATCGAGTTCTTGAATCAGAACTTTCGGATCGATCACTGTGCCGCAACCGATAATGCACTCGGTTTCGGGATAGAGAATTCCGGACGGAATTAAATGAAGCTTAAAGGTCTGATCCTTGACGACCACCGTATGTCCTGCATTGACACCGCCTTGATAGCGGACAACGACATCCGCCGATTTGCTCAACAGATCGGTAATTTTGCCTTTACCTTCATCGCCCCACTGGGCACCAATCACAACTACGTTAGCCAAGGGTTTTCAGGAGTCTAAAGTTTTCAACAAACTCCCATTATCCTCATGTGATGTCAAATGTGTCAATCAGATCGTTTATGCCCATTCCGCGTCTTCTTCGGCTTCAATTTGCGCGATCGATCTTCTCACCTCTTGCCAATCCACCCGTTGATCATCTCGAATCAATTGTCCCCGCTGCAACTGTAAAACGCGCGCTCCAAACCGATCTGCCCATTCAAACTGATGCGTCACGGCTAAAATCGTACAATCTACCTGAGCCAGAATTCTCAGTAGTGCCTCACTCCGGTTCGCGTCTAAATTGGCAATCGGTTCATCTAACAGCAACACAGCAGGCTGACAAATCAAAGCCCGCGCGATCGCGATCCACTGCCGTTCTCCAGTAGAAAGTTCTAATTCGGAACGATCGAGCCAATTTCTCGGAATGTTCATTCGCTCAATTCCGTCATTCACTCGCTGATCGATCTCTTTTAGATTCCTCAATTTCAGCGGGTAGCTTAACGCTTCTCTAACCGTTGTTCCGAACAACTTCGGTTCTTGAGCGACATATAAAATTCGCTGGCGTAGTTGTAGTACCGGAATGTCTTGACACCGTTTTCCTTCAAACTTGATCGAACCTGCACTCGGTTCTAACAATCGATTTAATAATTTGAGTAGTGTGGTTTTGCCAGAACCGGAAGCACCAACGATCGCAATCCGATCGCCCTGATTTACATCAAACGAAACATTCCGCAGCACTTCATATCCTGAGATCGGTGTTCCTTTCTTTGTGACTTTGCCAGCCGCGAAGCTGACCTGCTCTAGCCGTAACAACATCAAATCTTTCCGAGCGCGATCGCAGTTGAAACCGTCCAAGCATCAATTAACAGCAATAATGCTGTGAACCCTAACAGAATCAAATACATCCACGGCTGCGACAGCGGTTTCACATCAGTTGTATCAATTCCCGTTTCTTTCTGAACTCGATCCACCAATCGCGCAAATCCCACGACTCGCATCGGTAACAGATAGCCTTCTCCGGATTTGCTGAGGAAATAGTAAACCAATCCGCCTTGTCCAGTCGATCGAGGTTTTAGCGCTTTCACTTCTGACCAAGGCAACTGCCACCCTTTGCGAAAAAACTTTGGAACCCAAGCGGGATAAGTGACTTGAATTCCATCGGCATCGAGAATCACTCGTTCGCTCAATGCACCGAACAAGGCGACAAAGCCGATCGCAATTCCCACCCAAAGCCATCCACTGGAAACAGGTGCGTTTGTCGTTTCTGCCAAGACTGGAAGCGGTGTAGTTAACGCAATATACAAACTGAGCAACGTCAGTCGAATCAGCGGCGAAATCCGAAAAACATCAGGCGCTTCAGAACTCATGCAAATTCACCAATCCAACTCAAAATTTTACGATTCACGATTTCTGGTTGTTCATCGTGCGGACAATGCCCCGCCTGATCAATCTCAACTAGTTCCAGCTTTTGATTGAGTTTGACACAAAAGGCAGCCAAACTCGGTGGCACAAACTTATCTTGCTTGCCCCAAAACAGCAGCATCGGAATGCTCAACGTCGGTAAGATTGCGCGCGCCGTATACTCGGTGATTTTTGGAGTCGTCACCATCGATCGTAAAGCCTTGACTGCTCCTCGATCGCGCGCTGGAGTCGATAAAATCTCCACGAGTTCGTCGGTAATTTCTTCAGAGTTCGCATACGCCTGCCGTGCCCACAAGCGAATCAAGCGCGAACTCCTCAACACTCGAAAGAACGGGTTAAAAATCAGCGGAAACGTAAAAATACTTTTTGCTACCGCCGCGATCGGGCGAAACACTTTCACCGCTCCTCCTGTCCATTCGGGCGTTTCCAGCACCGAAGAATCCGGCAAATTCAGCATCGCTACGCCCTTCACCATCTCGGGATACGCCTTCGCCGCTGCTAAACACACCAGCGATCCGATCGAATTGCCGATCAAAACCACAGGCTCTCGCACAAACGTCAACCAAAAATCGTGAACCTGCTCGATCCAAAGCGCGACGTTATAGGATGCGATCGCTTTCTCCGATGCTCCAAATCCGAGTAAATCGATCGCGTACACCGTGTGATGCTGACTCAGCACCGAGACATTATGTCGCCAATGCCCGATCGAGGCTCCGAATCCGTGAATCAACATCAACGGCGGCGAATGTTCTGATTTTTGCGATCGTGCGTATGTGTATCGCGTTTGCCACCCGCGCCACATCCAGTCGCGCTGACTTCCAATCCG
>CAXTDB010000169.1:0-10162 GCA_964242045.1 uncultured Leptolyngbya sp. | reverse complement strand
TCATAATTGATCTTCTCAAACAACGGCTTTTCAATTTTAAAGCCTGCGTCCCCATCTGCGGATCTGTCATACTAAAACAGTACGGTAGCCCTCGATCGCACTATGTTTGGGACATTTCAGCAAAGCAGCCTGCGGATTGAAGTCGAAGCGTCTGAAGAAACGCTGGCAAAAAGTTTAACTCAGGTCAAAGAATTACAGAGTTGGCTCTGGTTTGAGCGGTTCTCAGTTGGAATTTCAGAGCCGCTTTTACCTGGAACAAAACTCACCGGGCGAATTGGACTCGTCACGATTCAGCATGAAGTCGAACTTGCAGAACCAAACCGGATTCGATTTCTACTGAGCCAGGGAATTGATGGTTTTCACGAATGGGCATGGGGTAATGGTTGGGTACAATCCCGCATCGAAGGAGTGTCACTCTTACCGATTAGCCTGGGACAAACTGCGACCTTATTGAGTTTGAAACAGTATCTCAGAAGCCAATCCACATAATCATTTCAAACCGTCGCCATTTCAGATTTTGGTGAGATTGGCTCAAAATGCAAGAGCATGATTTGCTCTGGGCGTAATCCTACAGATTCGTAGGTGCGACCGGAGCGATCGCTAAACTCCACTTCAAAAGCCGTTCCATCTGCCAAAACTTCAACGACTGTTCCGACTTGCCCGCGCAAAAGGTCGTACTCAGGAAGATCAACGGTCAGCGCAACGACATCGAGCAGCTTGATCGGATTCACCATCTCACCTCAGTGCTGATTAACTCATTTGAAATTTTATCCTTCTCTCGCTATGTTTGAAGAGGAGAATACGACCGACGCGATGGAATGGGTGGATTTGAAGCAGTTGGATATACTAATTCAGCAGACGGAGGCTCTAGGGGCTGAAGTTGAGGAAATTGGTGTATCGGGTGAAGGTCGATCAATCTATGGAGTGACGATAGGAGATAAGCAGGCAACTCGTACAGTCGTGATTGTCGGTGGACTTCATGCGGCTGAAGTGATTGCACCCTTAACAGCGATTTCTATGCTTCATCTCTTGATTGACCAAGCGCCTTCAACCGTTCGATTTCGCCTTGTTCCTGTGGCAGATCCAGATCAGGCGTTTCAGAATGCCAATAAACTGCCCGCAACCATTACATTGAAAGCCCTTCTCAACCTTGATCATCAGAGAGATTTGGAAGGGAATTTCACAACGAATACTTATCCTGAGTGTATTGCTATCCGGGAATGGATTGAGCAGTGTAGCCGAGTGGATGCTTATTTTTCTCTGCACTCTGCTCATTGTATTAGTCCAGGCTTGTTTTTCTATGTCGGCAGCACTTCTAATTCGGACTGGGTGAGCCAAACTGCTAATCGGGTTGCGAACAGAACGCCCGATTGGATTCCGTTGTTGTCTCAAGATCCGACTGGACTTTCTAAGAGTGCTTTGGCTTCAGGATTTTTTCAGCTAGAAATCCCTGAGCCTAAAGACATAAGTGCTGCTCATTCTTGTAGCTCACTGGCTTTTGTAACACATCGGTTTAAACCTCAGTATGTTGGAGTATCAGAGATGCCGTTAGCGGTCTGCCGCGCTTTGCAAGAAAGTTCACTGACTGAGATTGACCAGTGCAATCGAGAATTCAAACTGACGGGACACACAAATTATTCGTTTCAAGAGATCGATTTAGACACTCAACTTCGCATCATGAAACACTGGATTTGGTCAGTGATTGAGCGGGTTGCGGCGGCTGCATAACCCTTGTACGCAACTCTTAAATTTGCCTTCATACGGTTTTCCGATCTTCTCAATCTTTAGCACTCTGCACCAGTGAGTGCTAAATTTCTAAGTGGAGAACTGGCTAAAACTTATGGCAAAGATTGTTGTCTTTGATGAAGAATCTCGGCAGGCGTTAGAACGTGGCGTAAATGCACTGGCGGACGCGGTGCGTGTAACATTGGGCCCACGTGGGCGGAACGTTCTGCTCGAAAAGAAATTTGGCGCGCCTCAGATTGTGAATGATGGGGTGACGATCGCCAAAGAAATCGAACTCGAAGACCCGCTCGAAAACACAGGCGCTTCGTTGATTCGCGAAGTCGCTTCCAAAACCAAGGATTTAGCTGGAGACGGAACCACGACCGCAACCGTTCTCGCTCAAGCGATGATTCGCGAAGGCTTAAAGAACGTTGCAGCGGGGACGAATCCGATCAGCTTGCGTCGCGGCATGGATAAAGCGATCGCCAAACTCGTGACCGAGATTCAAGCGGCAGCGAAACCCGTGGAAGGCAATGAGATCGCTCAAGTTGCAACCGTATCCGCTGGTAACGATGAAGAAGTCGGACAGATGATTCAAGCCGCGATGGATAAAGTCGGTCGCGATGGCGTGATCACGGTTGAAGAATCGAAATCCTTGGCGACTGAACTCGAAACCGTTGAGGGAATGCAAATCGATCGCGGTTATCTTTCGCCTTACTTTGTCACCGACACCGAGCGTTTGATTGTCGAATACGAAAACGTGGCAATCTTGCTGTGCGATAAGAAGATCAGTTCGATTCAAGAATTGGTTCCGGTATTGGAACGAGTTGCACGCGCAGGTCAACCGCTGTTGATCATCGCGGAAGATCTTGAAGGTGAGGCACTGGCAACTCTGGTTGTCAACCGTTTGCGCGGAGTGTTGAATGCAGTTGCGATTAAAGCTCCTGGATTTGGCGATCGACGTAAACAAATGCTGCAAGATATCGCCGTTCTCACCGATGGACAAGTGATTTCTGAAGAGATCGGGTTGAGTTTAGATGCAGTTTCGGCAGAGATGCTCGGAACGGCTCGAAAGATCACCGTGACGAAAGATGCAACCACGATCGTTTCTGATATCGCAAACAGCGAGAATGTGAAAAAGCGGGTTGCTCAATTGCGTCAAGAAGTCGAGCGCAGTGATTCTGAGTACGACAAAGAAAAGATCGCCGAACGGATTGCCAAACTTGCAGGCGGTGTGGCTGTGATCAAGGTTGGAGCCGCAACCGAAACCGAACTAAAGAACCGCAAACTCCGAATCGAAGATGCTTTGAACGCAACGAAAGCGGCTGTCGCTGAAGGTGTTGTTCCGGGTGGTGGCGTATCGCTGATTCACTTGGCAAGCAAGCTCGGAGAACTGAAATCGACTCTGAATGCTGAAGAGCAGATCGGTGTGGATATCATTGTCCGGGCGCTTGATGCTCCGTTGCGTCAGATTGCTGACAATGCAGGTGTCGAAGGTTCTGTCGTTGTTGAGAAAGTGCGAGAAATGAGCTTTAACCAAGGCTACAACGCGCTGACCAACCAGTACGAAGATCTGTTAGCTGCGGGCATTGTTGATCCAGCAAAAGTTGTCCGATCGGCGCTGCAAGATGCAGGCTCGATCGCGGGCATGGTGCTAACGACTGAAGCGCTTGTTGTTGAGAAACCCGAACCGAAATCTGCTGCGGGTGCGCCTGATATGGGTGGCATGGGTGGCATGGGCGGTATGGGCGGTATGGGTGGCATGGGCGGCATGGGAATGATGTAATCTGCCACATCTTAGGTATTAAAGGCAGTTGGTCGTTTTGATCAACTGCTTTTTTCATGAGTCTGGAATTCTACCAAGGCTTTCCAAAAGCAATCTTTTATAGCATGGAAGGTTGGGGAACTGGATAAAACACACGCTGATCTCCCTTGGATACAGAACGGTTCCCGTGCTTGTGGTAACACAGAGTCCCATATTTCTAGAAATCTTCACCAAATTGCCCGCTTTTTTGTCGTACGAACTCTCCTCTAGAGCTGAATACTTGACAACTGAATCGATGCGGTTCTACTTGTTCCAGACTACTTGCAAGGTTGCAATCTCCCGAAAGTAAGTAAAAGATTCACAAGGACTGGACGAGCGACCAATCTTATAGGTGGGTTTCCTGCCGTAGAAAATTGATCAAGACACAGGATTTGAAGCGAATTTGCTTCAAACTGAAATAGGAGTTGCAAAAGCAAATAGGGCATACCCGAATTCGCGTTTCGAGAGAATCCTACTTGCATAGTTCGGTGGGAGTGCCAAACTTAATTTCACCTTCTTGCTTAAAACACCAACTTACGGCTATAAAACGCCTCTGCAAACTTACTGGGCGAGTTCGATTCAATTCCTCGCAGCCGCAAGATGGCTTGAAACGTATCTTCGGTGAACCACTGCCGTTTCTTCTGTGTTTCAAACACATCCATCAGTGTTTGAATCTTGCGCTGACAGATTGCTTCGCTGATCGGCACGTAGAAATTTGGATTACCGATATCGCCATCGTATTTCGGAATCTCGTACTCCAAAACTAGATGATTTCGATAGCTGTTCCAGGTCAAATCGGAAATGACCCGATGATCTTGGTGAGCATCATTCTTATAATGGGTCAAGATTAGATCTGGCGAAAATGCTTGGCTGAGTTCGTTGAAGTACTCTTTGATTTCGGTTCCGACAAACGGAAAGAAACTATTGCGGAAATTTTTAACCACAATGTTTTCAACTTTCGCACCGTCTAGAAATCGATCGGCGCTGTCGAACGCTTCTTTTGACCGAATTTCACTAGAGCTAAACACAACCCAGTAAAATACAGCATTCGGATACTCTTCGATCAGTCTCAGAATCGTTCCACCGCAACCAATTTCGATATCATCACAATGAGCGCCGAGGCACAAAACGCGATATTCGGCATCTTTTCCTCGATCGAACATCAACTTCAGCATTTTCACCTTTCCACTCACTACACAGTTTTACGAGTTTTCCAAACTTCCCAAGGAGGAGTGCCCTGAGAGTACAAATCATCCAGGTTTTGCTTGTCTCTGAACGTATCCATGCAAGTCCAGAATCCGTCGTAAGTGTAAGCAAGCAGTTCTTCCTTCTCGATTAAGCGCTGGAACGGTTCCAATACCAATTCTTCACCGGGCTGCATATATCTAAAGATCTCAGTTTTGAGCGCAAAGAAGCCGCCATTGATGCGTAGATCTGCATTGTTCACATGCTCAATGCTTTTGACCAAGCCATCTTCTTGCGAAGAAACAACGTGGAATGTCTGAGTGGGCTTCACAGAGACAAAGCTTGCAACTTTGTCGTGGCGCATGAAGTGATTGATGAAGTGATCCAGCGGCAGGTTGCTCAGACCATCGCTGTAGTTTGCCAAGAACATTTCCTCACCGTCTAGGTATTTTTCAACCGCCTTCAAACGCTGTCCAATGTTGGAATGCAATCCGGTATCAACAAAGGTGATTCTCCAATCATGAATGTCACTGCCGATCATCTGAACTTGCTTACCGCCAGCAGACAGCACGAAGTCATTTGAGAGGCATTCGTTGTAGTTCAAGAAGTACTCTTTGATGTAGTCCGCTTTGTAGCCGAGACACAGAATGAAATCTTTGTGTCCATAGTGAGCGTAGTACTTCATCAAGTGCCACAGAATAGGACGATAACCGATGTTGACCATTGGCTTCGGAATCTTTTCCGAATAGTCTCTTAATCGAGTGCCTAGACCACCACAAAACAAAACAACTTTCATGCAGATTATCCCTCTCAATGAATTGCTCTTAGAATTCCCTCAGTTTTCTGAGTAACCTTCGCTCTCTACCTCGGCTTCACAAATCGATCGCTTCCTTCAACAAATCAGTCTCTATCAACGCATCTGCGACCCGCTGAATCACACCAAACTCGAAGCCCGATCGCTCAGCAATGTCTAACAACGAATGCTGTCCATCAGACAAATTTAATGTCCACAACAACGCAAGCTCATTCAATCCTGTTCCAGAAGAGCCTCCGATCGATCGATAAAGTCCCCGTCGACCTAATTGGGGTTCACACTTCGGGTTCTGGTTAACATAGGTCTTGTTGTGTTCCAGAATTGTCAACACTTTCAAACATTTTAGAAATGAATCCGTCAAATACTCAGGCTGGATAAAGTCGAGATTATCTGCCGAGGTGTGATACTCAGGAAACTTGCTGTTTGGCGATCGCATAAAGCACCCCACAGGTAGGTCAAATCCTGGTGAACAGAACTGTCGCTCATCGTAACCATAAGGAAAGAAATCGATGATGTTGGAGTCTTGTTCAGAATGCTTTAGCACGTGAGCAACTGCGCGATCGACTTCAGCATTTCCCTGCCGACTTTTTTTGTAGGTTGACTTTCCTGGATCGCCTAGGCAGCTTAACACTAAACCATGTTTAATGCGATGTACTTGATCTTCGTTCTGACTGAGCCAAGTGATTGATCCGATCGTGGCGGGAATGAAGATGAAGCGGTAAGAATAGCGGTGTTCCAGATCGCTGAGAGACTTAGCGAGATGAACTGCGATCGCAATTCCCGACAAATTGTCGTTTGCCAAAGATGGATGGCAGGCATGACAAGAAATCAAAACTTCATCTTCAACTTCTCCAGGTAGATAGTACTCGCCGTAAGTTAAGGTTCCTGCTTCTAGCGTTGAATCAATGCAAACTTGATACTGATCTTCTGGTAGTTCAAGAAGTTGCTTATGAGTGAGACAGAATCCCCATGTGTCTTTGTAGTAAGACGTGCGATAGGGAATCCAATCAGGCTGATCCGGCAGGCTGAATAGATGTGGTTTTAATGCTTCCAATGACATCGTTTCATGTACTGGAATGCTGTAATTCACCACATGCAGATTGCACTGCTTGAAATCAATGACGCGATCGCCCTGTGAGTTCTTCACATAAGCATCTCGAATGTTCCATTCTCGCGGCACTGTCCAATCAAACACTTGTGTCCCCGTCGGAACTTCAAATCGCTTCAAGGGAATAAAGCGCTCGATTTGGCGCAGTGTTTCCCGAAATCCATCACCTGTGATGCTGCGACAAATCGGATACAATTCGGCAGCAAAACGATGGAGATTTTTACCGATCGCTTGGGGATCGAGAACTGTTTTGAGATCAGTGATGTTCATTGTCTCTAGTGGGAAGACAAAAGAGCAGCAGGCGGTTGGAACACTAATTCACCTTCGGGAGGTGCAGTGTTTTCGTAGAGTGCAATCACTTCTTCGGGCAGTCGAGCGAGATCAGTTGCCCGCATGAAGTCTCTTAACGCTGTTCCGGTTGAAGCATTATCAACGTTCGGCGCACCTTTTTTGGCGATTAGATCATCAAGGTGTACGGTTCTAAAATCGATACTATAGCGTGTGCGACCAGAAGTATTTGGGACAGTCGAGTGCATTTGCGCGCCAGCAAACAACATCACACCGCCGACTTCGCAGACTAGACGAACTTGCGGATCAATATCGACAGGTTCTTCGGCACGAGGCTGAAAGCGGGTATCTTTCTTAACGTGCTGAGCCGCATTTTTGCGACCTGTATTGTTGTACTCGTAGTAGTTGAAATCGCGCGAACTGTTCTTTACAGGTTGGCTCCAGTATTTCGGATGAAATGCCATCGAACTTTCTGATTCAAATTCATAAGCGGGAAGCCACCAATTGACTTGACTTGGTGGCGCGCAGTACCAAGTGTCTCTGTGTGGATGGAACGGATACCCAACTCCTGCTGTGAGATACGCATGGCTTGTGATAATTTTAAGGCGAGGAACATCGAAATAAGTTTTTTCTAAGTCGTAGCCGTATTCTTCCAGAATCTTTTGAATCAGTTGCTTTGATTTTGGATGGTGAATAAAGCTCGGTTTGAGCGGAGCCGCGATCGCAACAAATTCCTCAACGCTCAGTTCATGCTGTGCCATTGTTGGATCGAGGGGTGCAAATGCCGCTTCAATCATTTCGCGGGCATGTTCACACAATGCCAACATGCTAGGACGAGGCGAAAATAAGAAAAGCTGTCCGTCGTAAATTCGTTCGCGTCTGATTTCGTCGTTAACTGAAGAATCAAAGAAAATCGTGTGCATAAGGTTCCTCACAGAATTGAAATGGACAGTCATCGATCGAGTATTCGACCCGATCGATGTTCTTGCTTAAAGTCCAATACCTTCGTAATGCTGAATCGAGTGTTTATCTAACATCCGACGACCATCGACGAAGACAGGCTGTGGATCGAGTTGAGCAATCATCTCAGGAACGGCTCGAAATTCATCCCAGCGGGTCACAAGCACGATCGCTTGAACGTTTTCGAGAACAGACTTTAAGCTATCACACAGTTCCACATCTTCTGGATTGAGCAGCTTTTCAGCTTCTGAATTCGCAACCGGGTCGTAGGCTCTGAGCGTTGCATTTTGCGCTTTGAGTGCCTTGATTAGAGGAATCGCTGGCGTTTCGCGCATATCGTTTGTGTTGGGTCTAAACGATAAACCCAAGATGGCAATTTTCACGCCATCAAGTGACGGAAAATGCTTGTTTAACCTGGCAATAACTTGCTGAGGTTGAGATTGATTGACTTGAATTACTGCGTCTAACAAGGGCATCGGACTTTGATATTTCTCACCATGAGCAATCAAAGCTTTCACGTCTTTGGGTAGGCAGCTTCCTCCGAATCCGCAACCAGCGGCAAGAAAGCTTGTAATCGGTGGAACAATGCGTTCGCCGTTCGGCAGCACCGTCGTCAAATAGCGGCTGTTGTGCACCCCTTTCATTACTTCTACAATATCGGTGTTTTCGATCGCAGAACAAAGATTACCGATCTCATTCGAGAAAGAGATCAGCAGCTCTAATAATGAATTTGACGTATATTTGATCATCTCAGCGGTGGAATTGTTCGTTCTTAAGCGATCGACTCCATCAAATCCACTGTAAAGCGCATCTAATTGATCAATGCTCTTGTTATCAATCCCGCCGAGAACAATGCGATCAGGATACATAAAGTCATCGATCGCTTCGCCTTCGGTCAGAAATTCCGGGTTCATTCCTACACCGAAGTCAACTCCCGCTTTTTTACCCGAAGCAGCTTCGAGAATCGGTAAAACAACTTGATCCGTCGTTCCAGGAACGACAGTGCTTTTAACCACAACTAAGTGATAAGTCGTTTTCTCCTTGAGTACTTTGCCAATCTGTTGTGCAACTTGCTTCACATAAGTCAGATCGACTTCTTTCCCATCAAACGGAGTTCCAACTGCGATCAAAGAAAGCTCAGAGTCGAGAATCGCTTGACGAAAATCGGTGGTTGCCTTGAGGCGAGAATGAATGTTGCGCTCTAACAATTCATTCAATCCAGGCTCATAAAACGGAGAGATCCCCTGATTGATCTTATCGACCTTCGATTGATCGACATCCACGCAAAGAACTTCATGTCCTTTTTCTGCAAAGCAAACACCCGAAACTAAGCCAACATAACCTGTTCCAATGATAGAAACTTGCATTATGCGTCCTCCGCTTCTTGATTGCCTTCGTACCAAATCAGCGATCGTCGAAGTCCTTCTTCGATGAAAATCGTCGGATTGTAGCCCAAATGAGTACGAGCTTTTTCAATCACCGGACAACGACGATTCGGATTGTCAATCAAATAGTCTTTGTCTTCACTGACTTTACGAACAACTCTTCCTTCATATCCGAACAGTTCTTTTGAGATGGCAACCACTCTTTCTGCGAGTTCTGCAACCGAGATTTCAGGGGTTTCAATTCCAATGTTGTAAGCTTCGCCAGAATGACCTTTGACTAGCACTTTGTAGTAGCCAGTGATCGAATCTGCTGAATAGCAAAATGTTCGCTTGGGTGAGCCATCAGAAAGCATCGTGATATCTTTGCCGCTGAACACATCGCGCGCAAAATCTGGGAGCAATCGTCGATCGGTAATCTTTAATCCAGGTCCATAGTTGTTAAAAGGACGAGCGGATTTAATCGGTAAACCATACTGCTGAGCAAAGTTCACACACAGTGTTTCACCGTAACGCTTCGCTTCGTCATAACAAGCGCGAGGTCCCGTACAAGAAACATTGCCGCGATAATCTTCAGGCGTGGGAATGTTTTCCGGTGTCGGATCGCCATAGATTTCGCTGCTAGAGAAGAACAGGAATCCGCCGACTTCTTTTCCTTGATCTTGCTGGTTCTTGAAGTATTCCAGCAAATTGCGGAGTCCATTGACATTAGCATCCATTGTGCCGATCGGATCTCTGCGGTAGAACGTGGGCGATGCGATCGAGGCTGCATGAATGATGTATTGAAAGTCGCCCATGTCTGACGGTAACGGCTGCGTCATGTCGTGCTTCAGCAGCGTGAGTGTGGGATCGTCTTTCAGGTCAGTTAACCAGGACGGTACGCCTCGCGAATAGTT
>CAXTDB010000168.1:0-10164 GCA_964242045.1 uncultured Leptolyngbya sp. | reverse complement strand
ACGACGATCAGCGCGGGATGTTTCTCGATCGCTTGGCGCAGTCCGGTTGGAGCATCATGAACAACGATCGTATCGTATCCCGATTCTTGCAAATCTAAGCTGACATGATGCGCCAAGGATTGATCGGTTTCAACAATCAGAACGCAGGGCGTAGCATCTGCAATACTCATAACTGCCTCGCTTTAATTCACGCCGCTATTTTAACCATAGACGCAGAAATTGGCGAAAGTGCCGCAATTCCACAAAGTCGTTAGCATTCATCCGCAGAAGGTTTCGCAACATGCGGTAAGCCCCAACCTAGTTTCTCTCTCAAAACATGAAAGAATTCTGGTGGGCGCAATCGAACGAATCGAGCCGGGTAAGGTGCTTTTTGAACGCAAACGCGATCGTTGGGAAAGACGTAACAGCCTGCATTCCCATCCGCAGTCAACACTAATCGACTGGGATTCGCTGGATAAATTGTGACAGGTTCACTGTTGGTGAAAACTAACGCTCTTGAGGCTAAAGAGTGCGGGCAAATTGGAACCAGAATCATCACCGGAACGCCTGGAACAATCACAGGACCTCCAGCGGATAAAGAGTAAGCGGTTGAACCCGTCGGAGTCGAGAGAATAATTCCATCGGCTGCAATGTCTACACGAGTATGCCGTCCAACTTCGATCTCAAAGTGACACATGCTTGTTAATGGTTCTCGATACAGCACCATCTCGTTAAGACAAAGTGCCTCCCAGAGCATGGCATCATCGCGAATAATTTGCACCCGCAGCATCGTGCGTTCTTCAATCTCATATTCGCCCGCCAAAATTGCATCGATCGCATTTGGCAACTGATCTAGCAATACCTCGGTCAGAAATCCGAGATGTCCTGTATTTACTGCTAGCAATGGAATGTAACAAGGTGCAACCTGACGGAATGCAGAGAGAACGGTTCCATCGCCGCCGAGGACGATCGCAAATTTCATCTCCGCATCGAATCCAGGCGGAACTAATCGATCGATCGGAGTGTGACAAATTGGGCTTTCTGGTGAGGCATAGCCTAAAATCCCACCTGCACCGGACGCAAGTACTACTTCCCAGCCAAGCGAAATCAGCTTGTCTTTCAGTTCGGCTGCAACTTGACAAGCAATCTCTTTGCCATCGTTGTAGATAATGCCAGCTTTCGGCACAAGTAGAAACCTAATAAAACAACACCGATTAGAAATGGTCTAACCTTAAAATCGAGGATACGCTTTCTTGGTGCGTTCTTTCTTTTTCTTGGCTTGCTCTTGGGCATATTCGACTTCTTTGAGCTTCTTCAAAATGCGGCTGAAGTACTCCTGCATATAGGATTCCAGCGTGGTCATCTCTTGCGGATTTAGACCCAAAATTTGATAGGTTTCGTCCATCGAAGCGGTGAGCGGTCTTCCGGTTGCAACGACTTCCGCAAATGCAAGTCGATCGGCAATATTCCAAGTCCACTGAAAGAACTGTGCAACCTTACGAGAAGCTCGCACAATGCCGAGCGGAGTTTTTGTTACCCGCGCTTCTTTTCCAGAAAGCCGTTCGCACAGTTTGATGATTTCGTCTGAACTCCAAGCTTTAGAGCCAACAACCGGAAGCGTTTTTCCAATCGCTTCCGGCACTTTGAGCGACTGTACCGCAAATTTTGCAATATCGATCGTGTCCATGTAAGCAGTCGGTGCGGTATTTCCCATCACCCAAACGCCTTGTCCTTCTAGAATCGGGATTGCGTATTGACCGATTAACCCTTGTAAGAACCCACAGGGACGCAAAATCGTGTAATTCAGCCCTGACTCTGCTAAGAATTTTTCCGTGCAGGTTTTGATTTCCATTAGTGGGACGTTTGGAAACTTTTCAGCATCGAGAATTGAAAGGAAAACATAGCGATCGACACCCGCCGCCTTTGCTGCCTGAATTAAGTTAACTTTGCCCGTCCAGTCCACTTGCTTGATGCTAAGCGAATCAGTTGCGCGTGCGGTAGCGGCATCAATTACTGCGGTGACACCCTCGAATGCCCTAGGTAGGGTATCTGGATAACAGATATTTCCTGTCACGAGTTCGGCTCCCCATTCCTTGAGAAAAGCAGCTTTTCTGGGGCTACGGACTAAACAGCGTACCTTGTATCCCTCATCCAAGGCGCGACGAGTAATCTGTCTTCCCAAGGTGCCAGTCGCACCGACAATCAATACGCTCATGAGGAGTTTGTGACAAATTGTTAACTTTTCGATAAATTCTATCAGAAATCTTGGCTCCAAATCACAGACAGGGCGATCGAGTTTTGAATTCCGAAATCGAACATGCCTTATCGTAGCGTAGGTTAAGGAATGTAATGAGGTTCTTTAGCCAAGCTAAAATTCTCATTTATCCAGTTTAGTTCGGTGCGCTACGCTGAGAGTATCTGCGATCGTGGCAGACTGCATTCTTTAAATTCTTATGTCAAACCCCGATTTTGTCACACCCGCAACCGAGCAGTGCAGCACTCACCATCCTGTAAACCTGGATAATATTCGCTCTCTCCATCGCGATCTTCTCAGTGTCGAAAAGTCACAGCGAATGGCAGAATTCTTCGGTTTGCTCGGCGATGCGAATCGACTTAGAATTCTCTCAGCGCTTTCTGTTCAAGAACTGTGTGTGTGTGATCTTGCTGCTGCGGTCAAAATGTCCGAGTCGGCAGTTTCGCATCAATTGCGGGCACTACGATCGATGCGCTTAGTCGGCTATCGCAAGCAAGGACGCAACGTATTCTACTCGCTCAAGGATCATCACGTTTTCAATCTCTACCGCGAGGTAGCTGAACATTTAGACGAAGAAGAGTGAGGGAGATTGATCCGCCACTCTCGCTTCTTGGGCTTACTCTTCGCCACCTTGCAATCTGAGTAGCAAAAAGCCGAGCGACAACCCAACTAAGATTAGGGTGAACGCTAGAAATGCAGTGTTAAAAATCTCTCCAGCCATTGTGCCAATTCTCCTCTTAAACAGCGATCGAGGTGTGAAACCTTCTTACGTATTGTAAAGCAGTTCAGTCACGGGTTTTCTATCACTATTTTCTCTACTGTTATGACTCGTTTAATCATTTCGCTGGGCGACCCTGCCGGAATTGGTGCAGAGGTGATTCTCAAAGCGCTGGCTAATCCGACGGTTGCAGACATTACGATCGCTGGCAATCGTACATATCTCGATGAGGTTTACGATCGCCTCAGTCTTTCCTGTCCGAATCTCGCGAATCCTGCCAATCTCAATATTTTGCACCTCGATAGTCCGAGAGAAATTACGCTAGGAACAGGTGATTCAAATAGCGGTGAAGCGAGTTTTCGTTATTTGGATACCGCGATCGATCTGACTTTGAAAGGTGAATTTGATGGAATTGTGACGGCTCCGATCGCGAAATCTGCTTGGAAAGCCGCAGGTCATGTTTACCCTGGACAAACTGAGCTTTTAGCTGAAAAGTCAGGGGTTGATCGATTTGGCATGATGTTTGTCGCACGATCGCCCCACACTGAATGGACATTGCGCGCACTTTTGGCAACAACGCATATTCCACTTCAGCAAGTGTCAGAGGCGCTGACTCCTAACGGATTAACTCGAAAACTAGAGTTACTGATTGAATGCCTTGAACAAGCGTTTGGAATTGCTCAGCCTCGAATCGCGATCGCGGGATTGAATCCGCACAGCGGCGAACAAGGACAACTCGGACGCGAAGAAGTCGATTGGTTGTTTCCTTGGCTTGACGAGATGCGACGGCGCTTTCCTCATGCTCAACTCGATGGACTACTTCCTCCCGATACGATGTGGGTTAAACCTGGTCAAGCTTGGTTTGGTTCAGACTCGGTTTCTGCCCATGATGCTTATCTTGCGCTGTATCACGATCAAGGTTTAATTCCGGTGAAATTAATGGCGTTCGATCGCGCGGTGAATACCTCGATCGGGCTGCCGTTTGTGCGAACTTCGCCGGATCACGGAACGGCGTTCGACATTGCCGGAAAAGGAATCGCAGATGCTACCAGCATGAAAGCTGCGATCGATTTGGCGATCGAACTCATACAGCGTCGCACATCATTCTCGCTTATGAAAGCAATTTAACCTTCAAATCGTTGTCATAGATCGTAATCAGTCAAACCTAAGAGAGAAGCCAGCTTTCCGGTGAGAATGCAAGATTTAGACTAGAAATGAATGTTAAAACTTGATGACTTTAGAAATACTTCTTAAGCGTTTGGCTCAGAAATGAGTTAGAAAATAAGAAGAATTCAGTATATCTCACTACAAAGTTGCGCTGTTTGGAGGAGACGGACAGCAACAGGCTTTGAACTTCTCATTTCAGTTAGGTTGATATCTTCGATTTCCAGATTTCTCAGGAAGGTAGACCCATGCTTCAGACTGCACAGTACTCGCTTGGTATGATTCAAGACGAAGTACGTCAATTGATCGATCGCGGCATTGTTAGTAGACATCAGCCGATTTACACTTTATGCAAGCACATTCCTGCCCGCGAGTGGATGCGCTTTGAAGCCGAGTTAGAGCGGTTTGACTTCTTGCTGCGCGATCGCATTGGCGATTTGATGTGCCAGGAATGCTGGGACAACGACTAGCAATGTGCTGAGCGAGAATCAGGCGCTTCTTGAATTGCTCCGCCTGATCCCCGTCTTGAATCAGTCTCGACTCCCAGCGAAAACTTTTTCTGCGCTTCCTGTCATATAGATTCTGTTATCAGATGCCCACTCGATTTGGAGACAGCCGCCGGGTAACTCAATCGTTGCACGTCGATCGCACTTCTGATTTAGCACTCCTGCGACCAACGAGGCACAAGCTCCCGTTCCGCAAGCCAGCGTAATTCCGGCTCCGCGCTCCCAAACTCGCATTTTGAGGTAGTCTGATCGTACAATTTCAATAAACTCGGTGTTGGTGCGCTGTGGAAAAACAGAATGGTTTTCAAACAGCGTGCCAATTTTCTCAAGCTCGACCGCCGCAACATCCTCAACAAAAGTGATGCAGTGGGGATTGCCCATACTGACACAAGTAACATTCCAAGTTTGTCCAGCGACTTCTAACGGTTGATTGATCACTTTTTGATCTGGAGCGGCTAACGTCGTCGGAATTTCTGCTGCAAATAAACGCGGTTCACCCATATCGACGGTAACTTGACCGTTGGACTCAAACTTCGGGATCATTACGCCTGCCAAGGTGTGAATCCGATACTGTTCCTTAGATTGTCCAGTTTCCGCGACTTCTAAATCGGCAATAAACCTTCCCAAACAGCGAATTCCGTTGCCGCACATTTCCGGCTCTGAACCATCCGAATTAAAAATTCGCATCGTGTAATCGCTGCCATCTCGACCTGGAAGCGCAAAAATCACCCCATCTGCACCGATTCCGAAATGTCGATCGCACCATTTTACCGCGTCTTCGGGAGTCAATTTTGGCTGCTCAGATGCTCGATTATCAATCAAAATAAAATCGTTGCCCAGTCCGTGATATTTGATGAATTCAATTGTCATGATGATCGGTTACAAGAATGTATAGGATTCGGTGAATTGAGGCATTCTAGTAGGTTAGAACGGTTTCGATCGAGGACTTCCCCAATGACTGCTGAACTAGATACCGGATTGCCAAGCACTCGTCAGATTCAAACCATTATCCGCGAAGAAAAAGAGATCGAAATGAAGCTTTCTACCGGAGATCTGCTGACGGGAAAGGTGCGCTGGCAAGACCCTCATTGTATCTGCATCATGGATCACTACGACCAAGCCACGATCGTCTGGAGACAGTCGATCGTCTTTGTCAAACCGAAACTTTAAGGTTTCAAATCTAAAGAGTTTGGAACAGGAGCGAGAGGCAGATCTAGCTCCTATTTTTCGTTAGAACTTACGTTTTCTCGATCGATATTTTTCCAAAAACGTTAGGATTCCCGCTGCCAACTGCTCCGGATATTCTTCATGCAATCCGAGTGAGCCGGGCATTCGATACACTTGAACTCCTGAGAAATGCGCCAGTATTTCAACTTCTTGACGTGACTTTGCGGGCATCTCTTCACCAATCACCATCATTACGGGAACAGGAAGCGGTTGAAACCAATTAAACCAATCTTGCCGCGATCGCACTCGATCGAGTCCCCCCGTCACAAATGCGGCTGATGCGAATCGCGCTCCTTTTATCTTCGTCGTCTTCCACTTACGATCGATCAAATCAGGTGTAATGTTCTGCTGATCCGCAAACACATGCCGCCCGTACATCATTTTCAGAAAGCCACGAGTCGTATTCAAAGAATAAAGAAGCTGTCCAACCAACGGCAATCCAATCAAACGCTGTAACAATCGGTATGCCCAGCGATGCTCTCCCATCGCCGTTGGTAGCGGGCCTCTCCAAGTCGGGCACACCAACACAACCCATTCCCAAGGCGCTTGTTTCTGAGCCAGTTCCATCACATATCCTGCTGAATGTCCCGCCGCAATTACCACGATCGGTTCTGAAAACATCGTCTGCACAAAACTTCGTAAACAAGTTTCATACAAAGCAGGGGTGTACTGAACGGCAGGACGCGACGAGTCCCCAAATCCGACCCAATCGATCGCATAAACTTGGTGAGTATCCGCCAACTGTTTCGCCAACCCTCGCATCTCCGAGCGACTCGACACCGAACTGAGTGCCGGAAGCAACAAAATTGGCTTTCCTTCTCCCATCACCTCATATACCAGTGTCAGCGGCTTCCCCTTCCAACTCCAGTGATGTTCTCGAATCGTCCCACCGATTCCGATCAACTCAATCACAGGGTTAGGGGAATCTTGGCTCATGTCGGTTTCCTCAGTCACAGCATTTCAGTCCCTTATTGTGCAACAAAAAAGGTAGCCCACGAATCGTGAACTACCCACATTGAACAAAGAAATGGCTGAAAAAAATTATTCTGCGATATCTTTCTGGCGACGACGAGCTACCAAACCCGCAGCACCGAAACCCAACAGCGACATCACGATCGAAGGCTCCGGCACTTTTTTGCCTGTCAAGTTGCTTAAATTCTTTTCACCCACATCTACCAGGAAGACCGCATCGTTGAAGTCGCGATCGGACTGTTGATTTTTACCGCCCGTTGCGCCTTTCTCACCGTACAGATCTTCAAAGCCCAACAGAACGTAACGAGTTCCCACAGCGTAAGCGACAACGTGCTGAAGTCCATCTTCGTTGTACTGAGTCTTCGTTCCGAAGATGTTAGTTCCACCGTTGAAACCATCAGCTTTCAGTCCGAAATCGAGCTGCGATCCACCTTTGATTGTGCCCAGCTTCACGGTATCGCCCAGTTTGAGCGCGCTACCGCCCCAGTCACCCACGCAGCCCGCACCTGTGCAGGAAATGTCGTTGAAGATTAGCCCTGATGTGTCTGTTTTCCCGGTTGAACTGAAAGCAAGCTGGTTGCGGAAGCCAGCACCTTCATTGAGAAAAGAAACGCTTACGTTGTGGTCAAATTTTAGGTTCAGCTTGGACGGATCGAGGAGAAACTGACCGCTGTTTGGAATCTCAACTCGCTCTTTCTGGACGTACTGTTGGTAAGGAGCATCATTGAATCCAACTTGGTCTTTGCTGTAAATGGTGGGTTGCGACCAAGCGCTATTCCAGTTGAATCCAGCAGCAGAAGCAGAAGGAGCATGAATGAAAGCTCCAGTGACGGTGGCAGCAGCCACGGCTAAACCAGTGATCAGTTTGTTTTTCATTCGGCAAGTCAAAATGAAGTGCAGCTAACTCTAGAAACTCAGGCTTCCGATAATCGGTTGCTTGTATCTTCTAATACTTCTAACAACACAACTTGCTGAGTATCCAGGGAGTTTATGCGGAAATGGTTTATTCTTTATTGCATTTGCGCGATTTCCTAGTTTTTACGGGCGAAAAATCAAATTTTTCGCAGTTCTTCGTTGTAGTTCAGCGATGCGATTCCGTATTAATACAAGTAAAAAACACCCCCTTGCTTGAACAAAGGCTTAATTTGATGAGTTTTTTGCTAAGTTCCAATCTGGACTACGGGTTTCAGCGGTCAGTAATATGGATCGGGAGGAGTGAATGAAGGATGGGTACGAGGCTGAAATTGCGATCGCTGCCGCAAAACAAGCTGCAATCCTCTGTAAAACAGTGCGTCAGTCCGCACAACTTACAAGGTTCGATAAACCTGATCGCTCTCCTGTAACGATCGCCGATTTTGCGGCTCAGGCTGTGATTTGCCACCAATTAAATCAAGCATTTCCAGAGGATGCGATCGTGGCAGAGGAAACCGCCGCACTTTTATATCAATTTCCCTCACAATCGGCAAAAGTGACTGAAGTTGTGCAAGCGCTGATTTCTAATGCAACGCCTGAACAAGTCACAGTTTGGATTGATTTGGGGCAGGGAAATGTGGGAGAACGCTTCTGGACGCTTGATCCGATCGATGGAACCAAAGGATTCTCTGAATCTCTATTTTGTTTAAGTAAAGATGCTGGGTTTTCGATAAAGATTACGTAGAAATACTGGAAAATTATGCAGAGATGGTAGAGACTTGACTCAGCCAACTTTCAGATAAGTGCGATGTCAATGAAGGGCAACGTCTGCTCCAGTTCATCAGTCTTTGATTGTTCTTGTCATTTGACGAAATCCGCGATTCAAGGCTTGCTGCGCTGTAGTTTTAGCGTCCTGATGCCGTGAGGTGCATGAATTTATGAGTAGTTCGAGTTGTCGGTTTTGTAGCTCACCGCTGAATCATACGTTTGTCGATTTGGGGATGTCGCCGCTGTGTCAAACCCATATTACTCCAGAGCAATTAAACGAGATGGAGCCGTTCTATCCACTCCATACTTATGTTTGCGACAATTGCTTTCTGGTTCAGCTACAAGAGTTCGTTAGCCCCCAAGACATTTTTACTGAGTACGCTTATTTTTCGTCCTACGTTGATGCTCTGCTGAAGAACGCCAGCGATTACAGCGATCTGATGGTAGAGCGATTCGGATTCGACGCTCAAAGCAAAGTCGTCGAGATTGCCAGCAATGATGGTTATCTATTGCAGTACTTTGTGAAGAAAGGTATTCCCGTACTAGGAGTCGAGCCTGCGGTGAACGTCTCTCAGGTTGCGAAAGACAAGGGAATTCCGGTGGTTAACAAGTTCTTTGGTGTACAAACCGCGACTGAACTTGCAGCCGACGGTAGAGCAGATCTACTCCTTGGTAACAATGTTTTAGCGCACGTTCCAGACATCAATGATTTTGTAGGCGGCATGAAAATCATGCTGAAACCTGATGGTGTGATCACGATGGAATTCCCTCATCTGATGCGCCTAATGGAAGAGAATCAGTTTGACACTATCTACCACGAGCATTTCTCTTATCTGTCCTTTATGGCAGTAGAAAAAATCTTTGCATTCCACGGGTTGACCTTGTTCGATGTGCAAGAGATTCCGATTCACGGCGGTTCTCTGCGAATCTATGCACGTCATACTGAGGATAGCTCGAAACCTGTAGGCGATCGCGTTACTGAACTTTTAGAGCGTGAGAAAACAGCGGGTTTTGACAAGCTCGAAACCTATGCCAACTTTACTGAGCAAGTGAAAGAGACTAAGCGTAAACTGCTAGAGTTTTTAATCACCGCAAAGCAAAAAGGAAAAACGGTCGCGGGTTACGGTGCGCCTGGAAAAGGCAACACCTTGCTGAACTATTGTGGAATTCGGACTGATTTTCTCGATTACACAGTCGATCGCAATCCTTACAAGCAAAACAAGTTCACGCCTGGAACCCATATTCCCATTTATTCTCCGGACAAAATCCGAGAAACAAAACCAGACTATCTGTTGATTCTTCCCTGGAACGTCAAAGACGAAATTATGGAGCAAGTCTCCTACATTCGTGAGTGGGGCGGTCAGTTCGTGGTTCCTATCCCTGAAGTTAAAGTCTACGCTTAGTTAAAGTATACGCTAAGTGTGCTGCCAGTCTTGTGTTCTTGATGATGAGCTTAGATCCTGACGTTGTTGAAACCAATCTATGAGTGGAATGAGTAGTGTAGGCGTGAGCCTCAACGAAGAGAGTTTAATGAGTAATCAAACCAAGACCCAACTCCGCGCGAAAGACATCATTGCTGAAGACCTTGACTATATTTGTGGCAATCTCACTGAAGAGTTTGGCACAATGGCAGGCAAAAATCTGCTCATCACAGGTGGGGCAGG
>CAXTDB010000167.1:0-10170 GCA_964242045.1 uncultured Leptolyngbya sp. | reverse complement strand
ATTCAGCAGCAGCACTAAAATTCCGCTGTCATTTCCGCCGATCGTCGCATCTCGAATGACGTATCCGATTCCACGCCCTTCGATTTCGCCCAAAGCATCCATTAACAAAGTCGTATAGCCAAGACTACGATCGACAAAACTTCCATCCTGTTGCCCTGCAAATAGAGTCTGAACCCGTGCACCAATCGCCGTTGAGAATGGCTCGATCGTCGTTAATGGAAAGACGACCAATGACATGAGCATTAACGTCACAATTAACCGCATTTGCAACCTTGGCTTCAAGGACGGAATGTATACAATTAATCCGATAAACCAACTCAACCAAGCCGTTCTCGCCAAGGTTAACAGCAATGCTAAATAGCCGAATCCCGACGACACAATCTTCAATGGATTCTTAATCGCAAACAGCAACAGTACGCCCGCCACCATCGTAGAAGCAAACGGCTGCGGAGAGTGCATCGTGCTAAACACCCGAATCGATAATGGATTCGGTGTTCCAAACGAATAAATGTTGAGCAGATTGATCAAATTTTGCAGCCAATACTGATCCCACACGGGCGCAACCAAAAACTGAATCACGCCGTAACTTCCCATTACCAAGGTTCCCCACAAAAAGACTTTCTCGGTGAGGCGTTTGAGTTCTGGAAACTGTCGCCAATGGGAAAAAAGATGATAGCCGAACACGATCGGAGTCAACCAGTTTAACAGTGCGACCGTCACCGTTTGAGGTGAGTAGCTCATCAATCCGATGAATGTTCCATACAACACTGCGGCAGACGATAAAACAAACGGTAATCCATTTCCTTTAATCGCTTTTGGCAATTGAATCAGCAATGTCAATATCGATAGAAACGAAACTAGAAACGGAGCGAGTAATACTGGGTTGGGATCAAGCCAACCAATTTCCCAATCAATCAATCGCCGCACGAATGGAGTTAGAAACCAAAGCCACCAGGTCAACCCGATGTAGAACATTGGATATCTGAAAAATAACAGTGCGCCGACCGCTAAACTTCCGGCAGGAAAAGCAAATCGCAAGATTGAAGCCGCTTTGACGATCAGACACAGCGCCGTAAACGCAACCAGACCCCCAATTAAGAGCCACGGTTCAGACAGTTGGGGAGACTTGGGTTGTGGTTGGGTGCTGTACATCAGTTTAGGTACTCAACTATTTTCTAACTTCCATGATTGCGTCTGTGCGGATTGATAAATCCGATCGCATTTGCCAAGCAGCATCATACAGATTGAGAGTGTCTTGGGCGATGTTTTTCCAACTATAGCGCTGCGCTGATCGATAAGCATTCTGCCGCAGTCGATCGAGCATTGTGCGATCGAGAATCAGTGTCTCAATCGCTTGCTCGAAGGCTTGACGATCGCGACACGGCACAATCAGTCCAGTTTCACGATCGCGGACAATT
Source organism: uncultured Leptolyngbya sp. (assembly GCA_964242045.1). GTDB lineage: Bacteria > Cyanobacteriota > Cyanobacteriia > Leptolyngbyales > Leptolyngbyaceae > Leptolyngbya. The sequence continues at coordinate 8,752 of CAXTDB010000167.1, read as the reverse complement.
TCTAAAGGTCCAGGCGCGTTCGTAGTCACAGGCGCGAGTCCACACGCCATCGCTTCGATTAACGCCACGCCGAAACCTTCAGAAATCGTCGGTAACACTTTAATCTGATGTCCTTTCAGCAGTTCTGGGAGTTTGTGATTTTCATAATACGGAATTACCGTGACGCGATCGCGCACTTCTGGAGCAAAATCAGGATAAACCTGATCGGCAGAACACTCGGTTCCAAACAAGCTGACTTTAACTTTTGGATAACGCTTGAGGATTGCATTGAGCGCGGGAGTGCCATACTGAATTCCTTTACGAACAATGTAGCTACTGACTTGGGCAATTTTGAGCGGCTCGTTTTCGGGTGGAGTCGGCTCAAACGGCAGATTTAGCATGGTTTCGGGAATGCCGTTGGCAACGACGTGAGCGCGATCGGGGTGAACTCCTAACTTTTCGACAACGTAATCGCGATCGCGATTGTTTAGTAGTAAAACGAGATCCGAGTGCCGCATCGAGGTTGCAGCTTCCCACAAGCGAATACTGCCGCGATACAGCGGATATTTCCATTCGAGTTTGAGATGACCGCGCTGCGCTTCTTCGACATACTCTAAATGCTCGATGTGTTCTAGCCCATGACAGCGCGCTACAAGCAGCGGACGAGCTTTGCGGAACTTTTGCAGTAAGCCCCAGATCCAAGCATCAGCGGTCGAAGCATCAATCACATCGATCGAGGATTGATTGAGCGATCGCAAAATTTTCGCTGCGGTGAATTCTGGAAACAGCACAAATTTCAATAGCGGCGACAACGGTTTCGGTAAGTCATTTACTGAGTAAAATTCGGTTTGATGTCCGAGTTTTTCGTATTCTCGACTTAAGCGCCAGGTGACACCGGAAGCACCAGCGTTAGGATCGGCAGGATAATGACAGGTAAATAGAGTTTTCATAATTCAGAGAAGCATCAAGAAATAGCAAGTTCAAGCAAGTTCTTTTCGATACCGTCTACCATTTTCTCGTAGGTGAAATAACTCAGAATATACTGACGACATCTAATTCCTAAAGTTGGATCTTTTTCTCGCCAGTTGATCACACGATCGAGCGATCGTGCTAAATCGGTTTCATCACCTGGCTCAAATAAGTAATCCGCGAATTCTTCAGCTAAAATTTCGGGATTTCCACCAATTCGACTCGCTACTTTTGGCACACCGCACGCTAACGATTCAAATAGTCCTAAACTGCAAGGCTCGTTCCAGACACTCGGTAAAACATTGACATCGCTGGCTTGATAAAGAGAAACCTGATCAGCTAAATGTCCGACAAATTCAACCGAATCAGAAACGCCTTGCGCTTCCGCAAGTTGAATTAGTGATCGTAAATACTTCATGCCTTCGTCCTCGCATTCATGCCCTTTAGAAAAACTGTAGTGAGTCACAGGCTTTCCAGCAATCAAAACTTTGATTCTTGTGTTTTGCTTGATTAAGATTGCGGTCGCTTTGATCAGCGTTTCGAGTCCTTTTTCTCGATCGATTCTACCGATATACGACACAATTTTTGTGTTGTCAGAAATGCCCCACTGCTGCCGAACTTGCATGAAGTTTTCAGCGGGTTTGAACTTGTTTAAATTCACACCATTATACACAACTCGAATGCGATCGCAGTCCATTCCAAACGCAACCCAATCGTATTTTGTCTGTTTTGAAACTGCAATAAATCGATCGACTCCACGCAGCCCAAATTCACGCTGATGATTTAAACGAATTGGCGGAAGCTGCAAATAACACACATACGGCAATCGACGGAAAAAAGATAAAGCATACGCGAACAGCGAGAAGTGATAGTCATTGCAAAAAATCAGCGAATTAGGCGCGATCGGAATTTGCCAAATCTGCATCAAGCTCGGTAGAAACCGCGTCGTACTGCTGAAACTGCGCCAGTCGAAACCATACGCGCTGATTTCGATTGTGCGATCGCAAAACGATTGATACTGTTCAAGTAAATCTCCAGGTTTGAGATAAAGCAGCGTAATTCGATGACCCCGCTGAAACAATCCACGACAGATTTCAAGCAGATTTAACTCCTGCCCGCCGCGCTGACTGGTCACGTGATTTTCGAGAACGATTAAATTCATGAATCAAACCGATCGCGCTTCATGCTGAATCCGATGATAGTGCCAGAGTCGCCCCTGCTGCTCTAACAACGTTTGATAGCTTCCTTGCTCGACAATCCGCCCCTGTTCCATCACCACGACTTGATCCGCCCGCACGATCGTCGAAAGTCGATGCGCGATCGTGATCACCGTTCGACCCTGCGACAAGCGCTCTAGAGACTGCTGAATCAACCGTTCCGACTCAGAATCTAGCGCGCTAGTGGCTTCGTCTAAAATCAGAATTTCTGGATCACGCAGCAGCGCCCGCGCGATCGCTAATCGCTGTCGTTGTCCCCCCGATAAGCGCACACCGCGATCGCCCAAAACCGTCTCAAATTGCTCTGGTAAATCCAGAATGAAATTCAACGCATTCGCTTGCTCGGCAACTTGCCAAACCTGCTGATCGCCAACTTGATCCAATCCGTAAGCAATATTTTCGCGCACCGAGGTATTAAAAATAAACGTATCTTGACTGACGATCGCGATCTTTTGTCGCAGTGATTGAATGTCAAACGATCGTGCGTCCTGCCCATCAAATAAGACTTTGCCGAAAGTCGGATCATCAAATCGCGGAATCAAATCCACGAGCGTCGTTTTTCCAGCACCAGACCCCCCGACGATCGCGGTGGTTTTGCCTTTGGGAATGCACAGCGAAATTTCTTTTAATACAAGCTGATTCGGCTCGTAACCGTAATCCACCGCAGAAAACTCGATCGATTGCTTCAAGCCTTCAAAACGACGATCGCCGTTCCGCAAATATGGCTTATTATCGCGCCGCAACAGTTCTCGCAAATTCCGAATTGATCCCGTTGCTGCAATCAGCTGCACTCGACTGGCATTCACTTCATGAATCGCGGGAACGAGCCGGAACAAAATAAACAGAAAAGTCAGCAGCGATGCAGTTTGAAGCGTTCCGTTCTGAACAAAAATCGTGATTGCAAGAATGATCATCAAAATCAGCACCGTGGTTGCTAATCCTTCTGCTAAAGGACGCACGATCGCGCTCTGGCGCATTGCTTTCATTCCCGCATCAACCACTTGCGAACTGGCATGATAAAACCGTTTGCGCTCATAGTCCTGAGTCGCAAACGCCTGCACTGTCCGAATTCCGCTAATAAATTCTAAAGCGGTGCGGGTAAAGCGTCCGTTCGCTTCTGAAACCGCAACACTCCGGGTTCTCACTCGATCGTTGAGTCGAGCCAGCACGATCGCAATCAAGCTAAATAACGCTAAAGAAATGAATGTTAATTGCCACGAAATCGTAAATAGCAACGCAGAATACAGCAGTAGCGCTAACAGCTGTGTGATGATAAACGCACTTAGCGCGAACGCAAAATTTAGCCGACCAATTTCGCTTGTGAGCGTATTCATCAACTCACCCGCAGAAATGCGACCGAAGTAACTTAAGCTCACGGCTTGCAACTGCTCGAAGATCTGCTTACGTAGTCGATCGACTAACGTTTGCTGAGCAAGCTCGCTATAAACTTGAGTGAAATAATTAAACCCTGCTCTGATCCAAGCTGATAATAAAATCAGACCCGATACGCGCAATAGTCGTTCGGTGGCATCGTGATCGATTCCGAGAATCCAGACATCAAACCAACTAATCCCAGTTTTAAACGGTTCGAGCGTTGGACTTACCAGGCTTTGTAGAAACGCCAGCAGAAATCCAAACCCGAATCCCTCAAATGCGGCAGATCCAATCGCAAACAAAATCGCCGCGATCGCGACACTCGGAAAAAAATTGAATTCCCGCAAAATAAAGGCGTTTTCTTGCCAAAACCGAGTCGCCTTAAAGATGCGTCTAATCCGCTGCGGCATTCAACTTTCCTCTAGCGGTTAAAACGCGCCAAAGCCCGATAAGACCTTGGGAACCGTCCGCAATAAAATTTTAAAGTCGCCCCTCAATGACCAAGTTCTGAGATACTCCAAATCACGATCGTTCACCGCGTCTAGATCTAAGAGGGTCGATCGCGCTTCAACCTGCCATGCGCCTGTAATTCCCGGCAGTGCGTTCAGCCGAGTCTGCATTTCAGGGCGAATTCGCACAGCATCATACAGCGCCCAAGGTCTGGGTCCGACCAAGCTCATTTCACCGCGCAGTACATTAATCAACTGAGGCAGTTCATCTAAACTATAGCGGCGCAACCATTTACCCAGCGGCGTAATTCTTGGATCGTCTTCGCGCTTATGCAAACAATCTGCGGCTTGATTCGCCATGATGCCATGATGCGCTTGTTCGGCGTTCATGACCATCGTGCGAAACTTCAGCACCCGAAATAATTTCCCGCGCTGACCGACGCGCCACTGGCTAAAGAACACTGATCCCGGAGACGTGAACGCAATCGCCAACGCAATCACCGCAAACAACGGCGTTAGTAACACGAGCAGCAGCGCTGCCACACTCCAATCAAACGCTCGCTTCCAGCCCCACAGCGCACCTCTGCGCTTATGAGGAAGCTGTCCAGCAGGAGGCAACCTGAGATAAAGTGCTTTCCCGGCTTGTTCACACGCTTCTGCCCATTCTCTCAGCGGCGTTTCTCCTACACTCGCATCAATGCGAACCAGCCGAATCGGAGAGCGTTTCAAGCATTCTAAAAGCCAAGCGGAATTTGCAAGGGGCGGGAGCAGGGGCTGCTTTGAAGTGCGATCGACGGTTTGAGATGTCAGTTGCAAAACCAGAAGCTGAGAGTGCCGCCAGTATAGAAAACACCGTCGGCAATCTTGCCCCGGCCTTTCCAAAGTGGGCGAATTTCCTTGCAAAATTAGCGGATTAAAAGTTGTCATGAGCTATCCGGTAAAGTCGCGAAAAATCGGATTCTAAGAAACCAATTTGGCGGTCAATCTGGTATGTGTTCGACTAAATCGCTTCAAAAGTGTTGCGAGCTTAAGTCCGAGATTTCAATGGGTCTACTCAGACCATTGATCACTCATATATTAGTGGATTTATTGAGAAAAATGTCCACTGAAGGTAGGAACGCCTCGATTTCTGCCAAAAGTCAGAAATCAGAGCAAGTTCGCTGAATTTAGTTCAGGTTGTATGCTTGCTCAAATTTAAGCTACAGGATTAATTCGATTAATAAAGGTATACTTCTATACTCTAATCGGCATAATTCACGAATTTGGTAGCGCTTCGTGGTCGTTTGTCTCGCAAATTTGGTAGGAGTGAAGCTACTTCTTCATACTTTTAGAAGCTTGAACAAGTGTTACCGAGATTATCACTCCAATCCACAAGATTACTGATGTTAATTCATCAGTTAGACTCAAAATAAGTGCGCGATCGCAGTGCTTATTTCTCCAACCTTTGTGTCAATCCACAATTTGTCATAGCCCGATCGAACTGTGAGAAATTGCATCATCTCTCTGAATGATGAGATTAAAAAACTAAACACCAGCAAAAAAGGACAAACCAGAGTGAAGCCAATCTGATTTGTCCTTTTTTGCTGGTGTAGTTCGACACAATCACTTCGTTTATGTCCTGCTCGGAAATCAATTTCCGGGCTAATCAAGGCAAGTCCACTCAAGAAACTTAGAGCGGATCAAATTGACGGGACAAAAACGGAGCGAAAAAACTGATCGAATTCAAGCAACGTTAAGCAGTCGTCGGAGTCGATCGATAATAGTAGCTGTTTCCACTCTCAGCACAATTCGCGACCACCCCGACTAAATTAAGCCGATTCAGCATTCCCACTGCCTGTGTCACCTCGTTCTTGTCCACACGCCCCATTCGACCGACCAACAGCGCGCCATCACAGAACGATGCCGCTAACAACGCATCGACGATTCCCAACACCGGAGGCGCATCCAAAATCACCAAATCATAATGCTGCTCGAATACCGTCATCAAATCGCGCATCCGTTTAGAACTGAGCAACTTCACCGAATCCGTTGGAGTCGGTCCCGCAGTCAAAACTGAAATCGGTAAATCGCTGTAGGTACTCGCAGGTTGAATCGCCGCTTGCGTCAAAGCTCGATCGCTCGTCAACAAGGTCGAAAGTCCATGCTCGTTCGGTAATTGCAATTGATGATGCAATCCCGGACGACGTAGATCCGCATCGATCAGCAACACGCGCTGATGCAGCCGTGCTGCACTAATCGCCAATCCTAGCGCTACGGTTGACTTTCCTTCGCCTGCTAACGCTGATGTCACGACGAGCGATCGCATCGGATTACCATCGGTCATCAGTTGCAGATTCTTATAAATCAGATCGAGCGACTCGCGAAACGGTGCCCAGTGCAAGACCTGGAGCATCGATGTATCACCAACAGTGTTGGATCGACCAAAGGCAAAACTTGGTGGCATCAACTCGGACATCGGTAGCTCTGGAACCATACCGATCAGCGGAATCGATGCTTGCTTGGTGAGGTCTTCAGAAGTCCGAATCGATTTATCAGCAGACTCACGTAAGAACGCTGCAACGCTGCCTAGCATCAAACCTGCTGCCCCACCGATGAGCAGATTTCGCAACCAGTTCGGACCGACTTGACGACCTACTTTCGGCTGTTCGACCGTTTGCCAATCAAATCCACCGCGCGCGATTTCAAGTCCCAAATCCTGCCGCGCTTTCTGCAATTCATCAAGCGTTTCTCGATTCAATTTCACCGCAGGCTGTAAGCGGTTGTATTCCGACAATAGACTGGGAAACTGTTGAAGCTGTGATTGGAGTCGCTGTGCGTCCGCTGCCAACGTTTGATCTCGTGCCCGCGCTGAAAAGAAATCAACTTGAGCCTCGGTTAAGTCACTCGCAAACTTCAAATCGTTTTCGCCCAACTGCCCAGTCGAGAACAATCCATCCGCTGATCCTGCAACCGATCCTGCATCTGCACCCAAAATCCGCTGCGCTTCTTGCTGCAATAGTCCAACTTGTCGCTGTTTCTGCTCTAATAGCTGCTGCACAAACGGCGTTTTATTCGTGAATCGAGTTTGCTGCTGCGCGAGTGCGACTTCGGTTTTCTGAATTTCAGCAAGTAAAGCTTGATATTGCCGCGATTGGCTAAGTCTTGCCGCGATCGTCGCTTGCTGAGGCGATCGCGCTAACTGCTGCTGTAAAGCGTAGAATTTCGCTTGAGAACTTGCCAACTCGCCGCGATTCGTTTGCTGATCTTTCTGCAACTCTCGAAGCGAATCGACCAGCGCCTTCGATTGCACTTCGGGATCAACCAAGTTTGTCGACTTGCGGAATCGTTCTAAATCGGCTTCTGCTTTATCGACTTTGGCTTGCACTTGCGGAATTTGCTGATCGATAAACGACAAGCCTTTCGCAAGTCGATTGCGCTGTTGTTCTAAGTTGTAGTCTTGATAAACTTGTTGCAGCGACTTAAGCACTTCGCGCGTTTTGATCCGATCACGATCAATGTAGCTCACTTCCACAATGTTTGTGGTGACTCGCTCATTCCCGCGTAATTCTTGGATTTGAGTAATATTGAGTCCTTTTCTTAGGCGATCGACATTCACATCGCTGTATCGCGGCTTCAGATCATCGACCGCGCGTTGCAGCAGTTGGGTACTCCGCATCAAATTCACTTGCGTTGCGGTATCGCTCTCAACGTTAGGATCAGCGAACGACGGACGATTATCGCCGGGAGCGCGGCGTTCGCGATAGTTCGACTCGACTAGCATTTGCATTGTGCTGCGATACGTCGGTGGCAAAAGCGAGGTCACTAGAGCCGCAAGAGCGATCGTGCCCGCGAGTGCGCCTAGAAACCAAGTTTTTCGCCGCATCAACACGCCGAGAAGCTGCCCATATCCAGGATCAGGTTCTTGTACTTGTGGGGATGGATTGAAGAGGGTGAGATTACCTTGCGCCACGATCGTTACTCCGTTGAAGTTAAATTTCAGGAAACTACAGACTTGTGTGTTCGATTAGCCAGCGCCGCAAACCTCGGCGATCACCCCTTCAATCGATTGAAAAAACGCATCTTCAGAAAACCGACTGGTCGCGTGTTCCCGAATTTTGTCGTAGTTCCATTCGATCGCTTTGGCTTTGAGCAGGGCGCGGTGTAAAGCGTGCGGAGTTTGAGAATTGAAAAATACACCCGTGAGTCCTGGAATCTGTGTATCGAGAACGCCGCCTTCTCCGTAAGCGATGACCGGAGTTCCGCTCGCATTCGCCTCGACTGGAACCAATCCGTAGTCTTCCAGCGCCATTACGATCACCGATCGAGATTTTGACATCAATTGTTTGCGTTCGGCATCGCTGACGTGCCCCAAGAACTTAATGTTTCGCATGGCTCGCGCTTCTAACGTATCGCGCTCTGGTCCGTCTCCAGTGATAAATAAATTCCAGCCTAACCAGTTAAACGCTTCGACCACCACATCTAATCGCTTGTAGCTGACCAATCGTGCGGACGCGAGGTAAAAGTCTTCCTTCTGATTCGAGAATGCAAACTGTTGCGTATCGATCGGGCAGTTGATTACTTGTGCAGGCTTATTGTAAATCTGTCGAATCCGTTGCGCCACGGTGCGAGAGTTAGCGATGTAAACATCGGGTTCTTGTGCGTACGCAAGATCGGCTTTTCGCATTGCCCGAAATACCTGTTCGAGTAAAGGCAAAAACCGCCGATAAGCTGTGTACTCGCGCAAATAAGTCTTGGTATCCCACAAAAATCGCGTGATGTTGTGGC
>CAXTDB010000166.1:0-10223 GCA_964242045.1 uncultured Leptolyngbya sp. | reverse complement strand
GATCACAACGTACGTGAAACTTTAGCGATTATCGATCGCGCCTACATCATGCGTGACGGTCAGATTCTCGCATCAGGAACCGCCGAGGAACTTTACAATAATCCTTTAGTCCGCCAGTATTATCTCGGAGATAATTTCCAGCGTTAAATATGTCTTTAGCCTCTTCTCCACCGCGATCGCTGATTTCGGTTCTCGATCGCTACATTGCACATCAGTTGATGAGTCCGTTTATCTTTGGTGTCGCGGCGTTCTCATCGATTTTGGTGTCGGTGGGGGCGATCTTTGATCTGATTCGGCAAATGACAGAACTGGGATTACCTTTGTCGATCGCAGGTCGCGTTCTGTTGCTGCGAATGCCGGAATTTATTGCCTTGTCATTTCCGATGGCGACGCTGCTTTCAGCCTTAATGGTTTATAGCCGCTTGTCTACGGATAGTGAACTGATTGCGCTTCGGAGTGCGGGAATTAGTGTTTATCGCTTGATTGCGCCTGCGATCGTTCTAAGTTTGTTCGTTTCAGCCTTGACGTTTGGATTTAATGAAGCGATCGTTCCTGCGGCAAAATATCAGGCAACAATGACGCTCGAACAAGCGTTAAAACAAGACAAACCGAAATTCGATCAGAAAAACATCGTCTTTCAGCAATATCGCGATGTCAAGCAGCCGGATGGAAGTTCGCAGCAAACGCTCGATCGAATTTTTTACGCTCAGCGATTCGATGGAACTCGGATGAAAGTTCTGACCGTACTGGACTTTTCCCAAGCAGGACTCAACCAAATTATCACCGCTAATTCAGCCCAGTGGAACTACGATCAGCAAACGTGGGACTTTTTCGACGGCACAATTTATCTCGTTGATCCGAATGGTTCTTACCGCAACATTCTTAAATTCGAGCGGCAACAAATTCAACTGCCACGTACCCCGCTCGATTTGGCAACAAACAAAACGGATTCGGCTGAGATGAACATCGGCGAAGTGCAGCAGTATCTTCAGCTTGTGAAGCAGAGCGGCGACGAAAAGCGCGCCAATCAGCTACGAATGCGAATTCAGCAAAAGATCGCGTTTCCATTTGTTTGTTTGGTGTTTGGTTTAGCAGGCGCAACGTTAGGAACTCGCCCGCGACGAGGCGGAAAAGGAACCAGCTTTGCCGTTAGCATTTTGATCATCTTCACGTATTACTTGCTTTCATTTGTCTGCGATGCGCTGGGGCGCTTGGAAATTTTCACACCAATTCTCGCGGCTTGGCTGCCAACGGCAGTGGGATTAGGTGCAGTCAGTTGGCTATTAGTACGAGCAGCAAAATAGCAATGGAAAAACCGCTATTTCTACGCAATCTTTGGTATTACGCGCTTCCCGGTGGTCAACTTAAACCGGGACAAACGATCGCAAAAACGCTTCTAAACGAACCAATCTTATTCGGGCGGACGCGATCGGGAGAAGTCTTCGCGCTCCGAGACATTTGCCCACATCGCGCAGTTCCTCTCAGTTGTGGACGCTTCGACGGGTCTGAAGTGGAATGTGCTTATCACGGTTGGCGATTCGATCAAGCCGGACAATGCACCGCAATTCCAGCACTTACTGAAGATCAAACGCTCGATTTTTCTCGATTTCGAGTGCGATCGTATCCGATTCGAGAAATTCAAGGCAACGTCTGGATCTTCATGGCAACTGACGATCGCAGTGTTCCCGAAGACGAACCGCCGCAGGTTCCAGAATTTGACGATCGCACGTATCAAGGTGTGGTTGTAATGAATTTCCCGGCATATCTTGATCATGCTATCACCGGATTGATGGACCCCGCGCACGTGCCTTTTGTGCATCGATCGTGGTGGTGGCGCGCTGATCCCACCTTGGCAGAAGAAGTAAAAGTCTTCGATCCATCACCGTTCGGCTTCACGATGCGACGGCACAAATTAGAGCGATCGACCTTTCTTTACGATTTAGTCGGCGGTGATCCAGAAGTCGAAATTTCGTTTCAGCTTCCCGGTGTGCGATTTGAACAAGTCATCACCAAGCAGCATCGCGTTTGTAATTTGACCACGATGACCCCGCTAACGGATACTGAAACTGAGGTGACGACGCTTTTTTACTCAACTATTCCTTGGTTTAATCTGCTGAAGCCGTTTTTGATTCCTGCGACCCGCACGTTTCTGAATCAAGATCGCGAAATGGTTGTGAAGCAGCAGATTGGACTGAAACACAATCCTAGTCTGATGTTGATTAAAGATGCGGATACTCAAGCGCGCTGGTATTACCAATTGAAAGCAGAATTTCTGCGATCGCAAACCGAACAGCGATCGTTCGTCAATCCCGTGAAAGAGCAGGTTCTACGCTGGCGGAGTTAAGACATAGAAATGATGTAGCTAAATTTCATGGGTTTGACTTTTTAGGCTTCGATTTCTTTGGTTTCGGGGCGGGAACCTCAGTTGCAGTTAACTGAATGAGGTCTGTCATCCATTGACGATTGTCAAGCTGTTCTCCGATTAGAAAGTGTGGTTTTGCACCTGGATATGGAGGTGCTTCTACGACACTACCGATCATCGATCGTCCACTAGCAGTCGGCTTGATGAACAGTTGATTATCGCAAACCAGCGCAACAACTTTCTCATCGTAGTAAACTGCATATTCGCCAAACATTTTTTTGAAAGAAACTCGTCCGACTCCGTTAGTTTGATCGCGGACGTATTCAACAAAATTCAAGTCTGAAGCCATAGATTTTTGTTTAAAAAATTCGGGCATGACTGATTTGACCATCAGCACAACTATTTTTTCTGCGGCGATCGACAAACGTAATCCATCACTTTATACGTACTGCTTCCTTCTTTTGGTCGCAGCAGCATCCCTGTATCGCCGTAGTCAAATTTCTCGATCAGCTTGCGATTCGTCGTGTACGCATTCACTTTCCTCAAACGCTGAGATTGAGCCGAACAATCCACCGACCAGCGCATCACTGCACCCAGCACAGGCTGATCGACTTTGGCTTCAAGTAGTGCATTATTCGCTTCTGGAAACTCGCGATACTCCCAATACCACACGATCGAACCGTTTCGTTGAATCGAACTCGTATCGACAAAAAATCGATCCTTGACTGAATTCTCGGTGATCTTTGTCCAGTCGGCGGCTTGAGCGAACGCGGAGCGCGGTGCAAGCATCGAGACGTTGCCTATCAGCAGAGCAATGCCACCCAACAACGCAGCAGAGCAATTTTTCAAAGCTTTCATAATTGACTAACGATTAGGTTGAGTTGGTTTTTCGGTAATGGGTGTCGAGCGACTAGAATCGCGCTGTGAAGGATTAAGATTACGAATTGCTTGAAGGGCAAACTGATCTTGTGGGCGTTCATCGAGCGCGCGCTGAAAATAAAGTCGCGCGGCTTTTTGGTCTTTGCGCTGAATGGCATCGTATCCAGCATTCATGTAGCGATCGTAAAACGTTTCTTTTACCGTAGGTTTCTCAACCGATGCGGTTTGGTAAGCTTTTAGCGCTTTCTGAATGTAGGGAGCAATTTCACGCGCGTTGAATTTAGCGGAATCTCCGGTCATCCACCAAGCTGCAACCCGCTGAACTGCGATCGTGTCATTATTTCCGATCACTTTTGCATCCTGCTTCAGCACATCGCGCACTACACAAGTGACAATTGATCGTGCTGTTCCCGGATTTGCTTCAAACTCAGTTGGAGAAATCTCCCGACCGCTGCATCCTTTCGACCAGCGGGTAATATTTTCGGGCTTGACTTGCCAATCGCTGTAAAATCCGGTGTTCGGTTTTTCGGGCTTCGAGGCTTGGCGCAACGCTTCGACGACGCGATCGACTTGAGTATCGGTTAGTTGTGCTGAGGCGGGAAAAGCGATCAAACCAATTGCGATCGGCGCAATTGATTGTCTAATAAGCTGTTTACAAAAGTGCATAGCCGCTAAATTTCACATCAAATGGAAAATACGATCGTAGACTCAGCTTTTATCTTGAAATGCCTCTTTATAACAAAATGTATCTTGTTTAGAGCAAGGAGTGGAGCAATCCCAATATTAAAAAACTATGAATGAACAACGTGCAAAGGTCAAGCGAGAATGTCACAATCAAAACGTTTCATTTTAAACAAAAAGAGGGGTCTAATTTGCAACCCCTCTTCGATGTCTTTGAACTGCGTTTTACTGATTTATACTGCCCACAACTTGATCTTTCAGCTTGTTGAATTCTTGCCCTAACTCTTCACGATTTGAAGCTTTGAGCAAATAACGGTACACAAACCAAATGCTGTAACCCAGTCCTACAAGTTCAAATGTCGGCTGCAACAGGGGCACGTCATTAATCGCGCCCAAGAGTGCGAGGGTGAGCTTGACCGAGACGATCGAGCCAAAAATCAGTCCGAGCGTGACTAATGGCTTGCGATACTCTGAGAAAAATTTGCCGAGATATTCTGGCAGCGTTGCCAAAATCGAGTAGGTCTTGTCGGCGATTTCGCGCCATTGTTCGCTGCTCGAATCAGAGGAAACAGGCGCTAACGTTCCGGCTTCATCCATTTTGATCGTCGTAGGAGTTTCGACGACGGTGGGGACTTCCATTTCTTTCACTTCAGGTTCCATGCTAAATACCTTGGAAACAATAATCTAGTTGTGTTCTGCCGGAGTAAAATTTCCAGCAATTGGACAGTAGCAGAATTCAAAATTGATTTTCGCTATCTCTCAAACATAGCGAAAGTTCAGGGGTGAACTTGTCACTTGCAAGATAGATAATCACTCAAAAATCTGAATTCTGTAAACCCTACCTTTGAGTAGATTCGCTGTCTGATAGTGTATTTGTTCTATTTACGTCTTAATAGCCTATCATTCTAAGGGACGATCGAGAATTAATCACCGCTTCTCACTTAATTTTTTACAAACCCGATCAAAGCGCGCAGAATTCCCGAATCGCTTGCCAAATTCGTTCTTCTTGGTTGACTAAGCTGTGGTCGCTATCCAATTCGATCAACTCAACCCACGATCGTATGGCTGCATAAGACCGACTTTGCTCGATCGGGATCACTTCATCATAAATCCCGTGTAAAACCAAAGTTGGAGTTGGCTTCTTAAGCTGGTTTTCGTCGTATCGGGCTAAATCTGACACGATTCCATAGTTCAAAGGTAATGATCCACCCGTGGCATAGTGATAGATCAAAACTGGCTCCCCGGATCGCCATTTCTCTAGTTGAGATCGGGCAAATGTGGGAAGCCAGTAATTTAAATAATTGAACGCAGGTGCAAGCAGAATAATGCGATCGATCTGCGAACACTGCTGAGCAACCCAAGCCGCTGTTAATCCACCGAAACTAGAGCCAATCAGCGTTACAGGCTCATCTGCTAATAAATCACTAACCTGCTGAATTTGTCGAGTCAGAGTGAGATGTTGAAAATCATTTTGATTAAGATCGGGAATTTCAAGGGAGAGATGAACGGATTGAAAGCGATCGCGTAACTGTCGGGCTTTCGTCGATCGCGGACTCGATGCAAATCCGTGCAGATAAAAGTACTTCATCTCTCCGCTTTGCTAGTAGCTAATCTGCAACGTCACCGAGCCTTCGACCCGCTGTTCACCCCCAACGATTGGACTCGGAGCTGCCAGTTTTGCCGATCGCAATGTATCCGCTCCTTGGAAAACGGGTGGAGGCGCAGATGCTGCATTGATCTGAACACTTACAATTTCTTTGCGAGTCAGATTCAACGCACTAAAGACAGCGTCGGCTTGCGCTTGTGCTTCTTGGGTTGCTTTGCGAAGGGCTTGTTTTTGCGCCGACGCGATCGCATCATCCGATGCGACAAAGCTCACGCCATCGATTCGACTTGCGCCTGCTTTGACTGCTTCATCGATGATGCTGCCTGATTTCTCAGTCGGAACCCGGAACGAGACATTATTTGATCCCGTGTAGCCGATCAGCGTTTGACGGTTGTTGTTGTAATCGTAGCGGGGATTGAGATTAATTCCCGTGGTTTCGAGCTTATCAACTTGGCGCGATCGCAAAAAGGTGACGACTGCATTCGATCGACGTGCCACTTCTTGCTGCACATCGTTTGCGGTTTTACCTTCGACTTCGACACCCAATCGCACTTGTGCCAGTGTCGTTTGAATATCTTCAAATCCTCGACCAGATACAGTTAATGTACGCACCAATTTCTCCTGTGCATGAACGGGACTAATCATTGAGAAGCCGACAATGCCAAGCGCAATTGGGATTGCGCTCCATCGCTGCCAAGGGGATTTCTGAACAAGACTCATCATCGTGATTGCTGTATTGAAGAATGCTCTTACTCTGCCATCGAATCAAATGAATGGCGCGATCGGTTACACTTTTCGCAACTTCGATAAACTACGAGGGGTTCTGTTTGCGCTCGTGCAGTTTCAATAAAATCTCAGCGTGCTTTTCTTTAGTAATGGGGTAGAAATACGCCAGCACTAATCCAATTAGCAGCACCACTAAAGGTGCAGGTCCGACTAAAATCCGAATTGCCCACAGCGCGGATTCAGGCTGCACCGGAGCGGGTTGACCCGCAACGCTTTCAGTAAAACCAGATTTTTGCAGCACCCAACCGACGATAAATAACCCGATCGCCAATGCCACCTTTTGCAGCAAAATCATAAATCCGTAGAATATCCCTTCGCGCCGCTGTCCCGTTTGCAATTCATCGAGTTCGATCACATCTGGAATCATCGACCAGGGAATCAGATACGCCGTAGATACGCCGAACCCCGCTAAAACCGCCAGCGCATACATTAATGCGACTTGACCAGGTTGCAGCAGAAACAAGCCCACTTGCGCGATCGA
The DNA here is from genome assembly GCA_964242045.1 of uncultured Leptolyngbya sp. GTDB lineage: Bacteria > Cyanobacteriota > Cyanobacteriia > Leptolyngbyales > Leptolyngbyaceae > Leptolyngbya. Next base: position 3,428 of record CAXTDB010000166.1, on the reverse strand, counting down.
CCAGACCGTCATGCCCATAAAGTAAACTGCCTTTTTGCCATACCGTTTACTCACAGCGCTCCAGACAAATAGCATCACTAAGCCTGTCACCTGAACTGCGATCACAACCTGAGTGAAATCTGAATCGCCCAAACGCATCCAGCTTTTAACGAAGTAAGGAATTACTGCTACCGTGTTTTGAACGGCAAGCCAGGAACACAAGTAGATTCCAATCACAAAAAGAAATGGAACATTGCTAAAAGCGATTTTAAGCTGCTCTAGATAAGGTAATGGAGTTTCGACAGGCAAGGCGCGGCGCTGACGTTCTAGCGCTTGAACGCGCTTACGGGTTCCCCAAACGCACCAGTACAAAGGCAGTACAGCAATAACGGCACAGACCGCACCTAATACCGAATATTGCTGAACCGGATTCTTAAACGCACCGAAAATCAACAGCGCCAACATGAGCGAAAGAATGCTGCCACTAATCGAGAATGCAAATCGATAGCTGTTGAGACTCGTGCGTTCGTCATAGTCTTGAGTCAATTCTGCTGTCATCGCCGTATAAGGCAGATTCACCGCTGTGTAGAAGCTATTGAAAAACAGCCCGATCGCAACATAGTACAAAAACAACGCCCACTGATTTGTTTCGGGATTGTGACTAAAGTGAGGAACAAGCCACTGCAAAAAAAAGAAAATACCGAAGGGAATCGCGCCGAATATCATCCAAGGATGCCGTCGCCCCCAGCGGCTCTGTGTGCGATCGCTCCACATCCCAATGACGGGATCATTAATCGCATCCCAAATCTTGCCAATCATCAAAATGCTGCCTGCAATCCCAGGTTTCAGTCCGGCAACGTTTGTAAAAAAAATTAGCAAAAAAACGCCAGTAATATTCGCGGTGATGGCAGGTCCTAGATCACCTGCACCATAAGCTAATTTCGTTCTAAAGCTCAGCTTCTCAGAGAGAAACGCTTGATCAGCAGAATTATTCATAACGAAGTCGCAGAATCCGGGGTAACAGTTGTATTATTTTCTTCGTGTTCGACTGCGATCGCACGAGTTGCAGAAAAACTTATCTATTTTGAGTTCACTATGCCGGATTCCACTCAGTCCGATCTTCATGTCAGCTGGTCAGATTACCATCATTCGATCGAAAAGCTCGCCGCTCAGATTTATCGATCGGACTGGCAGTTTAATCAAATTGTTTGCTTGGCAAAGGGCGGATTGCGCGTCGGTGATGTGCTTGCCCGAATCTTCGATCTGCCCCTGGCAATTTTATCGACTTCTTCGTATCGAGGCACGAGTCAATCGAGAAGTTCCTTAGTGTTCTCAAAAGATCTCACCATGACTTCGCTGAGTTTAGGCAGTCATGTGTTGTTAGTCGATGATTTAGTGGATTCAGGGGTGACGTTACAGAAAACAATTCCTTGGCTCGATCGACATTACGGTTTCTATATCGAAGAAGTTCGCACTGCCGTTCTCTGGTACAAAGCTTGCTCTGTGATCAGACCCGATTATTACGTCGATTATTTAGAGCATAATCCTTGGATTCATCAGCCATTCGAGAAATACGAAAAGATGGAGCCTGCGGAACTGTTGAACCTTCCTGAATGAAGGCCCAACCACTGGAATTCGCGGCACTACTTAGTCGCTTAACTTGCCTGAATCCAGCAATTTCTCAACTTCCTCCTGCGCCAAGGGCGGGATTTCTCCGCTGATGATTTGATTACAGATGCCAACACACTTATCACAGATATAGATCCGAACTGCTTCAAGTATCGGCCCGGCAATGAGTGTATCAACTTGATCGTTGCGTTTGCCACAGAATGAACAGCAAAGTTCCAACTTGGTTTGAGCAGAAGTGTTAATCGTCGTCATAGTTTTAGTTGCCTCATGTGAGTTCAGTTGAATTTGCTCTCTCAGTTGGTGACGTGATTTGTGTAAACGCCCTTTCACGGCACTTACTGAAATGTTTAAGCGATTCGCTACTTCTTGTAGGCTGCACTGCTGATGGTAGAACAGTAGAATTGCTGAACGGTTCTTGGGAGATAGTGTATCGACTGCTGCTTGTAATGCGGCTTGGAGTTCTTCCTGTTCCGCTACAAGCTCAGGACTAGGTGAATTCGCAGCGATCGCTAATGATTCATCTAACCAATTTCCCAGCATTGTCTCAAGCGAAAAACATATCACCTTGCGGCGACGCAGATCGTTCCGGCAAACATTGAGGACAATCCCGTATAGCCAACTCTTAAAGCGAGTGGGGTCATTCAGCTTTTCCAATGAAAGATAAGCTTGTAGCATTGCATCTTGCACAAGCTCTTGAGCCAAATCTCGATCGCCCAGCACTCGTATAGCAAGCCGTTGCGCCATCGGCTGATAACGTAATACAAGCTGACCAAATGCCGCTTTGTTTCCCTGTTGCGATAAGAAAACTAACTCTAGGTCACATTGTTCGGACACCCTTTCCTCGCTGAACAACTCTACTAATCAATAGTGGCAAGGTAGGGACAAAAGGTTACTCCAGTTCGTAGAAAAATTTGACCAGAATTCTAAATAAGTTGCCATAGCATAAGCTCTCGCCGCATCCTAGCTGTATACAGCCTCTAAAACCAACGCCTCTGAATGTGGCGGCTGAAGTTTTTTGACTCAAGCACTGACAACTCTCGTCTGAGCTTTAAGTTCCAGTCGAGGTTTAGAAATGACCCGAATTTCAACATCACTTCCAAGGGCATTCAGGAATCTAAATAGCTGTTCAGTTGAAAAATGAGAGAGTTTGCCATTTAAGAGTGCAGAAACTTTAGATTGATCAATATCAAGAAGCTTTGCAGATTCAGCCTGAGTTAGGTTTTTGGCATCAATTAAGTTACTAATTTGTCGGACAAGTTCTGCCTTAATCAACAATTCATCAGGATTGGCAAGTCCTAAGTCTGCGAAAACATTCCCGCTGCTAGATTGAACCTTGATTTCCTTATTCATATTCATCTCGCCAGCATTACGCCAATTTTGAATTAGGGTGTCAAGCCGCAAATTACAACTCCCAATCACACAAAAAAACGGGTTAACTATGGAAAGTTAACCCGCCAGCTTGGGAACGCGCAGAGAAACTATTTTTGGACAACCAATTTCACATTGGCGTTGTTCAAGCCAGGACGCTTGACTTCAGCCAAGGTCTTGTTCACAGCGTACTTCTGGTTGATCGAGTTGATTAGTTCAGTTTGGTTGTGCTTTTTCGCCACACCCCAAAGGTCAGCAATCAAGTCGAACGAGCCATCAGCGTTGCGCGACCAGCCCAAATCATATTCGCCATCAAGAATTGCAACGATGTCAGAGCGAACACGTTGACCGTTGTAGCCACGAACGTCGGCTTCGGTCTTGACCGAGATTCCCAAGTCACGCAGTGAGGACTTGAGGATTTCTGCATCGGTGATCTTGGTGCGAAGAGTGCT
>CAXTDB010000165.1:0-10301 GCA_964242045.1 uncultured Leptolyngbya sp. | reverse complement strand
CCACAAGAGCAAGCGACCCAAGCTTATGTCAGCGGTCGTTTCGGCTAAATCACAGGTTTGATAGGCTGAGATAGGGAGGCTCTATTTTGCCTCCCTTTTTTGTGAATTGCGGATTTGCACAAAGCTGGCAAGTTCTAAGCGAGAAGGTTCTAGCTTGAGATTGAGAATGCGGGCGGTGATGTTCGAGGATTCTAATCGACGCAGATCGGTGCGATCGCGGATTAGGTTTTCGATCGCGCGTGTCACAGGTTCGGGACTTGCTTGACCGTTTGCCCAGATTTTTAGATTGTTGAGTTGTAGCGATCGACCTGAAACGATTTGCGGTTCGGCTTCAGCGACGATTTTAAGTTTTGCTGGATCGCCTTGTTCTTGCAGTTCGACTTGAAATCGGACTCGATTCTGGGGCAAGAGTGTAAGCTGCGGATTGAGGAAGTCGTAGCGCTCGACTTGTTTAACATCTCGGCGGAGCAGTCGAATTCCAAGATTTTTCAGTCGAGCGGTGACGAATGGCGATCGTAATGCGCGATCGATATCTTTTTGAGTCAGAACAATCCGAACGCCTGCTTGTAGCGGTTTTTCAAGTTTGCGGGTTTTGAGTTGAAGCGAGATCGGATCGGTTTCGAGTTCTAAGGTATCGATGCGAAAGTCTTGCACCGGGAAAAGTCCATGACCAGCGATGCGAACCCGATCGGCGCGACCTTGAATGATTTGATAGCTTGGCGCATTATCAACCCGGACTTGTAGCTGTTCTGCGGCGACGAGTTGTTTACGAATTTGAGATTCTGCGACTCGATCGACGACCACTCCAGTTGGCGAGAGTAACCCTAGTAAGCTCGAAATCAAGATTGTGAAAAATTCCATAGCTTTATAACTCGATCGCGCCTTGTCTCAAAATCTCCCATTTTTCACCTGTCCATTTCGCCACAGTCGAAGGCGTTCCCGAAGCGATTTCATCCGAGTTCGACTCTAATACCAACACTTCTGGAAACTCTGCGGCGATCGCATTCATCGACAGTAACGCAGGTTGCCCCGATCGATTCGCGCTCGTCGTTGCCAAAGCTCCGGTTTGCGCCAAGATTTTTCGGGCGATCGCATGATTCGGAACTCTCACACCGATCGTGGTTGGATCACTCGGATTCATCTGAGCCGGAACACGATCGTTTGCAGGAAGCACTAGAGTTAATGCACCCGGTAAATATTGTTGCGCGGTCGCATTCCAGATTTCAAATTCGCGATCGCTTCCTTTAACGTATTGCCAAAGTTCTTCGACCTCGCTTGCCATTAGAATCAATGGCTTATCGAGACTGCGCTGTTTGGCTGCAAAAATCATATCGGCGCGATCGGGTCGTGCCGCCAAAGCGGGAACCGTATCTGTTGGAAAACTTGCAAGATGAGTTCCAGCGCGAACTGAATTGACAAGGGTGGCAAATTCGACTTGTGGCATAAATCATTCAAATTGAGGCTCTCATACCATTCTCAACGATTCGGAGAGCGATCGACCTGTTCCCCCACGTCGAACTAAGATCAATTCTGCACTGATGCTAATCGCGATTTCTTCGGGTGTTAAGGCTCCGATATCTAACCCAATGGGAGCGTGAATCGATCGTCGTTTTTCTGCCGAAATTCCTGATGCCTGGTAAACCTGTCTTACCCGCTTGTCGCTACCGATCATGCCGATGTAGCGACAAGGTAAAGGTCGATCAAGTAATGCTTGCAGTGCTGCCAAATCATATCGATAACCGCGTGTTACCAAGGCTGCATAAAGCTGAGTATGCTTTGCAAGTTGTTCGACCGCATCATCAATCGAACCGTTAAAAATTTTCGCGTTGGGATAGCGATCGACATTCGCCCATTCAGCCCGATCGTCTTGAACAATCACTTGGAATCCAATCAAATCTGCAACTTTCGCTAATTGAATTCCACAATGTCCCGCCCCAACAATTAGCAGTGTAGGCGGTGGATCGATCGTTTCGAGAAAAGCTCGATCGGGACAATCTTCGGATAGATAAGGCTCTGAATCAAACGGAGTCACGATCGCTACCGATTGCCCAGATTCAAGTTGATTCACAATTTGACGAATGAGAGAAACGGCTCGATCGCCTTGCCACCGCTCTAACCACACCCGCATCGTTCCGCCACAAATCCCTTGAGTTTCTCGCTGCGGTGCGCCTGTTAAATCAATCTCAACCCACTGTTTTTTGCCCGTTTGCAATACCTTCGACGCTTGCTGAATCACTTTCGCTTCTCCAGCTCCACCCCCGATCGTGCCAAAGATTTTCCCGTCTGCCCCGATGATCATTTTCGCTCCGACTTCACGCGGCACAGATCCTTTTGCCTGAACTACCGTTGCAAGTACCGCAGGCATTCTTTCTAAAAGTTGACGATAACAATCGAGCATAGGAAGATTCGGCTGAGATGACTCGATTTTGACATACTCCCCCGAATCGTCTAAAGTCCAAAAGAAAATTGGGATCAGATCATGACAAAGCTGAAAGTCGGATTGCTGTTTGGTGGGCGTTCTGGAGAACATGAAGTCTCGATCGCATCGGCCCGATCGATCACCCAAGCCCTCAGCGATCCTGCAAATGCTGAGAAATACGACCTGATGCCGTTCTACATTCAGAAAGACGGACAATGGCGATCGCCTGACATTGCGCGATCGATTCTGGAGTCCGGCGCGAGCAATTCTCTAGACAGTGCGACAAATCTTTGGCAATTTCCTTTAGAAGCAGCCCAAGTCGATGTCTGGTTCCCGATTTTGCACGGGCCAAACGGCGAAGATGGAACGATTCAAGGCTTGCTCACCTTAATGCAAAAACCCTTTGTTGGTTCTGGGGTGCTAGGCTCTGCGGTCGGAATGGACAAACTGACAATGAAAATGGCGTTTGCTCAAGCAGGCTTGCCCCAAGTGAAGTATCTCGCAGTGAGTCGAGCGGAAGTTTACTCGAATCCCTGTGTGTTTCCGAAATTGTGCGATCGAATCGAATCCGAGCTTGGCTATCCGTGCTTTGTCAAACCCGCAAATCTAGGCTCATCGGTTGGAATTTCCAAAGTGCGGACTCGTGCAGAGTTAGAAGCCGCTTTGGATAGTGCCGCAAGTTACGATCGCCGCATCATCGTTGAAGCGGGAGTGGTGGCGCGTGAAGTTGAATGCGCCGTCTTAGGAAATGATCAAGCGAAAGCTTCAGTCGTGGGTGAAATTAGCTTCGACAGTGACTTTTATGATTACGAAACAAAGTACACCGCAGGTCGATCAAGCCACACAATTCCCGCTCAGTTACCCACAGAAATTACGAGTTTGATTCAAGAGCGAGCATTACAAGCCTTTCACGCGATCGACGGTTCAGGCTTAAGCCGGGTTGATTTCTTTTATATCGAATCAACCGGAGAAGTATTGATCAATGAAATCAATACCCTGCCTGGATTTACGGCAACCAGCATGTATCCGATGATGTGGGAAGCAACGGGAATTTCTTATCCAGATTTAGTCGATCGATTAATTCAGCTTGCGCTCGAAGCATGAGGATGTATTCTTCACGCTCCGATCACTCAGTAGATTTCGCAAGTGCTTATGAAAACTTCATCTAGAAATCATCAGTAACACCGTGGAGCTAACGAGAGACACAGTGAACACTGGCAGTGATCCGCATTAGTGATTCCCATTAGTGATTCCCATTAGTGAGCGCAAGCCATGTTCCAAAACTCGTCGATCGAAGAAATGCCTGTTTTGTTGGATCGCATTCTAGATTCAGCCCCCGATTTGCTGCTTGATCAGACTTGGTTCGATCGTGAGATTGCTTCTTTAGAGACACCGCTGCGTTACCCAGATCCCGCTTCCCATTGGATTCCACCGTTTATAAAACCTGCTTTAGACTGTGTTCAAACGTTTAATTTTGGCAATGCAGCCCGGCGAGTTTTGATTCATCCGCATGAAGAAACGATCTTTACTGTCGGTTCTCCCACACGCAACGCTCCGTCCGAAATCACGAACACGATTCAGGTTTGGAACTGGCGCACTGGCGATCACCTTTTTTTGCTCAGTGGGCATCAAGCTCCGATTACCGCAATTGCGCTGAGCCACGACGGAACAACCTTAGTTAGCGGCAGCCATGATCGCACGATCAAACTTTGGCATGTCGCGACGGGCAAAGAACTGGCAACACTCAAAGGGCATCCCACTCCGATTGGCGCGATCGCAATTAGTGCAGATGGAAAAACCGTAGTCAGTAGCGGCTGTAATCAGTATGAGATTCGCGATCGTAATCTTCGAGTCTGGAACGAAGGTAAAATCACCCACATCCTTCCTTGTATTACCGATGCTCCGACCTTGATGACCGCAACAAGTGGAAGCGTTTTGCTGAAAATTGAGCCGCGATCAGAAGTGGTGAACCTAGAAACCGGAGAAACTTTCTCTAAACTGAACTGGCTGACTTCTTGTGAACAAGTGCTAACCGTCGCTCCGGATTGGCAAAGTGCAGCAACGATCGTTGGTCGGCAGGTGATAATTTGTGAAATGACAACTGGTGAAATCCGCTGTCGAATTCCGCTGGATTTGTACGATCGTGCGATTCAGGTTTCTGCACTCAGTCCTGATGGCAAATGGTTTGTGGCAGGATTTCAGCGGACTGAGGTTCATCCCCGATTTGCAAGCTATCTGCCTCGACAGAATGTTCTAAGAATCTGGAATGCACAAACCGGAGAATTGTTAGAATCTCTATCTCAAGCAGATTTGGGACAGGGACTTTGGCAGTCGCTCAAATTTAGTCAGCAAGGTCATTTGCTGGTTACGAGTGTAGGAAAGAGTTTGAAAGTTTGGCAATGCAAGAATTAATCGATAAAAGGAATGGGGGTGGTGATACCGCCCCATTTCTAACGATTTTTACGGTTCTAAACTTTAGACAAATAGCGTTCAACAATCTGCACAATTCTTTCAGAAGCCAAACCATCTCCGAATGGACTGACCGCATTCGCCATCGTTTGATAAGCGATCGAGCTACTCAACAGCTCGCCCGCTTCTTTTAAGATATTGTCGGCATCGGTTCCAATCAGTTTCGCAGTTCCCGCCATCACGGCTTCAGGTCGCTCGGTTGTTTCGCGTAACACCAACACAGGTTTACCCAAACTCGGCGCTTCTTCCTGAATCCCGCCTGAATCCGTCAGCAGTAAATAGCATCGCTGCATTGCCCCGACTAAATCGGTATAGTCAAGCGGTTCGGTTAAAAATACTCGCGGATGATTGCCAAGCATTGCGGTCAGCGGCTCTCGTACCGTTGGATTGCGGTGCAGCGGCAACAATAAAGCCGTATCTTCAAACTGATCGAGAACCTTGAGAAATCCTTGGGCAATGTCTTCGAGCGGTTGCCCCCAATTCTCACGGCGGTGCACCGTTGCCAAAATTGTGCGGTACTTCGACCAATCTAAACCCGGAATCTCACACGGGGGTTGTCGATCGGCAACCGTTAACAGCGCATCAATCACCGTATTTCCGGTTTGATGAATCTCACCCAAAACGCCCGATCGCTTTAGATTTTCAACCGATAGCGAGGTTGGCGCAAAGTGGAGCTGTGTAATTTGCGAAACTAGTCGCCGATTTGCTTCTTCGGGATACGGGTTAAACACATTTTCAGTTCGGAGTCCTGCTTCAACGTGAGCGATCGGAATCTTCTGATAAAACGCGGCGAGGGCAGCGGCAAAGGCGGTTGTCGTATCCCCTTGAACTAACACCATTCGCGGCTGAAGCTTTTGAAACAAATCTTCCAATCCCCGCAGCGTCAAACAGCTAATATCCGTTAGCGTTTGTTTGGGTTGCATAATTGCGAGATCATGCTGCGCTGATAAATCAAACAGTTGCATCACTTGATCGACCATTTCGCGGTGTTGACCTGTGAGAACGACCTGCGTATCAAACACAGACGATCGCGCAAACGCTTGAATCACCGGAGCCATCTTAATCGCTTCGGGGCGCGTTCCCACAATCAGACAGATAGGAATCGGTGACTTTAGCATCAGAACTTACCAGAACAACACGATCGAGCTAGATTTATCCTGCCCGTAAAATCCGGAGCGCTTCTCGATCGCCCACTCATCATAATTCGCGATTGGTGATTAAATCATAGTTAAAAAATGTGAAGTTAATTCTCATAAAAAAACCCGACCGAAGCCGGGGGAGTCAGACCAGTTCACCGAATGACAATCTACGAGATACCTTACTCGCTGAGTTCGCAAGTCAATGGGCAAGAAGCATACACCGAGGTGTGTAGCGGGTTTTCCTTGCCGTTCAACCAGCGGAGAAACTCAACTTCTTGAGGATGAATGCCTTGTGAAGTTAACCAAGCTGCTGCAAACATAATGCCGAAGGCATGAACGCCAATGACGATCGCCGATACAAATAGAATCGAGCTAAATGGCAAAATTGCATTCAAGATAAACGCCGCTAAAGCACTGACTGAAACCACTAACATAAACATCGGAAAGCCAATCACAATCATGCAGACAGTCAGTGTGAAGACCCAGACCGAGAAGCTTTTGAGGGTAAACAAAATAGCAGAATTTTCCAGGCTTTGACTGTTTGCCAAGGTCATTGCTTTAACTCCAAAAGATAAGGTTTATGTGATAGTGCGAAAACTTTTCGTTGGCGGTTCAGTAGCCGCTCTCATAGAAGTCAGTATAGGGAAAAGATTAGAAAAGATGAATACAAATTAAAGAAAGTTTAAACTACGCATTAATCTATGCAGATCATTGAGTGTAATCACTGAAGCAAGATGTAGAACAATATTAAGGATAAATACTCAATTGAACCTGAGTTCAACACAATCTTTCACTTCTTTCACGTCTCGCCCGGAAATCGATTTTCGCGCTAATCGGGGCAAGTCCACTCATGGAACATAGAAGATATTGAAATTGAGCGATTTGAACCTCGTTCTCGTCCGTGAGATTGCGTTATTTGGTCGATCGCCGTGGGAACTATTACGCAGTCAGGGTTGCATCGTGTTTGAAGAACTGGAATTTTACGGATCGATTTTTCGTAAAGTTCAACCGCATCCAAATCCGAATGGCAGCCCTGCATACGATTCACCTCGTTTGCAGGCTTTTTTCTATGGCATCGCGCACCCGCAAGATTTTCACACTCGCTAGCCAAATCACGCTGCTGTGTTTAACGGTTTTACTCACTCCCGTTTCGGCACAAACTACTCCCGCAGACATTCGCAAATTGGCAGCGGCAGAACAATCTCAATCGGCGATCGCATCGCTCAGAAAACGCGGCAAACCTGCAATTCAGGCTTTGATCACGCTCGCTGGAACCGAGAAAGAACCGCAGCGATCGCGACTTTTTGCGATCGCTGCCCTCGGTGAACTCAATGCCAAAGCTGCGACTCCAGTATTAATTGATGCGATCGGCAGCAATTCAAAAGAAATCCGATTAGCAGCTTTAGCGGCTTTAGCAAATCTCGAAGAACCTGGAAAAGAAGCAATCCCAGTCTTGATTGATGCACTGAAAGATAAAGACGTAGACATCCGAATCGGTGCGGCTCAAGCATTAGGGAATTTCGGAACTGCGGCAAAGGATGCAGTTCCAAGCTTGATCAGCGCGATCGCAGATGCTAATCGAACGGTGCGGGTTAAAGCCATTAACGCGCTCGCGGCGATCGGAGTAGATGCTAAACCTGCGATTTTCCCCCTAACTGATGCGCTGAATGCTCAGGAGCGAGAAGTTCGACTGAGTGCGATCGTGGCATTGAGTAAGTTGGGACCAGAAGCAAAATCAGCGGTTCCGATTTTAGCGCAATTGCTGAGTGATCCAGATTCGGAAGTTCGGACGAAAACCGCATTGACGCTGATTACACTTGGAAGTGATGCGAGTGCGGCAGTTCCACGGCTGAGACAGGCATTGCAACATCCTGATCGTGCAACTCGATCGTTTGCCGCTGTTGCACTAGGTCGAATCGGAGCAGAAGCAAAACTAGCGGTTCCTGAGTTAACGACTGCACTGAAAGATCTCGATAAAGATGTGCGATCGCAAGCTGCAACAGCTTTGTGGCGGATTGGACTCGAAGCGCGATCGGCGTTACCTGAGTTAGTCAATGCGCTGAAGGATGAGAATCCAGTAGTGCGACTGAGCGCGGCATCCTCTGTAGGGAAATTAGCGGGGGTGCTGCAAGATAAGGCGACAAAGCTAACGGCAACTGATTTAGTCGCGGCTTACGCAACGCTAGAAACAGCATTGCCAATTCTAGAAGATCCGAAATCTCAGTTTAATGAAGAAGTCACAGCGGCAGTGCGTCGATCGCTGAATGTTCTGAAAAATGAGAAGGATTCGCGGCTATTCGAGCGCGTGTTTGAATGGTCGCAAGCAAATCCAGCGATCGCTTCGATTGCAGCATATATGTTAGCAATGCCGTCTCTGTGGTTAATGGTGTTGCTGATTCGTCCCCTTTGGTTACTCAAACTCAACAACGCTCTGCAACCTTACACAGATTTTGAGATTCCCAGTCCTTTAGGCGGAAGCATCAAAATTCCGCTGCGCTTTGTGTTGTTTATCGGATGGCTCCACTATCATCCAAGAGTGTTAGATGCTTGGGTGAAAAAGCAAATCGAAGTCGCGCGCGAGGCATTTGCTCATAAGAGTACGGTGAGTGATCGTAAGGTGTATATCCCGATTCCCGTGGTAATGGATGGAAATGCGATCGCTGAACTGTGCAGTCAAGATTTGCATACAACCTTCTGGGACGGGCGGCAGTGCTTGTTAATTTGGGGTGAAGGTGGAATCGGCAAAACAAGCTTAGCTTGTCACTTAGCAAAGTGGGCAATGTCGGATAACAAAGTAGAGCGACTCAGCAGACATCGAATGCTGCCTGTGTTGATCGAACAAGAGCTAGATTTCAAACTACCAGATGAAAAGAGTCCGTTTCGGGAAGCAATTCGCGGACAACTGCAAGCCTTGATCGATGCCGCAGAACCCATCAACGATGAGTTTCTCGAAAAACTGCTAAGACAGCGACGAATTTTAGTGATCGTCGATCGACTGTCGGAACTGAGCGAAGAAACGCGCCAACAGATTCGCCCTGGACATCCTGACTTTCCCGCCAATGCTCTCATCGTAACTTCGCGCGTTGAAGAGACCTTAGACGAAGTTCCCAAAACAACGGTGAAGCCTTTACGAATCGAGGGCAATCGCTTATCTTCGTTTCTCGAAGCTTATCTGAATCAACGCCACAAGCGCGAACTGTTTACCGATCCAGAATATTTTGATGCTTGTAGCCAACTATCGAGAATGGTTGGACAACGCAACATTACCGTTTTACTTGCAAAGCTTTATGCTGAGCAGATGATCGCTAAAAAAGAAGGCAGCGAAGGTATTCTGCCCGACAACATTCCCGATTTGATGCTGAGCTATCTGAATGAACTCAATCGTGACACCGCAGACGATGAACCTGATAATTTGGTGGTGCATGAAGATGCAAAAATCATTGCTTGGGAATGTCTGAAACACTATTATCGTCCGGCTCCAGCGAAACGAGAAGCGGTTCTCGATGCTTTAGAAGCTCAAACTGAAGCAGACGAGGAAACCGTAAAAGCGAGACTCAAGCATTTAGAAAAACGGTTGCGAATTGTGCAAGCGATCGGCCCTGCTCAAGATCAAATCTGTTTTGCTCTTGATCCATTGGCAGAATGTTTAGCGGCACTGCATTTGGTTGAACACTATCGCGCCGATCGAGCCGCTTGGAGTACTTGGCTAATGCAAGCCGATACGATGCCCGGCGCGCCCGATGCAATTCAAGGCTTTTTACTCGCAATGCGGGATTGTTGCTTAACTCGAAGCGCTGAAATTGATGTCCCCGATTTCGTTCTAGAAGAATTAGGTCAGCGAGTTGGACTGAGCGCAGAAGTGTTACGCAAATCTCAGGTCGATCAGCGAATGAGACGCTTGACTCCGATGCTTTCGACCGGAGAGACGATCGCACGGTTAGAAGCGATCCGAGAGTTGGGTGAATTAGGTTCAGCCTCCAAAGATGTCTTACCTGCTTTGGTGCGGGAGTTTCAAGACCGCGATTGGTGTATTCGGCGAGAAGTGGCGCGCGCGATCGGCAATATTGGTCCCGAAGCACGAACGGCGATTCCTGCGCTGGTCGAACGATTGCGCGACGAAGATCGGCGCGTTAGTGGAGAAGCGATCGCTACTCTGGGCAAATTAGGATTTAGTTCGATTCCAGCCTTGGTGAGCGCGCTCGATGCGAAAGCGCCTGATGTTCGGAGTAGTGCCGCTTGGGTATTAGCAAGTTTTAACGCGGCGGCAAAACCTG
>CAXTDB010000164.1:0-10381 GCA_964242045.1 uncultured Leptolyngbya sp. | reverse complement strand
ATCTCGATGAAACTCCAGAATGGCAACCGCGATACAACATTGCCCCAACCCAATCAATTCCAGCGATCGTTGAACCGCATCATTTCAAACAACTACGTTGGGGATTAATTCCCGCTTGGGCAAAAGATTCGTCGATCGGTTCAAAACTGATCAACGCGCGCGCCGAAACGGTTAGCGAAAAACCTTCATTTCGAGATGCTTTCAAACGTCGCCGTTGTTTGATCGTGGCAGATGGCTACTACGAATGGAAAAAGCAATCGGGCAAGAAACAGCCCTTTTACTTTCAGTTGAAGAATCATCAACCGTTCGCATTCGCCGGACTGTGGGAGCGTTGGACTTCTCCCGATGGCGAACCGATCGAGACCTGTACGATCATTACTACTGAAGCGAATGAATTAGCGGCAACGGTTCACGATCGAATGCCTGTGATTCTCAATGAAGAGCATTACGATCGCTGGCTCGATCCGACTTTCAAAGAGGCTCAATCTTTGCTGCATCCTTATTCCAGCGCGGTGATGCAAACCTATCCAGTTCCGCTCGTGGTGAATAGTCCCGCTCATGATGCTCCGGATTGCATCGCCAACCTTGAGGAAGACTAATTAGAGGCAATATAGTTCGATCGAATACAATTGGCTTTAAGTATTCATGGGTTTGGTTTATGCGACATCACGCATCCTGGATTCGATATGGATTCGCTCGATTGCGTCGATTGGGTCGCCCGATTTTTTGGGCACCGTCGATCGCACTTTTACTGTTAATCTTATTTGCCTGGGAGTTTTTCAGTCATCCAGAATCTAGTTATTTTGGCATCTCGACTCCGGACGAAACCCTGTCGCGTGAAGATCAAGCGATCGGAGCAGATATCGATTCTCTACCGCTATTGATGAACGATATTAAAATCACTCCAAAACCAGAAACCGCTCAAATCGATCCGGCTCAGAATTCCGCCCCAAATCCAACCGCTCCAGATCGGCTTCTTTCTGCGCCGACTGAGACGATCGCAACTCCTCAACCCGCTCAATCCGGTCAAGGTGTTTTCGGAGTGTTCACCAGCGCATTAACCACACAGCTTGGACTTCCCAACACCGTACAAGCTGATCCAACAACTCCCGCCCCCTTGCCGCCAAACCGATTGCAAGAAGCGATGTCGAAGTTAGCCATCGAGAATCGCTCTGTTGTGTCTCAAACCCCGATCGAAGGAACCATCCGGTTAGATACTCCCGCTGCTGGAACTTTGATCAATCCAACGCCTCAGCCTCCGAATTCCTTTTCAACCTTAGTTGAAGGCGCGCAACCCATCGCACCCGGAACCGCTCCGACGATTTCTGCACCTTTACCGACTGCGGTTCCACTCAATTCTCCGGTTCCTCAACCCGTTGCGCCTCAGCCTTCAAATTTCGATGTGATTGAGAATGCGCCGATCGTTAATTCGCAACCGTTCACAGTTCCGCGATCGATTCCCGGACGTTCGATCGGTGGCGGCAGTATCAACACTTTCTCAAATCCATAAATAAGGCGGGCAAGATGCCCGCTCCACAATTACACAATCAGAAGTTCCGAATGATCGCATCAGCAAATTCAGAACATTTCAAAGGCGGATCAACCGGAGGCTCCATTAATCGTGCCAGATCGTAGGTGACTTCGCGCTGCTCGATCGCTTTCGCTAGTCCACCTTTGATCAAATCCGCTGCTTCCTGCCAGCCGAGATATTCCAGCATCATCACACCGGACAGAATCAGCGAACCGGGATTGACGCGATCGAGTCCCGCATGTTTCGGAGCCGTGCCGTGAGTCGCCTCAAAGATTGCAGAAGAATCGCCGATATTTGCACCCGGAGCCATGCCCAACCCGCCCGCGATCGCAGCCGCAGCATCCGAAATGTAATCACCGTTAAGGTTCATCGTTGCCAGAATCGAGTATTCATCGGGACGAGTCTGAATCTGTTGGAAAATGCTATCAGCGATGCGATCGTTGATCATCACTCTTTCTTTCCATTGTCCGTTTCCGTGCGTTTCCCAAATCGTGTCGAGTACTGATTGCACTTCTTTGCAAATTGATTCTTTTTTGTCGGGTGTCATCGAATCGTAACCGGGATCGATCTGACGGGCATTTTCTTCGATCGATAACTCCGATTTCTTCTCTTTGTTGCCGAGAATCCAAGATTCGCGCTCGGTCACACACTGCGATCGAAATTCCGTCGTCGCTAGTTCATAGCCCCAATCCCGAAACGCGCCTTCGGTGTACTTCATAATGTTACCTTTGTGAACCAATGTCACGGTTTGCTTATCTTTGGGCAACCGAAGCGCATGTTGAATCGCTCGACGAACAAGACGCTGAGATCCTTTTTTACTAATCGGCTTGATTCCGATACCAGAATCGAGCGGAATCTGTTTCTTCCCATGCTCTGGAGTGCTGGGAATCAGGTCTTCGTTGAGAAGTTTGATTAAACGATCGCCAATTTCACTGCCTTGTTTCCACTCGATTCCTAAGTAGATATCTTCAGTGTTCTCGCGATAGATAATCACGTCCAGCTTTTCTGGATATCGATGCGGCGAAGGCGTTCCCGCATAGTACTTACAAGGACGCACACAGGCATAAAGATCGAAAATTTGGCGCAGTGCCACATTGAGCGATCGAATGCCACCGCCGATCGGAGTTGTCAATGGTCCTTTGATCGCCACGCCAAATTCTCGAATTGCTTCTAGCGAGTCTTCGGGTAAATATTGATACGTTCCGTACTGCTCACACGCTTCATCTCCTACATAGACTTTGAACCAGGTGATTTCGCGTTTTCCACCGTACGCCGCTTGAATCGCTGCATCAAAAACCTTCTGAGATGCGGGCCACAAGTCGATCCCCGTTCCATCACCCCGAATGAACGGAATAATCGGATTGTCCGGCACGATCGGTTCTCCGTTCTCAAACTTGATTGCGGAACCTGTTGAGGGAGGTGTAATTTTTTCGTACCTATTCGCTTTGTACGTATTCGTTTTGTACATGGTCGAGCAGTTCTCAAGTAGGATAGGTTAGCAACGGCGCGCTAGATAGGCTACCAAATTTTTCAGCTTATTTCTCAGCAAGAAATGGCAACTTAAGCGAGTGATCAAGGTTTAACAGCATGAATCACCCGAATTAGATCGTTACAGATGAACGTTAGATGAATGGATACGACTAGACCGTAAAGATAAGCCTGAGATATCAGAACCATCAATCACTGGGATACCATGATAAGTGGAAATTTTTGGTTAAAAAGTTGACCTAACTGGATGAACAGGTTGGATGAGTTGGTTTTTTGATTTCGATCGCAGACTGTATGAGTTGATCGTCTTGAGCTGCTGGAGACGCGCATGAAGAAGATTTTGATTGTCGATGATGATACTGCACTCCGAACCGCATTGATTCGATATTTAGAAAAGCGTGGATATGCGGTGCGAGATGCTGCATCGGGAATCGAAGGACTGAGCCAGTTTGAACTCGACCCACCGGATTTAGTCGTGTCTGATGTGATCATGCCGGAAATGGACGGACTCGAATTCTGTCGCCGTTTGCGATCGCTTAGAGTCGGGCAGCTTGTTCCGTTTATCTTTCTCTCTAGTCGCAGCGAAGTCGAAGACCGAGTGCAAGGACATTCGATCGGAGCCGACGATTATTTGATTAAACCGTTTGAACCGAGAGAACTCCTAGCAAAAATCGAATCGCAGCTAGAACGATCGCGCCGAATGCACTCGGAAATCATTCGTCTGATGCAGCAATCTGGCAATGTTTTAGAATCGCCCACACCGACCGTTACTCCATTGCCTTTGACCCCTGCTGAAGAAAAGGTCTTTTGGCAAGTGATTCAAGGTCATACCAATAAGCAAATCGGCGATCATCTATTTGTCAGTCCGCGCACGGTGCAAACGCATTTAAGTAATATCTTGAGCAAGCTGCAATTAGAAAATCGATCGCAGTTAGTTCGCTATGCGTTTGAAAAAGGCTACCGAGTACCAACAGAGCCTGTCGCGACCGAAGAGAACGCATGATCGCCAGGATTTATTCATTAGCTGAATTACAAAATGCGATCGCAAAAGATCCCGATCGCTGGCGACCGCTGGTTCTCACGAATGGATGTTTCGATCTCTTACATTCCGGTCATGTGCGCTATCTCAACTCAGCCAAGCAACTCGGTCGATCGCTCGTCGTCGGTTTAAACAGTGATGCTTCAATACGATTAATTAAGCCCGATCGCATTCCGTCGCGTCCGATCATACCGGAGATAGAGCGCGCAGAAGTCCTCGCTGCACTCAGATCTGTCGATGGAGTCGTGATTTTTTCTGAAAAAACTGCTTGTCCGCTAGTTGAAGCACTTCACCCTGAGATTTATGCTAAAGGTGGCGATTACAATTTACAAACCCTGCCCGAAGCCGCAATCGTGCAGTCCTACGGTGGACAAGTTCGACTCATCGAAATCGAAGTGCAGTCTTCGACCAGTGCGATTGTCGATCGGATTTTGAAGGGCGAACCCCGAAACCCTTAACACTCAAGGTTTACATGACTAATTTAGAGACTTCTTCAGCCCTCGATCTGCCAAATAGCATCGCGACTCTTCAACTCAAGCTGCGATCAGATTCCGAAAAGGTGCAGCTTCAAGCGATCGACGATCTCACTGCACTCGGCGAAGATGGACTTCCCGCGCTGATGGAGTTCCTGATGGATCGCTCTGAACCCAACCGAGTTGCGGCAAAAATCTATCAAACGCTGTTTAATTCTCAATCTCCGAGAGTGCTGGAATTTCTTCAGCAGCACTTTCCGACCGGAACGGTTCCCCTAAAGTCCGATCGCAATATCGATTACACCGAACTTCAGCAACTTCTAGCACAGCAAAAATTTCAAGAAGCCGACCGCTTAACGATCCAAAAGCTGTGTGAACTCGCTGGAGAATCTGCCGTATTACGCAAATGGCTGTATTTCACCGAGGTCGAAAATTTTCCGACTGCCGATTTACAAACGATCGACACACTTTGGCTGGCTCATTCTGATTATCAGTACGGGTTTTCAGTCCAACGCCAGATTTGGCTCAGTGTGGGCAAAAAATGGGAAAAACTTTGGGCTAAAATTGGGTGGAAATCCGGATACAGTTGGACACGCTACCCGGATGGATTTACCTGGAGTTTAGCCGCTCCGAAAGGGCATCTACCGCTCTCAAACCAATTACGAGGAGTCCGAGTGATTGCCGCTTTGTTAAACCACGCCGCGTGGACAAAATAAACCTGTGCGTAATTTCATCAGGATGCTACTACACAAACGGCTTAACTTCCGTAATCTTCCGTGTGCGAGAACGTTGATCTACTGGCAAGTCCGGGCAATCTTTGTATAGTTGCAGACGATTCGACAGACACAGAATTGTCAAATCGTTAGAAAAGTTCTTTAAATCGAGGATAGGGGTTGGAATGGGAATCCCCGAAAACAGGCTCTTTTGTCGATTCGATGGGTTAACGACTGCTGCGCGTGAGCAGCAGCGTCTTTTGGTACTGACGGAACTCGGCTTGCTCGACTCCGAAATCGTACCGATCTTTGAAGAAGCGACCCAAACCGCCGCTCACTCACTCGGTGCGCCGATTAGTTTGCTCGGTGTCTTGGATCAGTCGCGTCAGTGGTTCAAATCCGCGGTGGGTTTATCGCGCTTGGGATTGATGAACGATCTCGCGCTTGCTCGCCAACTGCCCCGCGAAGAAGCCTTCTGCGTGCATGTCGTTGATAGCCAGCAAATTTTAGCGATCGATGACACGCTTGATCATCCTGCCTTTGCAAATTCGCTGTTATGTCAACAGTACGGCATCCGTGCTTATCTCGGTGCGCCGCTGCTGACCGTCAGTGGAGACTGCGTCGGAACGCTTTGTATTATGGATTTCCACCCGCGTAACTTTACGGAACGCGATGCTGAATTTCTCATGCTGACGGCACGTTTAAGCATGAGTGAATATGAACGCCTGCATTTAATCAAAGCGCAGGTAGCCGGAACTTCGATTCCAACCATTCAATCCGAGCCTCTGACTCCGCCCCCTAACCCCGTTAAGTTTGAACTGCTTGCCCAACTCACTCAAGAGTTACGCACTCCCCTCACTTCTGTGATGGGAATGGCAAGCGTTCTCAATCGTGAAATTTATGGCCCGCTGACGAGCAAGCAGAAAGAATATCTCGACATCATTCACCACAGCGGACAGTATTTGTTGTCGCTGGTGAAAGAAATCTTGGAACTGTCGCAGCTCGATGACAGTGGTCGCGCGCTGAATTTAGCCTCGATCGATATCGAAATGCTGTGTCAGCAAGCCATCAGCACTTTAGAACAAGCTGCCAGCCGTCGAGAACAGCAAATTCGGCTCTCAGTCGAACCGGGCAATCGCATCTGGCTCCTCGATAAAGAGAAAATTCGCCAAATGCTGTATCACTTGATGTTCAGCGTGATTCAATCCTCGAATGCCAGCAGTATTATTCGTCTGCACGTTTCTCAAAAAAGCAGCGGATTACGGCTCACCGTTTGGGCATCGCATCCCTGTCTTGGTGATGGGCTTGCTTATAATGAAATGCTCGTTCCGCAAACAAGCGCGATCGCGTCTTTCGAGTACGACGACGTTCCGAGTAATGGTCATCGTGCAGGGGCGGGACTGATGCCCGTTGCCGCTGCGCTCAGTGCCACAAAATTTGCCGACCTCGATCAAGCTCCAGAGATTCACGATGCCGATGCAGTGCGAAAAAATCTCGGTTTGCTGCTGAGTCGGCAACTGGCAGAAATGCACGGCGGGCAAATTCTCATTCAAGGCGCATCAGAACCGGGATATCGCTATGTGATTACGCTGCCTCGATTAACGCAACATTAGCGCGACAACCTTGTCAAAACGCCAATATCGCGGATAATAGCCCTAGCCCAATTCGGTAGGGCTATTTTGCTTTACAGCATGGAAATTCGCGTATGAATTCGGTTTGGCAACAGGTCACGCTATCCACACTGCCGCTGCGAGAATGGCGACAAGTCAGTTATGTTTATCGACTAGTGGGATCGCTCTCCAACTGGCGACAGCAAAGCGGGTTGATGCAGCAGGGAGATGCGATCGCGGCTCTCTTAATCAGCATCGTTTTTGCCGCCTCTCCTTTTGTTGCCACAGATTTGATCGGCTGGCTACTTGCAACCTGCATTTTGTTTTGGCTGTTGTTAACGGTTTCAGACGATGATCCCCGTGCTGGATTTACTCCGATTCATCTATTGGTGCTGCTGTTTTGGGGAATATCAGCAACGGCAGCGGCGCTTTCTCCCCTGAAGCGATTTGCGTTTGTGGGGTTAGGAAAGCTTTCGCTGTATTTGATGTTTTTTATCTTGATGGCGCGGGTTTTACGATCGCCTAAACTGCGATCGTTTTGTATCACGATGTTTCTATTAGTAGCGCTGGTGGTCAGTAGCTACGGGATTCGACAGGCAATTTTTGGTGCGGATGCGTTGGCGACTTGGGTTGATCCAGAGTCTCCAACAGCCCAATCTACGCGGGTGTATAGCTATTTGGGAAATCCGAATCTACTCGCTGGGTATTTGATGCCTGCGGTGTGGCTATCGTTTAGCGCGATTTTTGTCTGGAAACGCTGGCTGCCGAAAATATTAGCGATCGTCATGTTTGGCATCAATACGGCTTGTCTGCTTTTAACTCAGAGCCGAGGCGGTTGGATTGGATTAGTCGTAGCGGCATTGGTGATGATCGTGTTGATGCGGTATTGGTGGAGCGCTTACCTACCCAGGTTTTTACGGCTGTGGGCGTTGCCGCTTGTGTTTGGCGGATTAGCAGGAATTTTAGTGCTTGGGTTTATCTTTGTTACGCCATTTCGGTATCGAGTTGGTAGTATTTTCGCGGGCAGTGGTGATAGTAGCAATGCGTTTCGGCTGAATGTTTGGCGATCGGTCCTCGATATGATTCGCGATCGACCGATTTTGGGATTTGGGCCAGGGGATTTGGTGTTTAAACGGATTTATCCGCTGTATTCAGCAGCGCGGTTTAGTGCGTTGAGTGCTTATTCAATCCTGTTGGAGGTTGCCGTTGAGTCGGGTTTGATTGGGCTAACGGCGTTTCTGTGGCTGCTAGTGGTGACGTTTAATCAGGGATTTGTGCAACTGCGGCGCGTGAGAGCATTGGGCGCTCCGGATGGATTTTGGCTGATCGGCGCGATTACCTCAATGGCGGGAATGCTAGGGCATGGAACGGTTGATACGGTTTGGTATCGACCGGAAGTGAGTGTGCTGTGGTGGCTGAGTGTAGCACTGATCGCGAGCTATTACGTGCCCCATACTGAAGCAAAGTCAGTGGGACAAATGCCGGAACTTACAGCGGATTCATAACGTTAATGCTGGCAGTGAAATCGGCTGATTTCTTCTCGAATCACCGCATAGCATTCACAGGAAATTGCTTCTAATTTTTGTGGTTGCACGATCGCAATGCGTCCCCGACTGCACCGAATTGCTCCGATTCGAGTGAATTCCCCGATCGCAACTGTTATTCCTGATCGACGAGTGCCCAACATTTGTGCCAGTGCTTCGTGTGTGATTGTAAATTCATCAAGCTGCAACGCATATCGAATTAATAATAACTGTCGCGCCAATCGTTCTCGAATACAGTGAAATCGATGACAGGCGGCTAATTGTGAGGTTTGTAAAAGTAAAACTTGGACGTATTCTAATAAAAGTGACTGTAAAGCTGGACTTTGTTCAAATTCGGTTAAAAGCTGCTGAATGGGTAAACGCAAGGCTGCATCACCGACTTGCACGATCGCTTGTTGAACACTCTCGTGCCGTCCTAAAATTACCGAAGCTCCGATAAATCCATCGCGCCCGACTAGCCCAACTTCGAGAACCGAGCCGTTTGAAAGTAGAGTTGTGAGCGAAATCAGCGATCGGATCGGAAAATAAACATAAGAAATCGCTTCTCCGATCGGATGAAGAATTTGCTGAGGAGTCAGCGTCACTAGCTCTAAATGAGCCGCTATTCTTTGATAAACCTCCAGCGGAAGTGCAGCCAGCAAGCGATTTTCTAGCGCACTAGAAGCCGCAAACGAAGACATGAGAGAAAGCTCCAAATATTGCTGAGCGAGATCGGATCGCAGCTACAGCACAAGGAATAGACTTATCTAGTCCTTCTGCGAAGGTGAATTCTCAAACTCACTAATGATGAGTACAGATTTCATTGTTTTTCTTTATTGTGGCGGTTTATTCAAAGTCGCGCGAATTCAGGATCAGGGAGAAAACCGTATGACATTGGGAGGAAGATCCGTCAGCAAAAATTAGGAACGCTGTAGCAACGGAAAGAAATGTCCGACTGGTCCTTGTCCCTGACCGATCGCCAGCGAGTACTCTAACGCAGTCGTGACATACTGCTTTCCGGCTGCAATTGCCGATCGCGGTTCTTTCCCTAATGCCAAGTTTGCAGCGATCGCGGCAGAAAGCGTACATCCGGTTCCATGCGTATGTTTTGTTTCCACTCTTTGAGTTACAAACGTTTCGCACTGAGTTCCATCAAACCAGACATCGACTCCGCGCAGTTGATCGCTCATGCCGCCCCCTTTCACTAAAACAGACTTCGCCCCCAGTTCAAAGATTTGCTGAGCGGCTTTCTGCATGTCTTCTAAGGTATTGATCTCGATACCGCTGAGCAGTTGAGCCTCATAGCGATTTGGCGTGAGAATTAGCGCTTGTGGAACGAGGAGCGTTTTCAAAGCCGCGATCGCGCTGTCATCGATCAACTGCGCTCCTGTGCGCGACACCATCACGGGATCAACGACTAAGTTAGAAATGTTGAACGTTAAAACTTGTTCGGCAACCGCTGCAATAATGCCTTGATTCAGTAGCATTCCTGTTTTTGCCGCTTGTACACCGATATCTTGAACGATCGCTTCGATCTGAGCCGTGACTGCTTCGGGAGGCAGGGCATCCACGCGCGATACACCTAGCGTATTTTGTGCGGTGATACAAGTAAGCGCGCTGGTTCCATGCACGCAATGAAACGCAAACGTTCGTAAATCTGCTTGAATTCCTGCACCACCGCCACTGTCTGAACCCGCGATCGTCAACGCGATTGGAATCGAAGGAAGAGTCATTGTTCTCGTTTGCCAAGAGAGTGCATTTTCTATGGTAAACGGCAGACTATCTCGACGCGCATGGTTGCCGCTGCGATCGCGTTCTCGCCCGCCATACTTCTTCGCTGGCGTAGCAAATCGATACGGATTTCACACCCAACACTACCCAAGCAGCTTTTACCAGGCGATCGAGTTCTTCCATCACTTGATCGACGCACCAAGGTTCTGCACAGTGAATTAAGAGCGCATCAAATTTCAGTTCTAACGAGCATCCCAAAAAGGTTTGGGGATA